>DAIOWH010000105.1:0-21968 GCA_036758585.1 Planctomycetia bacterium
GCGCGTCGGGCTACTGTCCCTGCGGACTCCCAGAATCACGCAAAGCCATTTAGTCATGGCTCGCACATCCGAACGTTGGGCGGCGGACTATTGTCTCCCCGCCAGAGCGGCGGTGACATCGATCTCGAAGCCGGGCAACAGCACCGATGTCGCGCGCGATCCGCGTGGAAACTCGCCGTGTTCGACGTAACGGCCGGCTTCGAGGCGTAACACGACAATCACGCCGCGGTGCGGGTCCACGATCCAATACTCCGGAATGCCCGCTTCGGCGTAGTCCGAGCGTTTTTTCACCCAGTCACGCTCCGGATTGTCCTTGCTCACGACTTCCATTACCAGATCGGCCCCGGTCCAGAATTCCTCGCCAATGAGATTCTCGTGCGCGCGGGACACGAACAGCACGTCGGGTTCACGGTGCTTGTTTGGGCGGATACGAATCTTGAGCGCGGCAAACAGGACCAAGCCGAGACTGTGTTTCGCCACGAACGCCTTCAGAGTCTCGAACAGATACGCAGCAATCAACTGATGTGTGGTAGTTGGCATGGGGAGCACTTCCAAGTAGCCGTCGGTGAATTCCACAAGATGGTTTGTGTCCAGCGCGAGGTATTCCTCTTCGCTCCACGTGCCTTGATTGGGAAACAGCGTCGCGATGTCCCAGGCCGGTTCACCGAAGCCGGACGGGCGTGATGGCCAAGAGGAGACAGACATGATCGGTCCTCCAGAGGTCTTGGGCTCGGCGTCAATGGCCGCCTGCCGAACTCAGCTTATCACAATGACCGTTGCGAATCCGCCGCTCGATCCGCGTCAGCACGTCGAGGTCGCTCGGATACGGCGAATCGAACGCGGGGCGCAGCGGGATCGGCACGTCGTCCATGCGGTAGACGGTTCCGGCGGTGTTGATGCCGTACGTGGCGGTACAGAAGGCGACCGTGGCGGCCCGCGCGGTGGGGGTTTCTTTCGGGTCAAGCACGATGGACGGGATGCGTGCGAGGTGCTCGCGGGCCGGCTGGCTGAAGTTCGACATCGGGTCCGAGGCGATGATCATGGCTGCGTCGGCCTCGCCGCGCGCCAGCGTGTCGGCGGTCGTGAACTCGCCGGGGTTGAATCGTGGATAGCCGCGGCCGAGCGATACACCAAACGGGAAGCCGGTGCTCCACGACACGACGTTGTCTGCGCCCGTGACGTTGCCGTGCCCGCGCATCGGCTTGGCGGTGAATCGCGTGAACTGGTTGAGGTCGCGGGCCAGCGCCAGCGCGGCCTCGACGTTCAGGTGCTTGCCGCGGGTCATCGACAGACCCATGCCGAAGAGCAGCACGCCGAACTTGCATTTCTTCATCTTTTCGGCAAGGTCTTCGAGCGCGGCCAGCGACAGGCCGGTCTCGGCCTCAATCTCCGGGCCGAGCTTGACGCCCTTGACCAGCGCCCGTAGCGCCCACAGCGCCTCGAAATCCTTGCGCGGCTTGATCTGCAGAAAGATGTCGGCCGCCTTCGCGCTCTTCGTCTTGCGCACATCGACGATCACGACCGTGCGGTCTTTGCGGCCGTTCGGCACGAACAGCCCCTTGGGCATGATCGAGTATTTCGTGAAGTGTCGCGGGTGCGACTCTGCCGGATTCGATCCCCAGAAGATCACCAGGTCCGCTCGGTTCTTGACTTCGCCCAGCGAGCAGGTCACCTCGCCGACCCCTTGAAATGCCATGCCGCTCGGCCCGTGGCAGACCGACGTGGTCGTGTCGACGCACGCCCCGACGCGATCGGCGATTGCCACGGCGACTCGCTGCGCCTCGCACGTTGTGTCCGAGAGGCCGTACACGATCGGGTAACGTGCCTGCGTCAGGATTTCGGCCGCACGCTCGACTCCTTCGTCCAGCGTGGCAGGCTCGCCCTGGATCGTACACACCGCCCGTTCTTCGATGTGGTGGTTCAAGAACCACGCATTGCCGAGCACGCAGGCGTTTTTCGCCTTGGTGATGTGGTTCCCCTCGACCGTGAGGATCATGTCATCACAGACGCACCCACAGAAAGTACACGTGGCGTTCTCGACGGTCTTCGTTTGCGGATTCACGGCTGTCATGTCTTCTCCATCGTCACATCAATCCCCTTCGAGTCGGGCATGCCCGTGCCGTGCGTGTCGCCGCCCATCAAGCGGCTGGATGCGTCGCCGTACGCGATGAACAGGAGGCCGGGCGGCAGTTCGTCGCCCTTGGCCCCGCGGCACGGCACGTCGACCTGGCCATGATCGCTTCGCAGCCTCACTCGGTCGCCGTCGGCGAGGCCGAGCCGCCGCATGTCGGCTGCGTTGATCTGAAGCGTGCTCGTCTCCTCCAGGTACTCTGCAGTGAACTTGCCCTCGTTGAGCGACGTGCCCTGACGGCTTGTGCGGCCGGGGATCAGCACAAATGTCTCGGTCATGAACCGATTGTGGAAGATGACCCCGGCTAAGTCAACCGAAGCGAACCGGCGACGCTCCGCACTGAAAGGGGTTTGAATTCGTTTAACCCGCAGCCGCAGGCGAGGCACAACAAACGCCAGCCACACCTCGCCTGCGGCTGCGGGTTAAACGACCGAAGCCGATTTCAGACCCTATTCAGTGTGGAGCAGTACTCAGTGCGTCGCTACGGCGTTAACGATCGGACTGCCGGACCTGCAACCGTGATTTGGCGGGGGGCGGTGTGTCGCGATCACAGGCCGAGTCGGCGGTACAGCCGGTTTGCGGCCTCGATGAGCGCTCGCTCGGCGGCCTGTGGCGACGGCTGTGCGGCGAACACCGTCAATATCGGTTGCCCGGCGGCGATCGGCGTATCGCTCGGTGGTATGTCGGCAATCAGCGGCAATGGCCAGGCGCCGGAATCGGCGAGCGTCGGCGACAGGTATTCCGCCAGGTCCGGCGCGACGAGGTCGCACGGAGCAAACAGTACGGCCTTCGCGAGCACTCCGACCGCCTGCTCGCGGAGTCCACGGACCCACTCCGCCGCGGGCAGGGCGCCCGACGTGCAAGCGTCGCGGTGCCACCCAAACAGCGGACTCTGCAAGGCGTGCTCGACGATCTCCATCGACGCGGTGTAGCGAGGGTTCACCTCAACGGGCCAAACTTCGTCGCCACGCAGGATCGCATCGACGCCGAACAGGCCCATCAACCCGAACTCTGAGGCCAACGTGGCGCCGATCGCCTCACAACACTGCTCGGCGGCGCGGCTGATCGCCATTGGGCCGACGCTCCCGCAGTAGTGAAACGGCTTGGCGTGAAACGTCGGCTCGCCGACGAGTTGGCGAGTGGCGCCCACGAGCACGCAATCGCGGCCATTGGCGACGAACACCGCCGCGCAAGAGACGCCGCTGATTCGCTGCTGAAGAAAATGGGTTGGGCGTGGCGTCTCGTCCGCGGCGCCGTCTCCGACGCGGCCCGGCAAATCGGGTTGCTGGGTACTGAGCACGCCGTACTCGCCGATGCCTCGCCCGCCGGCGCCGGCCAGCGGCTTGACCAGCCAACTCTCCGCCCGTGGAGCACCGGGGCCGACGCGTCGTAACTGCGGATGCGGCAGTCCCGCGCGGGCCAGGCATTCGGCCACGGCAAACGGGTCGCGTACGCGTCGCAGCACGGCTCCGCCATTGCCCCAGAGCGGTCGCTCGGCGGCGATCGTGTCCACCACGGCCGGATGATTCTCGATCGCACCGACGTACGCCCAAGCGCCCGGCGGGCTCGCGCGAACCGCTTCGATAAGGCCCTCCGGATAGTCCCGCATCGCCACGCGCGAGACCTGGCAGCGATCGGCCAGGTCGTGATCGGCGAAGAGGTCGGCACAAATCGGGCGCAGTCGAGCACGCAGCGCCGAATACGCCGCCGCTCGCGTGCTTGCACCCACCAAGATGACGTTCATCGACTGGTCCAGCAACTTGCATTCATCACGCTCACACGATATAGAACATCCCGCAGTCGGCAAGGGCCGGCAGCCGGTTGGTTCGAGTCCCGCACACTCGTTCGACATCCAAACCAAGGAGAGACCACCATGTCCATGTACGTCGGTGAAGCGTTGGTCGGCGAAGGCAACGAAATAGCACACATCGATCTGCTGATCGGCGACAAGGCCGGCCCAGTCGGCCATGCATTTGCCGATGCCCTAGCCCGGCAGTCGGCGGGGCACTCGAATCTGTTGGCCGTGCTGACCCCGAACCTCATTTGCAAGCCCGCCACGGTGCTCATCACCAAAGTGACGATCAAGGGCGCGGCACAGGCCGTGCAAATGTTCGGGCCGGCTCAGGCTGCAGTCGCCAAAGCGGTCGCCGACTCGGTCGCCGAGGGAGTGATTCCGAAGAGCGAAGCCGACAACCTGGTCATCGTCTGCGGCGTATTCATTCACTGGGAAGCCAAGGACAACGCCAAGATCTACAAGTACAACTACGAAGCAACGAAACTGTCGATCGCGCGCGCGATGCGGGGTGAACCGAAGATCGACGAGATCACAGCCAAGAAGGACACGGCGAAGCACCCGTTCGCGTAGAAGGATAGAAGAGGGTTGAGGTGTTGAGAAGTTGAAGGGGTTGACGAATGGAAGATCGCTACCGCGAGTTGACCTGCCCCTCAGCACTTTTTAATCCTCAACCCCTCAACCCCTGGACATGCCCGAGAAGCGCAAGATCCTGATCCAGCTTGACAGCGACCCGCAGCCCAGCGTCTTCGACCGAGTGGCGGCGATCGATGCGGGGGCCGAGGAGTTGTTTAGCTACGGTGCTGTGCGGCCCGATGATGTGCGCAATCTGGTCTACGGCGCGATCTTCACGCGCGGCCCCAAGGACCTGAAGTACACCGCGGTGTTCGTCGGCGGCAGCAGCGTTTCGGTCGGCGAGCAGATGCTGGCGGCGGCCCAGGCAAGTTTCTTCGGGCCGCTGCGTGTGTCGCTGATGCTCGACGCCAACGGCGCGAACACGACCGCGGCGGCCGCTGTGCTAGCCGCGCGCAAGCACTGCACGTTGGCCGGCGCGACCGCGCTCGTGCTGGGCGCGACTGGCCCGGTCGGTCAGCGTGTCGTGCGGATTCTCGCCGGCGAAGGCGCCCGCGTCCGCGTCGGTTCGCGCGATCGCGGCCGGGCCGCGGCCGTGTGCGACGCCGTGTCGGCCGCGTCGCCCGGCGCACAACTCGATCCGGTCGCGACCGCGTCACCCGTCGACCTCGCCACCGTCGTCGACGCAGCCGAGATCGTGATCGCGGCCGGTGGCGCCGGTGTTTGCCTCATGCCGGCCGCCGCGTTCTCCGCTGGCCATTCACTGAGAGTGGCCATTGATCTGAACGCGGTCCCGCCGCTCGGCATCGAGTCCATCGCCGGCACGGACGCGGGCATCGACCGAAACGGCGTGAAGTGCTACGGCGCGATCGGCGTTGGCGGCACCAAGATGAAAATCCACAAGGCGGCGGTCGCTCACCTCTTCGAGCGCAATGACTTGGTGCTCGACGTGCAACAAATCTACGAGATCGGCAAGGCGATCACCGGCTCGGTTTCCTAGGCGGTGGCTTATTGTGGCGTACGCGGCCTGCGTGCGCGTGGCCGAATTGCAAAACGCTCGCCGATCGCAGCTACGGGCGAATTTCGTAGCGTTTCATCTTCTTGATCATTCCCTGGCGACTCAGGCCGAGCCTGCGTGCCGCTTGCATCTGATTGCGGTCACAGGCGCCGAGCGCCTCTTCAATGAGCCGCGTTTCGAGCGCCGTCGCCTCGTCTTTCAGCGGGCGTGTCAGGCCCGGCCCGCGTGGCGAGCAGCCGCGCGAGCTGGAGCGAATCGCGTCCGACAGGTCCGACTCGTTCACCGCTCGCTTTCGCACCGAGACCGCGATCCGCTTCATCTCGTTTTGAAGTTTGTCGGACGTTTCCCAGCCGACGGCGGGTCCGGCAACGACGCGCTGAGCGGCGGAGAGGGCAAGGACAAGATGAAGGGCGGATCTGGTGCGGACAATTTCCAAGACGACTTGGCGCCTCCGAACAAGAAAGGCAACACGACCAAATCACGGATTTCGACACCCGCAACGACAGCCACGAGCAAGTGAACTACCAAGACCCATGAGGTCAAGACAGTGCGGGGCCGGAGCATGGTAGCCGCCCGGACGTTTCCGGGGCACAACCACGGCGGGGGTCGTCCGTTGACCAACGGCGACCCTCGCCATTTCTGTTTTGAACTGCTGCCTTCGGCCACACTTCGGATTACAATGTCGGCGTCAAAAGGGGGCGGTCGTGGTGCTCAAGCAGATGCGCGACGGCAAGCTCGCGATGACGCCCGACACGGTTGCTGTTCTGGCGGCGTTGGTGGATGCGATACGCGAAATCCTACGATCCATAGAAACCACCGGCCGTGACGGCGACCAGGACTACTCTGGGCTCATCCGTCGGCTGTCGCATTTGTGCGGCGCCTAGCGTTGCTCACGAACTTCGGTGGCAATCGGTTGGTCGGCCTTCGGTGCGGACCTTGTCCGGGCCAGCAAGACGATCCGTCCGATACAGATGGTACCGCGGCGATTGCCGCCACGTGAATGAACCGCGGGAAACCCTTGCTGAGGAACATCACTCACTCCTTTCAGGTGGTCGGCCTGGCTGCACACCCACCGACGGCTGCTACGGCGCTGGCGATGTTGCGGGCAACAGCTTCGCGCTCGGGTCGCTGGGCGGCTTGTCGAGCATCAGCAGCGCGAACAGGTCGGCGAGTTCCTTGGGCGTCAGTTGTTTCTCCAGGTCTTCGGGCATCATCGACAGCGCACTCAGTTTCATCTCGTCGATTTGCGAGCGCGGGATGGTCTCGAGCTTGCCGCCCTGCGTCTTGAGCACGATGCGCTGTGGGCTGTCTTCCGCAAGGAGGCCGGTCAGGATGCGGCCGTCGGTCGTGGCCACGGTCGTCGCTTGGTAGGCGGCGCCGATCACCAGGCTGGGGTCGAGGACATTCGACAAGAGTTGCTCGAACGACCCGCGGCCGTTCGACGTGATGTCGGGTCCGACGTCGGTCCCCTCGCCGTACATCTTATGGCACTGGGCGCAGACCTTGTTGAACACCGCTACGCCCGCGTGCGGATCGCCCGGACTCTTGCGCACCAAGGAGCGGACCTGGTCGATGACCTGTTCGCGGCCCGGATTGCGGTCCTCGCGCACCGTGCCCCATTGCGCCCGGACGAGTTTGATCAGTTCCTCGTCCCTGCTGGCGTTGAGCCGGCGCACTTGGTTCAGATTCAATACCGATGCAGCGATCTTCTTGTCGGCGATCGCTGCGAGCAGCGGCTTGGCCCAGGCGGTGCGTTGCGTGAGCAACTCGACGGCCCGCGGCTGCAGTTCCGGTTCGAGGCGGTCGAACGCGGCGAGCACGATAGTCGCGACGCGCGGCGAATCTGATCGACCGAGCGAGGCCAGCATCTTGCCGCGAAAGTCGACCGAACCCGCCTTCGGGTCGGGCAGTGCGCGGGCGGCCGCGTCGAGTGTTTCGGCATCGCCGACGGCGATGAGTGCGTCGAGCGCGAGCAGCCGCCGTTGTTCGGGCAGCGCGGCGGCCGCGAAGCCCTGCCGCGCGGCGGCTCGACCTGCTGGATCGCCAAGCAGATTCGACAGCAGCGCCGCCTCGATGTAGAGCGGGCCTTCGGGGCCGGCCGTCATCGCGCGAGTGAGCAGCGGCTGAAGTGACTGGCGTGCGGCGGCAAGGTCCTTGCCGGTCAATTCGCGGTTGTGGATTCGTCCCGCAACTGATCCGATGCAGCGCCGGGCGACGTCGCTGTCCGCCCGCGGACCGTCGATCGTCGCGGCGAGCAACTTGGCCACGAGCGCGGCGTCAAACTGTTTGCGAGCGACGATGCGGTCAAACGCACGCGGGATCAGGGCGGCCAGGGCAGGGGGGGTCTTCTGGTCCGAGCCAGCGACATCATCGCGGGCAACCAACGCGACGAACTCGCCGGCGCGATCTTCAAGCATCGGGTGCAGGTTCTGCCACACGATCGGCGGGATGACTCGCTCGTCGCGGCAGTCCGAGAGGATGTCGAGCCAGAGCGGCATCGGGTTGAGGCCGGCGATCTTGCGCGCGGCGATCACGACCTGAAGCTGCACGTCGGGCGACGCATCGTGGGCGAGTTCGACGATGCGGCGATGGATCGCGTCGTGTACCGTGTCGCCGGCGCCGGCTGCGCGCACGCCCCACGCGCGCAGGCCGGCATCGGCGTGACTCAGCAGCGCCGCGTGGAACTTGGGTTCCAGCGGCCCTGCTCCGACGAGCGACCACAGCGCGTGCATGCGGTACTTGCGCGCGACCGCGGCATCGAGCACGAGTTGTTCGAGCCGCCGCGCGAGCACACTCTGGCCGTCGGCCGGCCCGCGTTGGGCGGTCGCCGCCGCCAGTCGCTCGCTGAGCATCCGCTGTGCAAGATCGCGGAACAGCACGTTCGGACTCTTCAGCCGTTCGACTAATTGGTCGTCCGATTCCTTCGCCAGATCGAATCGCGGCGCACGTGGCGTGTCTTTGTAGCGCACGCGGTACAGCCTGCCTTTGAGCCGGTCGATGCCGGCCGGATCACGACGCGCGTCCTGATAGCAGTGGTAGCGGTCGTACCAGTCGAGCACATGCAGACATCCGTCAGGCCCGGTCTTCTGCACGACCGGCATGAACCATGCGTCGTTGGCGGTGAGGAAGTCGTCTTCGCCGCGCCCGACGTAGGTCGCGCCGCGCCGTTCGAGGCGATCCACGTTGATGCAGTTGCCGTGGATGTTGCCCATCACGAGCCGCTCGCGAAACTGCGGCGGGTAGGCGTCGGAATCGAAGAAGTGGATGCCGCAGTACGCCGCCTTCTGATGCTTGTGCTCGACGATCGACTCCATCTTCCAGGTGAACGGCGGGTATGGTCCGCCTTGGCGGTGATAGTAGCCGGTCTCGACCAGGTGCCAGAGATGGTCGATCACGCAGGCCGAGAGGAACGCGCTGCCCTCGGTGTCCCACGCGACGCCCCACGGATTCGATGTGCCCTCGGCGAACAACTCGAACCGCCGCGTGCGCGGGTGGATGCGAAACAGTGCGCAGGTGAACTCGTAGCGCCGGCCATCCTGCTCGACGCGACTCGGGTTGAACACGCCGTTCAGTCCATAGAGCCAACCGTCCGGTCCCCAGGTGAGCGAGTTCGGCAGTTCATGCGTGTCGGCTCGACCGAAGCCGGTGACCACGACCTCGCGCCGATCGGCCTTGCCGTCGCCGTCGGTGTCTTGCATGAACAGGATGTCGGGCGAGTTGGCGACCCAGACGCCGCCGTGGCCCACCGCGATGCCCGACGGGATGTTCAGTCCATCGGCGAACACAGTGAACTTGTCGGCCTTGCCATCGCCGTCGGTGTCTTCAAGCACCTTCACGCGGTCGCGGCCCGGGCCCGGCTCGGAGCGCGGATACTCGAGACTCTCGGTGATCCAGATGCGGCCGCGCTCGTCGAACGTCAGTGCGATTGGGTTGACGATGTCCGGTTCGCTGGCGACAAGTTCGACCGCGAACCCCGGCGGCACCCTCATCTTCTGGATGGCCTCGGCCGGCGTGAGCGGCGGGCCGGGCGGCTTGTCCTGCGCGTGCGGGATCACTTCGCGCTGCTGGGCCAGCACGGGCAGTGAGCCGGCGAGCAGCACGATCGGGAGCAGCACCCAAGCGAAGTTGGTTCGAGATGGATTCATGGCCAGGACCGTCTCCACACGCGCGGGTTGGCAAAGGCACAAGCCAAGAATAGACTGGCTGACCAAAGGTCCGTCAAGTCGTGCCAAGGCGTCCGCGCCGAAGTGGTCGTCCTGGTCAAGGAGTCAGACATGAAGCGTGGTTTGCTTGCGAGAGTGGTGAGTTGCTCGGTGCTGTTCGGCGGAGCGATGACGTTTGCGGCGTGGTGCTCGCGACCGGTCGCCACGGCCGCCGACGAAACGGCGATGATCCCCAACCGCGCCAAAGTGCCGGGCAAGCTGCGGTTGAACCTGCGCGGCCGAGTTGAGACGCGAGCCGGATCGGGTGAGTACCAAGAGCGCAGCACGGTCGTCGATTGGAACGTCGCGGAGACGGCGATCATCATTTGCGACATGTGGGACGATCATTACTGCCGATGCGCGAAACAGCGCGTGAACGCCATGGCGCCGCGGGTCAACCAGGTGATCACAGCGGCGCGCTCGCACGGCGTCCAGATCATTCACGCGCCGAGCGGCACGATGAAGACATATCAAGACACCGAGTTCCGCAAACGCATGATGCAGGCGCCACAAGTCGAGCCGCCCGTGCCGATTCAACCGTGGTGTTACCTCGACCCGAAGAAGGAAGGAGCGCTGCCGATCGACGATACGGACAAGGGCTGCGACGATCCGATTCCGCCGCCCGCGGTCGGCAACTACAAGAACCAGCACCCGGCGATCGACATGGTCGGCCCCGACGGCGTGAGCGATTCGGGAGTCGAGATCTACAACTTCTGCCGGCAAGAGGGGATCACGAACATCGCCATGATGGGCGTGCACACGAACATGTGCGTGCTCGGGCGGCCGTTCGGAATCCGCCAGCTTCGGATGCTCGGCATCAACGTCGTGCTGGTGCGCGATCTGACCGACGCGATGTACAACCCGCGGCGACCGCCCTACGTCAGCCACACACGCGGGACGGAACTGGTGGTCGAACACATCGAGAAGCACTGGTGCCCGTCGATTCTGAGCGAGGACTTGGCTCGCGTCGTGCCCGGCTCGGCGGACGCGCGATAACCTGCGCCAATGGCACCACGAATCGCACAATGAAAGAATGTTGGCCTGCACGCCACCGGTCGCGCGGGCTATAATTCGGCCAGTCAGGGTAGTCGTCAGGCCACTTCTGAAGGGACACTCGATGGATTCCGAACTGAAGCGTAACGTACAGGACATCGCCGGTCGTATTGTCAGTCTCCGCGACTCTCTTTGACCTTCCCGCCAAGGAGGCCCGCAAGACGGCGATCGAAACGCGCATGGCAGCGCCCGGCTTTTGGGACAACGCCGAGGCCGCCGCGGGCAACATCCAAGAACTCAAGTCGCTCACCGAAACGCTCAAGCAGTTCAGCGGCGTCGTGTCTGCCGGCGATGACCTTGCCGCGCTCGCCGAACTCACCGAGGAAGACGGGTCGTCGGCCTCCGAGGCCGAGTTGCGCGGCGAGGTCGATCGCGTGACGCAGTTGCTGCACGAGGCCGAACTGCGCGCGATGCTTGCCGGACCGCACGACCTGCGCGGCGCCTTCATCACGATCCACGCCGGAGCGGGCGGCACCGAGTCGTGCGACTGGGCGCAGATGCTGTTCCGCATGTATCAAAAGTGGCTGAACGACCGCGGATTCGAGAGCGAGATCGTCGACCTATCGCCGGGCGAGGAGGCCGGGGTGCGCAGCGTGACGCTCGAAGCCCGCGGCGACTACGCCTATGGCTATTTGAAGGGCGAGACCGGCGTGCATCGCCTGGTCCGCATCAGCCCGTTCGACGCGAACTCGCGGCGGCACACGTCGTTTGCGTCGGTCGACGTGATGCCCGAGTTGGACGACGACATCAACGTCGAGGTTCGGGAAGAGGACATCGAGGTCGAGACCATGCGGGCCAGCGGCGCGGGCGGCCAGCACGTGAACAAGACCAGTTCGGCCGTACGCATCAAGCACCTGCCAACCGGCATCGTCGTCAAGTGCCAGAACGAACGGAGCCAGCACAAGAACCGCAAGATGGCCATGAGCTTGCTCAAGGCCAAGCTGCTGCGCATGGAGGAAGAAAAGCGGCAGAGTGAACTGAACCGCATGTACGACGAGAAAGGCGAGATCGCGTTCGGCAGCCAGATTCGCTCGTACGTGTTGCAGCCGTATCAACTCGTCAAAGACCATCGCACCGACGAAGAGACCGCCAAGGTGCAAGATGTGCTCGACGGCCGCATCGACACCTTCATCGAGGCGTACCTGCGCCGGAAGATGGCCGCCAAGTAGCAGCCGTTCCCAGTAGATCGAGGGGGAGAATGAACATTCTGCAACAACAGGATCCGCAACTTTGGGACGCGATCGAGGCCGAGCAGGCGCGGCAGCGCGATGGGCTGGAGTTGATCGCGTCGGAGAACTACACGAGCCGGGCCGTGATGGCCGCGATGGGTACGGTGCTCACCAACAAATACGCAGAAGGCTATCCCGGCCGGCGCTACTACGGCGGTTGCGACCATGTCGATAAGGTTGAACAACTGGCAATCGACCGGGCCAAGCAGCTCTTTGGCGCGGAGCACGCCAACGTGCAGCCGCACGCCGGGTCGCAGGCGAACATGGCGGTGTACTTTGCATGCCTCGCGGCAGGCGACACGATTCTGGCGATGAATCTGGCCCACGGTGGGCACCTGACGCATGGGTCGCCGGTGAATTTTTCGGGCAAGATCTATAAGGTCGTACCCTACGGCGTCGCTCGCGAGACCGAGCGGATCGACTACGACCAGGTTGCCGCACTGGCTCGCGAGCACAAGCCGAAGCTGATCATGGCCGGGCACAGTGCGTATCCGCGCCACATCGACTTCGCGCGGTTCGCCGAGATCGCCCGCGAGGTGCAGGCGGTGTTCGTGGTGGACATGGCCCACTTCGCCGGCCTGGTCGCGGGCGGGTGTCATCCGAGTCCCGTGCCGTTCGCCGACTTTGTCTCATCGACCACGCACAAGACGCTGCGTGGTCCGCGCTCGGGCTTCGTGCTTTCGAAACAGGATTGGGCGAAGAAACTCGACTCGGCCGTTTTCCCCGGCATGCAGGGCGGCCCGCTGGCTCACACGATCGCGGCCAAGGCGGTCTGCTTCCGCGAGGCCGCTGAGCCGAGCTTCAAGCAGTACGCCGCGCAAGTGGTCGCCAACGCTCGAACGCTGGCCGATGAACTGGCTCGCGCGGGATTCCGAATCGTCTCTGGGGGCACCGACAATCACCTCATGTCGGTCGATGTAACCGCGAAGGCGGGGCTGACCGGAAGGATTGCCGAGCACGCTCTGGATCGCGCCGGCATCACGGTGAACAAGAACATGATTCCCTTCGACCCGCGCAAGCCGATGGACCCGTCGGGGGTGCGCATTGGCACACCTGCCGTGACCTCGCGCGGCATGAAGGAGTCCGAGATGAAGCGGATCGGCGGCTGGATCGCCCGGGTGCTCGCCGCCCCCGACGATGCGGCTGTACAGGAAACGGTGCGCGGCGAGGTCCGCGCCATGTGCCGTCATTTCCCAGTGCCGGACGACTCGGCGTGAGGGTTGGGATAAGATTCGTTGGCGGCGAGCGAATCCCTTGTGGCAAAACGGACCGAGCGAGGCTATTGTGTCGCGTATTCGCTGACCCTGAGTCCTTTCTAACGGGAGGTAACCATGTTCTCGCGTCCCCTGAGCGCTGCGCTGGGTCTGGTTGTCGCGCTGGCGGCGTCCGCCGCTGTCGCCAACGACGGAGTCGAACTCAAATACAAGTTCGTCAAGGGCGACAAGATGGTCTTGCGCGCCAAGTCGGAAGTGAAGCAGACTCAGACCATCATGGGCCAGACCATTGACAACACGATCGAGAGCGAGGCCATCTCGACCGTCACGGTCGAAGACGTCGACGAAAAGGGCAACTTCCACCTCGGGCTCAAGGGCGAGCGATTGAAAGTGAAGATGAACGTCGGTCCGTTGGGCGAGTACGTGTTTGACTCGCAGTCATCGGAACGCGACAAGTCGAGCGTTCTAGGCGGCGCCTTGACGCCTTTGTACGAACGCCTGGGCGGCATCACCTTTCAGGCCACGATCAAGCCCGACGGCGAGGTGGTCGACGTCAAGGGGTACGTTGATCAGATCCGCGACCTGCTCGAGGGCAATCCGCTCACCGCTCAGTTCGCCAACGGCGGCACCGACGAGGCGGCCAAACTGGGACTCGAACAGCAGTTCCCGCGGATCGGCGGCAAGGCGGTCAAGCCCGGCGACACGTGGGACCGGCCGTACGATCTGGAACTGCCCAAAATCGGCAAAGTCAAAGGCAAGTCGATGTATCGCTACGTCGGGCCGGACCAGGTCGGCGACAAAGAAACCGCCAAGATCGAAGTCACGAGCGACGGATCCATCGACATCAACCTTGAAATGATGGGCGTCAAGGTCACCGGGACCCTAAACGTGACCAGCGGCAACAGCACGATTCAATTCGATCCCGTCGCGGGCCGCATCCTGGTTCACGACGACACCGTCGTTATGGCTGGCGACCTGAACGTCGACGCCAACGGCATGAACATTCCGATTCGCCAGGAGCAGACCATGAAGACCAAGGTCGAGTACCTGGACAAGATTCCTGAGTAGGTATCGTAGTAGCACGCAAGAAAAAACAGGGGCACGGCTCCGTCTCGGGCCGTGCCCCTTGGCTTTGGCAGGCGTCAAGCTCGCGCGCTCACTTCACTCGTTCGATCTTCACCGTGTTGATGACCATATCCTTGGCCGGCCGGTCGCGAGCGTCGGTTTTGGTCGAGCCGATCTTCTTCACGACGTCCATGCCGTCGACTACCTCGCCGAAAACGGAGTGGCGGTTGTCGAGGTGTGGCGTGGGTCCGAGCGTGATGAAGAACTGGCTGCCGTTCGTGCCGGGTCCGGCGTTGGCCATCGACAGGATGCCGGCCTTGTTGTGTTTCAGCGACGGGTGAAACTCGTCGGCGAATCGGTAGCCCGGCCCGCCTGTGCCCTGGCCGAGCGGACAGCCGCCTTGGATCATGAACCCGGCGATCACACGATGAAAAATCAGTCCGTTGTAGAACGGCTTCTGGACTTTTTGGTTCGTGCGGGGATCAGTCCATTCCTTGGTCCCTTCGGCCAGGCCGACGAAGTTTTCAACGGTCTTAGGCGCCTCCTTCTCGAACAGCTTGATCGTGAAGTTCCCTTCCGTAGTTGCAAAATGTGCGTATGTGCCGGGCTTCAATTTCGACTCCTTCTTGTCTGATGATTTCTCTTGAGCGATGCTCAGCGCCGACGACCCGGCGATGAGACACAGGGCGAACGCTCCGCAAGCCAACGCGAACAGCGGACGATGCATGGGGTTCTCCTTTCGTGGTCAATTCTCAGTACCGCGTTGCAGGGCGGGATCATATCACATGGACCGGCCGATTGCCTCGGCAACCCGGCGGCAGTCGGCCATCATCGCGTCGAACGCGTCCAAGGTGATCGTCTGGAAACCGTCACTCCACGCGGCCTCGGGGCACGGGTGGACTTCGACGATCAGTCCGTCGGCGCCGGCGGCGATCGACGCGCGGGCCATGGTGGCGACCAGACTTGCCTTGCCCGTGCCGTGACTGGGATCGACCACCACGGGCAGGTGGGTTTTTTCATGCAGGTACGGCACGGTCGCCAGAGGCAGCGTGAATCGCGTGTGATCCTCGAACGTGCGGATGCCGCGTTCGCACAGCACCACCTGACTGTTGCCGCGATCGAGCACGTACTCGGCCGCGAGCAGGAACTCGTCGATCGTGGCGGCCGGCCCGCGCTTGAGCAGCACGGGCTTGCCCGAGTCGCCCGCCGCCTGCAGCAGCAGGTAGTTCTGCATGTTGCGTGCGCCGATCTGCAGCACGTCGGCGTACTCGGCGATGATCGGCACGTGCTCGGGGGCCATGACCTCGGTGACGATCGCCAGTCCGGTGGCGTCGCGGGCGGCGGCGAGCATCTTCAGTCCTTCCTGCTTCAGCCCCTGAAAACTGTACGGACTGGTCCGCGGCTTCCACGCGCCGCCGCGCAGGGCCGTCGCCCCGGCATCTTTCACCGAACGTGCGATCGCCAGAACTTGTTCCTCGCTCTCCACCGAACACGGGCCGGCGATCACCCCGATCTTGCAGTTGCCGCACTCGAACTTCCGCGTGCGAACGATCGTCCGATCTTTGCACAGTTCGGTGCTGGCCATCTTGTACGGCGCTAGGATCGGGACGACCTTGTCGACGCCGTCGCCCGTTTCGAGTGCTTGCTTGGCGCCGTCGCGTTTCTCGCCAATGGCGGCGATCACGGTTCGCTCAGTCCCGACGATGACGTGACTCTTGAGGCCCATGGCTTCAATCCTCTCGATCATGTGGTTGATCTGAAGTTGGCTGGCGTGCGGTTTCATGACGACAATCATGTTTGGTTCCTCCTATCGGCCGGTCGCTGACGCTCGCGGTTCGGATTGCCAAAAAAAAAGGCCCTGAACCACCTGGTCCAGGGCCTTGAGTCTCGTTGTGCTTGCTTGTCAGTCGCGACTCTCCACGGCCCTGGACCGTTGCCAGGTAAAGTAGAAGCCAAACCACGCGTCTGCCGCAGAGCTGGTGAATCGGGTTCGGTGCGTCGCGTTGCTCATTATGGCTTTCTCAACCCTGGAACGGACTAAATGAATAACCGAAAACCGTCGCGGCGGCAATCGGTTTTTTGGGGGCGCTGGTTCTTGTCCACGCAGGTGGACGTGGGGCGGACATTTGAAAAAGCGGAGGCCGGACGGATACGCCCGGCCTCCAGTAGCGTGTGGCTGTCCGACGGGGCCACGACTTGCGCGGCAGGACAGCCCGTCGGCTGTCCTAGAACAGCCACCTCTGGTTGGTACACATGCTTTGGACCACCTCCTTTCAGCTAAAGACTGCCTGTCTGCCGGAGTCCAGCCTCCCGCAGTCTCAGGCCTCTAGCCCGTCGTGCCACGTTCGCACGACCTCACTGACAACATCCTATCCGTGGCGGCCGGACCGGGTCAAGCACCCGGCCATCCTGTGCCGGCTGGCTTCGTATTCGTGTCATTCGTGTGATTCGTGGTTGTTCTCATCGAGTTTCAGCGATGCACAAATCGCCCGCAGCGTCGGCTCGGCCGTCTCCAGATCGAGATCGTTTGCTTGCGCGAATATCAGCAAGGTGTGCCGCGCGGTCGCCATTGCTCGAATCCAGCAGGTGTTGGTCAGGTCGAGGCTGAAGAAGTTTACGTCGTGTCCGACCGCCGCTCGGCCGGCGATCATCTCCTCGACCGCCGCGACGTCGATCTCCGAGTATTCCTGTTGCATCGCCGCCAGCGCCTGGTCGGCGACGTCCTGAGGCGACCGCGTGCGATCGTACAGCGTGACGAACACGAACATCGAAAACGGACTTTGTAGACTGATCGTCGGCCCGTCTTCGGACTCGGTCTCGTCGACGGTCCAGCCTTCCGGGTAGTTGAACCGAACCGCTGAGTTTTCGTAGGTCGCGATCATGTTGGTCGGATCGTACCTGCGTCGCGGCGGTCGCACAACGCGACGAAAGCTTGACGCTCTGTTTTGACGGCCGTTATAGTGGCCGCGTTGAAGATCACTAAATAGCCTTGCACGATTCTGGGACAGTAGCCCGACGCGCCAGCGAGGGGAGCACATGGCGAAATCACAAGAAATCAGGCCGGTCCCTCGCTGGCGCGTCGGGCTACTGTCCCTGCGGACTCCCAGGATCACGCAAAGCCATTTAGGGCAAGTTGCGAGCACGTCTGAAACTGCGACATGGAGTTGCACCGGTTGTCGCCGGACGCGGAAGGACAAACATGAAGCCCGAGGTACTGGACCTTCGGGGTGCCGACGACCCTCGTGATGTAGTCCATCGAGCGGTCGAGCGACTGGCCCAGGGCGGTCTGGTGGCCCTTCCGACCGATACAGTTTACGCGGTGGCGGCCAGCCCGCTGAGTGTGACGGCAGTGCAGCGTCTGGTCGAGGCGAAGCAGCGCGATGCCGGCCGACCGCTCAGCCTGGCCGTGAAGAGTGGCGACGAAGCGGGCGATTGGGTGCCGCGAACCCGCTCGCTGGGGATTCGGCTGATGCGGCGCTGCTGGCCCGGGCCGGTGACGTTCGTGTTTAACGAGACGGCCCACGAGGGGTTGGCTCGACAACTGCCTGCCGAGGTGCGCCGTTGGGTTTGCCCAGCCGGGACGCTGGGCTTGCGAGTGCCCGCGCACGGCGCCGTAGCCAACTGCCAGAGGTTGCTGCCCTGGCCGCTGGTGATGACGAACGCGAATCGCCCCGGCCAGCCGATTGCCGCCAGCGCCGATCAGGCAGTCGCCAACCTCGGCGCGGCGATCGATCTGGTCGTCGACGACGGCCCGTGCCACTACGGTCAGCCGCCGAGCGTGGTGCGCGTCTCGGCCGACCGGTGGGAGTTGGTGCGCGAGGGAGTCGTCACGGTCGACGCGATCGCGCGGCTGGCGAGCTGCTTGATCGTGTTTGTCTGTACTGGCAACACGTGTCGCAGCCCAATGGCCGAGCGCATCTGTCGCCGGTTGCTCGCCCAGAGACTAGGCTGTCGTCCGGAGGAACTGGCCCGAAAGGGCTACGAGGTGATTTCGGCCGGCGTCGCCGCGTACAACGGCGCACCGGCGTCGCGCGAGGCGGTCGAGGTCATGCGCGAGATTGGCATCGACCTCAGCGACCACGTGTCGCACGGGTTGACGTCCGAGACGATTTTCCAGGCCGACTACATCTTTGCCATGACCGACGGCCACCTGCGCCAGGTGCGCGCCTGGGCGCCCGACGCGACCGGACGCATCGAACTGTTGCGGCGCGACGGCGGAGGCGTGGCCGATCCGGTCGGTCTCGACGTGGACGCCTACCGCCGCTGTGCCCGTGAGATCGAGACGAATCTGAAACCGATCATCGACGAGCTTCACCATGAAAGTTGCCATAGGCAATGACCATCGCGGATCGGCGGTCAAACGGCGCGTCGTCGAGCTGCTGCAGCGCCTCGGTCACGAGGTCGTAGACTGCGGCGCGGCGACCGACGAGTCTGTCGATTATCCCGACTACGCGCTGGCCGTGGCCCAGGTCGTATCCAATCGCGAGGCCGACCGCGGCATCCTGATCTGCGGCACGGGCATTGGCATGAGCATCGCCGCCAACAAGGTCCGCGGCGTGCGCGCGGCGGCGTGCCACGACGACATCACCGCCGAACTGAGCCGCCGCCACAACGACGCCAACGTGCTTTGCTTTTCGGCCGACCTCTTGGGCGAGCGACTGATCGATCGCATGATCGACATCTGGCTGCGCACCGATTTCGAGGGCGGCCGCCACGCACGACGCGTCGACAAGATCCGCCAAATCGAAGGCGCGTAGCTTGTCCGGCTGCAGTGGAACTGGTAATGCGGAAAAAGACAAAGAAACAGAGAGGCACAGTGGACACAGAGGAATGTGGTTGAGAATCTCCGTGTTCTCTGTGCCTCTGTGTTTCATTGTTTCGATGCTGAGCGACACTTGATGCCCAATCGCGAAGTGAAGATAGGCCTCGTCCAGATGAGCTGCTCGGACGACGCGACGGCAAACATGGCCAAGGCGCTCGACGCCGTCGCTGACGCGGCCGCCCAGGGCGCCCAGATCGTGTGCCTGCCCGAGCTGTTCCGGTCGCGTTACTTCTGCCAGGCCGAAGACGCCCGACTGTTCGACCTGGCCGAGCCGATTCCCGGCCCGAGCTGCGAGGCGTTGTCGGCCGCGGCGGCGCGGCATGGCGTCGTCTTGATAGGCTCGCTGTTCGAACGACGCGCGGCCGGTGTCTTTCACAACACGGCCGTCATCTTCGACTCGGGCGGCGCCCTGGTCGGTCGTTATCGCAAGATGCACATCCCCGACGACCCGCTGTACTACGAAAAATTCTACTTTACGCCGGGCGATCTTGGTTTCCAGAGCTTCGCGACTCGGTTTGCCCGCGTGGGCGTGCTTGTCTGCTGGGACCAGTGGTTTCCGGAGGGCGCGCGGCTGACCGCGATGACGGGCGCCGAGATTCTGTTCTACCCGACCGCGATCGGCTGGCACCCACACGAGAAGGCGGAACACGGCGCGGCGCAGCATTCGGCTTGGGAGACGGTGCAGCGCAGTCACGCCATCGCCAATGGGCTGTTTGTGGCCGCGCCCAATCGCGTCGGTTTCGAGCCTGGTCCTGGTGCGGGCCTCGAATTTTGGGGAGCCTCTTTCGTTGCCGATCCATCAGGCCGCGTGCTGGCCCGCGCGCCGCACGATCGCGAGGAAGTTCTTGTCGTGTCGTGCGATCTCGACCGCATCGACGACGTCCGCCGCAACTGGCCGTTCTTCCGCGACCGACGGATCGACGCGTACGGCGATTTGACGAAACGGTTTGGCGAATCGAGGGAGTAGTTGGAGAGAGTTGGGGAGAGTTGAAGAAGTTGAAGAGGTTGAAGGAGTTCAAGGAGTTGAACGCTGAGGCACCCATCATGGCACAGGCTCGTTCGACTTCTTCACCTGCTTCAACTCCTTCAACTCCTTCAACTCTCGGCTACCGCATGCCGGCCGAGTGGGATCCGCACGCGGCCACTTGGCTTACCTGGCCGCGCCGCGACGGAATCAGTTTCCCCGGCCGTTTCGACGCGATTCCGTCGTACTGGGTCCGCATGGCCGAGCTGCTCAGCCCGCACGAAGAAGTCCACATCAACGTGTTCGACGAGCCGCACGAGGCTGAAGTGCGCGAGCATCTTGCCCGCTCGCGCGATCTGGTGCGAGACCGAGTGTTTCTGCACCGGTTTCCCGCCTACGAGCCCTGGTGTCGCGACCACGGCCCGATCTTCCTGACGCGCCCGGGCGCCGGCAGCCGGCAGCTCGCTGTGGTCGATTGGGGCTACAACGCGTGGGGCGGCAAATACCCGCCGTTCGATCTGGACGACGCGGTGCCGCAACATGTCGCCCGCCTATTGAACCTGCCGCTGTTTCAGCCCGGCATCGTGCTCGAGGGCGGTTCGATCGAGGTGAACGGGTGCGGCACGCTGCTGACTTCAGAATCATGCTTGCTCAATCCGAACCGCAACCCGCAGCTCACCCGTGCCGAGATCGAACAGTATCTGCGCGACTACCTGGGCGTCACGAACATTCTGTGGTTGGGCGACGGCATCGCGGGCGACGACACCGACGGCCACATAGACGACCTCGCGCGTTTTGTGAATCCGACGACCGTCGTTGCCGTCGTGGAAGACGACCCGGCCGATGAGAACTATCACGTGCTCCAGGACAACTTGCGGCGCCTGCAGACCATGACCGACCAGGACGGTCGGCCGCTGCGCGTGGTCACGCTGCCGATGCCCCGCGCGATCTACCACGAAGGCCAGCGTCTGCCGGCGTGTTACGCCAACTTTTACGTCGCCAACGGCGTCGTGTTGTTTCCCCTGTTCGACGACCCCGCCGACAGTCGCGCACTGGCAACGCTGCAGCAGCTGTTACCGGATCGCCGCGTCGTGGGGATTGCCGCACGAGACTTGATCTGGGGTCTCGGCGCCTTTCACTGTGTAACCCAGCAGCAGCCGGCCGGGTGATACTAGGCATGAAACAACCAGATATTCAAACCCGACTCCGACAACACGACAATCCCGCAGCGAGACAGGCGGCCGACCGGTCACCGAACAGACCGCCTGCCCCCCCCCCCTTTTCCAGATTATCAGCGTGATGCGGGCCGGTTTGCTGCCGCCACGACAAGCGATGTGGGATTCGGATTATCGACGATGGCGGCGTCGGCGATTGACTCGGTTATCGAGGATGCCGTGCCGCTGCAGCAGGCCGTAGGGAGTAGGGAATTGGGAGTAGGGAATTCTCCCTCAAGCCTCCAGTCTCAAGCGTCAAGCCTCTATCATCGCCCGCGCGTGGTTGCCGGCACCGCCTCTGGAGTGCGGTGGCTCGACACCGCTTTGGATCGAGCTGCCGACATTGCGCCCTCGACGTCCAGCTCTACCGAAACATCATCAACGACGCAACCTGCGCCGTCATCAGCGCCACACCGGCAAACACGTACACCCGTTTTGCCAAGTCGCCGAGACTCACGCGGCGACGAAGCCGCTGAGACGACGAGTCGGCGCGGCCAGCGAGCAGAGGGTCAGGCTGAACGTCTGACCTACGGTGCGGCGCAGAGCGGCCCGAACCACGGCGCTATCCTGGCTCGCACCGCCGGGAGTGGCGCGGGCGTCGGGCCACAGTCGCGGCCTCGTCCTACGCCACCTGGCCCGCCGATCACGCCGCCGGGCCAGCAACAAGCCGCGCTCGCCGACCCGCTCTTTG
>DAIOWH010000106.1:0-21964 GCA_036758585.1 Planctomycetia bacterium
GAGGCACAACAAGCGCCAGCCATGCCTCGCCTGCGGCTGCGGGTTAAACGAATTCGGACCCCTTTCAATGTGGAGCGGTACTAAGTGTGTTGGCGCTGCGACACCGCCACGATCGAGTCGCTGGCTGGACTCTTTGGAGCATGGTAATCTGATGACGCGCATTGGCCCATTGCAAGACCGACTCGGCGACAGTTTCGCTGGTGAATCAAGAAGGATGATCCGCGTCATGTTGCTCTACACGCACGAGTTTTTCCTAGAACACGTCACGGGCGCCGGGCATCCGGAACGGCCGGAACGGTTGAGCCAGACGCTGAAGCACTTGCAGACGCTTCCGCTGTGGACGCGGCTGGAGCGACCGGAGTGGAAGCCGCTTGACCTGGCGGCGATCGGCAGCGTGCATACTCGCGAGCATGGCGAGAAGGTGAGCGCGTTTGCCGAACATGGCGGCGGACGTATCGACCCGGACACGGTCGTGTGCCCGAAGAGTTACGACGTCGCGGCGTCGGCGGCGGGCGCCGCGGTCGCGGCTGTGGACGCCGTCGTGGGCAAGAAAGACCGACACGCGCTGTGCTTGGTGCGGCCGCCCGGCCACCACGCCACACGTGATCGCGCGATGGGCTTCTGCCTGTTCAACAACATCGCACTGGCCGCCCAGCGGGCCATCGACAGGCACGGTCTCGATCGAGTCCTGATCGTCGACTGGGACGTACACCACGGCAACGGGACGCAGGACATTTTCTACTCCGACCCGCGCGTCATGTTCTTCTCGATTCACCGCTATCCGTTCTATCCGGGCACGGGGGCAGCCGATGAGACGGGCGAGGGCCGCGGCCTGGGTTTCACGCGCAACGAGCCGGTGGCGTTCGGTACGCCGCGGGCCGGCTTTCGCGAGCGGTTCCACAGAGCGCTCAGCGAATCCGCCGACAAGATTCGCCCGCAACTCGTGCTCGTCAGCGCCGGCTTCGACGCACACGCTCAAGACCCGATCGGGTCGCTCGGCCTCGAGGTCGAGGACTTTGCGACTTTGACCCAGTGGCTGATCGACGTCACCGCGACACACTGCGAGGGCCGTATCATCAGCCTGCTCGAGGGCGGCTACAACGTGCCCATCCTGGCCCAGTGCGTCGAGACGCACATCGCCGAGTTGCTGGCGAAAGAAACGTGACTATGTCTGCCGACGCGCCGCTCGAAATACTCTACGAGGATGGCCCGGTGATCGCGGTGAACAAGCCCGCCGGGCTGCTCACTCAGGGCGTGCCGCAGGGGATCGCGACGCTTGAGCTTCAAGTGAAGGCGTACCTGAAGGCGAAGTACAACAAGCCGGGCAACGTCTACCTGGGCATCCCCCATCGGCTCGACCGGCCGGCGTCGGGCGTCGTGCTGTTCGCCAGAAACTCCAAGGCGGCGAGCAGGTTGGCCGAGCAGTTTCAGAGGCGGCAGGTGCGGAAGGTCTACCTGGCCGTGACCGAGCAGCCTCCCGATCCGCCGCAAGGGACGCTGACAGACTGGTTGGTCAAGATCGCGGACGAGGCGCGTGTCAAGGTTGTTGAGCCAAGCACGGCGGGCGCGAAGGAGGCCACGCTGACCTACCGAACACTGGCGAGTGCGGAGCGCGGCACGCTGCTGGAGATCGAACTGGGCACCGGTCGAACGCACCAGATTCGCGTTCAGTTGGCGTCGCGCGGCTGGCCGCTCGTCGGCGACTGGCAGTACGGCGCGACATCGGCGTTGCTGAGTGAACCGCAGGCCGACCGACGCACCGAGCCTATCGCACTACACGCGGTGAGCCTGACGGTCATGCATCCGATTCGCTACGAACCGATCACCGTGACCGCCCCGCTGCCCCAGGCCTGGGCCACCCTGGGGCTTGCGGCCGACCTGACGCGCTGGGATAGACGCGATTGTGCGAAGCTGGTATGAGGCTGCTTCGCAATTCCACTGAAGCAAGCCGGCCGCGCGGCCGATGACTGAAATGGGCTGGGCGGCGGGCTCGTCGGCTTCGGTCACGGAGGACCCGGAATGGCAGGAGAGATGAACATCCTGGCAATGGCCAAGGGCGGTGAGCGCTACGTCTTCCTGTACGACGACGCGAGTCACGACGCACTCGAAGCCGTCTTCGACAAGTTCGCTCGCAACCCAGACCTCAACTTCTCGTCCGACGACGCCGCGATGCTGAGCCAGAAGGTGGAGGATTGCAGGCATCGCGTACACCGGGGCCGCTTTCCGCTGCCATACGAGTCATAAGGCGAACTGACGATCGCGTATGGACGATCAGGTCCAACCATTTCTCGATCACCTGCGACTCGAGCGCAACGCATCGCCGCACACGATCAAGGCGTACGAAGAAGACGTTCGTTCGCTGCGGCAGTTCCTAGAGGCCCAGTCGTCGGCCGCGCCCACGGCGCGCGATCTCACGACCACGCGGTTGCGGGCGTATCTCGCTCACTTGCACAACCAGCGTCTGTCTAAGGCGACGATCGCACGACGGCTGTCGAGCCTGCGCACGTTTCTCAAGTACCTCTGTCGCGAGGGCGTGCTGTCCAAGAACCCGGCGATCGGCCTGCGCACGCCGAAACAGCGGTCGCAGTTGCCGAACGTCCTGGGGGCCAAAGAGATCTTGGCACTGCTGACGGCCCCGGACGGCGCCACGCGGCTGGGCTGCCGCGATCGAGCGATCTTCGAGACGTTCTACTCGACCGGGCTGCGAGTCAGTGAGTTGGTGGGAATCAACCTGAGCGACCTCGATTTGGAGTCGGGCGTCGTCACCGTGCGAGGAAAAGGGAAACGCGAGCGGCTGGCCATACTGGGCTCAAGCGCCCGAGCGGCGGTGCGTCGATGGCTCGCGTTTCGCGGCCAGGTTGCCGAAGGCCGATCGGTCGAGCGCGACGCGCTGTTTCTGAACCACCAGGGCGGCCGCATCACGGCTCGCAGCGTCGCTCGTATCCTGACCAGGCACCTGAAGCGTGCGGGCATCGCGACACACGCCAGCCCCCACTCGCTGCGTCACTCGTTCGCCACGCACCTGGTCGATCGCGGTGCCGACATCCGCAGCGTCCAGGAACTGCTCGGCCATCGCAGCTTGTCCAGCACTCAGATCTACACGCACGTCAGCAGCCAGCGGCTGCGTGAGACATACGACAAGGCACATCCACGGGCGTGATGGAACGGGGAGGCAGTTGAAGGAGTTGAAGGTGAAGGAGTTGAAGAAACACGATCGTGCTCCTTCAACTCCTTCACCTCCTTCAACTCCATAACCATTGACCACACCGCACAACCCGTACCACCCACCCAACCCTTCGCACCGCGCTCTTGCACACATCCTCTTTGCCTTCCCCGTTTTGACCCACCCTTCCTTGTGGTGTATATAAATCTCACCAGTTCCACGACTCTCGTGGGATCAGTCGACCCTGCTGGACACGTTGAATTGCGGCAACGACGCCCGCGTTTCTCGGACTGCCAGAGTGGTCGCTGTGAGTTCCAGTTCGTCGGCGAAAGAAACCCTCAATTCAGGAAGACGCATGAATCCAGCCACTGTCCTGCTTGTGGACGACGACCGCCTTGTCTCGGAATCGATGGCCGAATACCTGCGCCGCTACGGATTCGCGGTGCTGACCGCCGCGAGCTTCGACGAGTCGCAGCGAGTGCTCGCCAAAGAGCGGGTCGACCTGGTGATCGCCGACGTGAACCTGCCCGACCAGGACGGTTTTGAAGTGTTGCGCCACGTGCGCGAGAATTCGGCCGAGACGCCGGTGATCCTGATCACCGGCTACGGCACGATCGAAAACGCCGTCGAGGCGATTCGTTTCGGGGCGTTCGACTACCTGACCAAGCCGATTCTGTCCGACGAACTGAAGCTGTCGATCGACCGGGCGCTCGGGCAGCGCCGGTTGGCGGTGAAGAACAAGAACCTCAAGCAACAACTGGATGATCGTTTCGGCATCGAGAACATCGTCGGGCACGACTACCGCATGCTAGAGGTGTACGACGTGATCGAGAGCGTAGCCGACTCGCGGACGACCGCGTTGATCACCGGCGAGAGCGGCACGGGGAAGACGCTGACCGCACGCGCGATCCATTGTCGCAGCGCCCGGCGCGGCGGCCCGTTCGTCGAGGTGGCGTGCGGCGCGCTGCCCGAAACGCTGCTCGAAAGCGAACTGTTCGGGCACAAGGCCGGCAGTTTCACCGGGGCCGTGCGCGACAAGGTCGGCAAGTTCCAACAGGCCGACGGCGGCACCATCTTCCTCGACGAGATCGCCACCGCATCGCCGGCTCTGCAAGTGAAACTGCTGCGTGTGCTGCAAGACATGGAATTCGAGCAGGTCGGCGGCACCGAGACGATCAAGGTCGACGCGCGCGTCATTCTGGCGACGAATCAGGACCTCGCCGAACTGGTTGCCGAGCGGCAGTTCCGCCAGGACCTGTACTATCGGATCAACGTGGTCTCGCTTCACTTGCCGCCGCTGCGCGAGCGGATCAGCGACATCTCGCTCTTGAGCAAACACTTCCTGGAAAAGTACAGCGATCAGACCGGCCGCAAGGTGCGCGGCTTCACCGAGCACGCGATGGAATTGATGCAGCGCTACCAGTGGCCGGGCAATATTCGCGAGTTGGAAAACGTCGTCGAGCGTGCGATCGTGTTGGGCAAGGGCGAACTGATCCAGGCGTCGGACCTGCCCGCTCCGCTGCACCGACAAGCCTCCGACGGGCTCGGCGACCCCAAGGGTCAACTCAAGGCGGCGCTGCAGGAACCCGAACGCCGCATTCTGCTCGAAGCCCTCGAAGCACACGCATGGAACCGCCAACAAACTGCCGACGCACTGGGCATCAACCGCACGACGCTCTACAAGAAGATGAAGCGATTCGGCATCCTCGGCGGCCACGGCGGCGGCGTCGCAAACGGTGCTACGGCAGTTCGATGTCCTTGAACTCGAATGGCACGGCCTGCTGAACGATCGCCGACGGCGTCTTGTAGACCAACTTGTACTCCGACAGCTTGCCGAGCGCGTCGACGAAGCGATACTGAATGCCGAGCTTTCCGTCGCCCGACTCGGTTAGCGTCACCCCGCCGTTCCTGGGGAATCGCGTGCCGTCGGCGCGTTGCAGGTACGCTTCATTGTCGTAGAACCACGTCTCGTAACTTTCAAACGCCGCGCCGGTCGAGCTGAACTCGAGAACCAGATCGGCCCCCCAGAGGCCCTCATCCAGCACGGCGAACTGTTCGAGCGTCACTGCGACCTTGCCCTTCTCTTTCTTCACGTTCTTCGCCTTGCCCAGATCGGCGTAGTCGAACGTCTGAATGTCGGCCGGCAGCACGACGTTCAGCATGCCGGACACGTTCAGCCTCTCGGCCCCTTTGGCAGGCTGTGCGGTGTGAATGATGAAATCGGTCCGGACCATCGAGCCGTCCACTGCAGCTTTCAGCGTCGCCGTTTCCTCCTCGGGCGCATCAGCCATGCCGCCGCCCTGTACGTCTATCTTGCGCCCCTGATCGTCGACGACCTGCGCCTGATCGCGCCTCATCTCGAACAGGATCGGCCGCAGCCGCGGCTCCCACGCGATCTCGAACTGAAGCAGACACTCCTTCTGCTTGGTCTCGAACTGTACGCGGCGCACGATCTGGCTGAACGCGACACGCAACGGTCCGGCATAGGCCACGGGCATCGCCGGCAGCGGCTGGGCGACCAGGCCGAGTTGCCGCTCGCCGGTGTGCAGGTAGTAGCTCACGCCAGTCTTGGCAGACAGTTCATCCATCGCCTCCCAGAAACCTTTGTTTTTCCAGTCGACAGTGAACTCAGGGTTGGCGACGTATTGGCCAAACTCTTCGCGCAAGTCGACAAGCTGGTTGCCCGTCTGTTTCTGGATCTCGGCGATCGCATCGCTGAGCGTGATTCCCTTGGCCGCGAGGTTGAGCGTACTGCCCGCGATCGCCGCCTTGGCGGCCGGGCCAGCCAGCGCGGTGCGCACTTCGGTGAGTCGGCGGCGTTGCTCGGCCGATAGTTCTCCCGACTCGTCGGGCAGCAGCGGCAGGGCGTCGGCGCCGAGCTTGATCAACTCAGCCTGCGCCTCGTCACGGCCTGCGGCCTTGGGCGCGTCCAGCCGCTTCACCAGGTCGGCGACCTTCTGCCTAAGCTCCGGTTTGGCCGGGGCGTCTTGCGCGCCCGCGGCGACGGCATACGCCGCGATGAGCGCGCTCGCGACGAACGCGGCAATAGCCAGGCTCATGGGGCGAGGTGCGATGAGGTGCGATGTGTTCATGGCGGCTCCTTTGGACGATCGGCGTACGCCGCCAGTTTACAGCCGTGCATCGGTGTCGGGCAATGACTTGCCGTTCGAAGGGTGTATTTCCGTAGCTGCGCCTCGCTCGTTTAACCCGCAGCCGCAGGCGAGGTCGTGTTCGATCCGTGCAATTCGCACGATGCCGACCTCGCCTGCGGCTGCGGGTTCAGCGAGCGACGAATGCAATTACGGGTATGCACCCCCGTTCGAACCGAGCGAGACGTTGACAGCGCAGCGCAGCGCGACAAACATGGACCAGGCTGCGAACTATCGAAAACTCAAAGGAGCGACATTGGCACTCGCCTCGGCAACGTTGCCGCGCATTTTGGCGGTAGACGATGATCCCGTCTCGCTGAAGCTGTATCGCACCGTGCTGCAAGGCCCGCAGGCCGAAGTGCTGACCGCCGGCACCGCCGCAGAGGCGGTATGCCTGCTGGAAAAGCAGCCGGTCAACGTGCTGCTGCTCGACCTGCGGCTGCCCGACAGCGAGGGCGTCGATGTGCTGCGTCAGTGCCGCGATCGCTGGCCGCAGATGCCGGTGATCGTGATGACGGGTTACGGATCGATCGAAACTGCAGTGGAGTGCCTGAAGGCTGGAGCGGCAAACTTCTTGTCGAAGCCGGTCGACACACGGCGGCTACGCGGGTTGGTTCAGGATGCGCTCGACGTGGAAAACTCGCGGCGCCAAGCGCGCACGCCCGGCGGAATGCGACTGATCGCCCCGGATCCACACCGATCGCTGGTCGCGCTGTCGCCGCAGATGCTCCAGATCCTATCGGTCGTCGACCTGATCAAAGACAACCGCAGCAACGTCTTTATCTGTGGGGAGACCGGCACAGGCAAGGAACTGATTTCGCGGTCCATTCACTTCACCGGACGTCATAAGGACCAGCCGTTCGTCGCGGTGAACTGCGCGGGGCTTGCCCCGTCGCTCGTGGAAAGCGAACTGTTCGGACACACCAAAGGGTCGTTCACCGGCGCACATGAGAACAAGACGGGTTACTTCCGTGCAGCGCAGGGCGGCACGCTGTTTCTCGACGAGGTAACGGAAATCCCACCCGCGATTCAGGCCAAGCTGCTGCGGGCGATTCAAGAGAAACGGGTGACGCCGGTCGGAGCAACGGCGGAGGTCGAGGCGGACGTGCGCGTGATTGCGGCCACGAACCGAGAACCGGTCGAGGCGCTGCGATCGGGCGTGCTGCGCGAGGACTTGTTCTATCGGCTGAACGTCGTGCCGATCGTGTTGCCGCCGCTACGCGAGCGCATCGCCGACATCATCGGTCTCGTCGCCTACTTCTGGACGCGGTTCAGTCAGGAGTACGAGCAACCCGACCGCGAGTTGTCGTCGCAGGCGCTGGCCGTGCTGCAGCGCTATTCTTGGCCGGGCAATGTGCGCGAGCTGGAAAACGTGATCGAGCGGATCTTCGCCGCGACACGAGGCGACCTCGTCACGCCCGATATGTTGCCGATGCAGCTCTTGACGTCGTCCGACTCGCCTGCGGTACCGGGAAAGACCGCTGGACAAGCGATCCCTACGCTGGAGGAGGCCGAGCGAACACTAATCGAGCAGGCCTTGCAGCTTACTGGCGGCGTCAAGACTCGCGCGGCTGACCTGCTGAGAATTGACCGAGACCGGCTCGCTCGCAAGATCAAGAAGTACAGTCTGCAGTGATCGCGCCGCCGCACAATGCCAGCCGGCATTTCGCGGCGTACCGCAGATTGCGGCACACCAGCGCAACCGTGATCACAAGCGGTCAAGCGGGAACTGCGGGCATGGGTACGCGGCGAATTGGCCACAACTCGTATCCAGTTAATATGTTGAGGCATTGTCCAGCGTGACTGCGGTGCAGTTCGGCCCCTAGATATCCCAGCCATCCAACTCGGTGCGGCATGAGAGTTGTAGTTCCAGTCTATCGCAATGATAGAGACGCTGGAGGAACCTGTGGGTAGTGGGACAATCCTGACGCGAAGCGCTTCGCTCGACCTTTTGGGGGACGTGCTCGAGAGTTCGACGGAGTGCTCAATCATCGTCACGGACATGGATGGCGAGGTTCTCGTCTGGAACGAGGGCGCGCGCCGGATGTACCGCTACGAACCGGAAGAGGCAGTGGGCGTACTGAACCTGTCGCAAATCTACGGTGCTGAAGAGGGCGCGGCGGGGAATCTGAAGGACGTGCTCGACTCGGTGCGCCGGCAGGGCAAGTGGGAAGGCGACATGCCGTTTCGGCGTCGCGACGGAAAGGCCATCTTCGCCACTGCGGCGATTACGTTGCGGCGAGCCAAGAAAGGGGCGCCGGCCGGCTTCCTGATCATTGCCCAAGACTGCACGCAGCGGCACAGGCTGGAAGAGGAACTTCGCAACAAGAACGAAGAGCTTCAACAGATGTTCAAGCACGCTGTGCATGCGAGTCGCGTGAAGACCCAGTTCCTCGCGCGCGTGTCGCACGAACTACGCACGCCGCTGAACGGCATCATTGGGTTCTCCGAAGTGTTGATCGACGGCCACGCTGGACTGCTCAACGACACACAAAAGGAGTACCAGAACGACGTACTCGCCAGTGCTCGTTTGCTGCTGCGACTGATCGACGACTTGCTGGACGTGGCACGCGTCGAGGCGGGCAAGGTCGAGTTTCGACCCGAGGAGTTTCTGTTGTCTCACGCGGTTCAGGAGGTCTACGCCGGTCTGCAGCCGATGGCGATGAAGAAGAACCAGTCGGTTGTAATGACGTTCGATCCGGAAGGACTCCGAGTGGTGTTGGACCCAACTCGACTAAAACAGGTCGTATACAACCTGCTGTCGAACGCGATCAAGTTCACGCCGGACGGCGGGCGCATCCGCGTGCGGGTGCGGCCGTGCGAGGAACAACACCAGTTCATTCTCGAGGTGCAGGACAACGGCGTCGGAATTCGCAAGGAAGACATGAACAAGCTGTTTCATGACTTTCAGCGCGTTGAGGGGAGCGAGAAGCAAGAGGGTTTCGGGCTGGGGCTGGCAGTGACGAGGCGCATGGTGCAGCACATGGGTGGCCGCATTTCGGTGGGCAGTGAGGTCGGGCGCGGCAGCGTGTTTCGAGTGCGGCTGCCGGTTGACGCGACGAGCGGCGCGGCGAGTGGCGAAGGAGTGGACCCTACGCCGGGAGTGGACAGTGACATCGATACTGATCATTGACGACAATCCGCTGAACCTGAAGCTGGCGCGAGTGGTGTTGTGCAACGCCGGGTTCGCGGTTCACGAAGCCACGGCGGCTGAGCAGGCGATCGAGATGCTCGAACACGTGCAGCCCGACGTCATACTAGTCGACCTGCAGCTGCCCGGCATGGACGGACTCGAATTGACGCGACGGCTCAAGGCCGACCCGCACACGGCCGCGATCAAGATCCTGGCCGTCACATCATTCGCCATGAAAGACGGCGCCGGCCGCGCGCGTCAAGCGGGCTGCGATTACTACCTCACCAAGCCAATCGACACCCGGCAACTTCCCGATATCGTGCGCGCGGTCCTGACTGACCCGGTCGCAATCCCGGTCGTTCAAGAAGCCGTTTGACTCCGCCGGCGCGTTTGACCATCATATCGCCTGCCGTGGGGTTCCGGGTTGGTGTGCACATAACCGAAGGAGAGACACCATGAAGAAGTTCTTCGTCGTGGCACTGGCCGCGACGTTGAGTTCAGCTCTTTGGGCCGCCGAGGCCCAGAAGCTGACCGTCGACGTCTCGGGCGCGGTCTGAGGAGGCTGCGCAGGTAAACTTACCGCCGCCCTCGGTGAGGGCGGTCTCAAAGGTACGATCAAGGCCAAAGCGACACGTGCTGAAGTTGAAGCGGCCGACGACGCTGACCTGAGCGCCGCGGCTGGCAAAGTCAACGCTGCGGAAACTCCGCACAAGAGCAAAGAGGCCCCGAGTCTCTCGTTGGTCCTCTTCGCTAAGCTCGATAAGGACTCGGCCAAGAAGGCGACCGACGCCCTTGGCAAGGTGGAAGGCGTCAGCGGCAAGGAAACCAAAGCCGACGCCGCTAAGGGCGAGATCAGCATCCGGTTGGACGGAAAAGGCAAGCTGACCTCGGCCAAACTGATCGATGCCCTGAAGAAGGAAGGCATCGAGGCAACGATCGCCAAGGAAAAAGGCAAGAAGAAAGACTAGATTCCAGCGTGTTCGTCCGGTGTTGAAACCAGGCACGACCCACGAACCCCACGGCCTGTTTCACCACCACCAGCCCCGCCGCCGTCCTCACCCAAACGAAACCAGTGAGATCAGCCAGCGTTAGTTTGTAATCAGCCACGAGCAGTTACGGCTACTTCTTGTAAACCTGCTTCGGATCGAACACACGCTCGCCGACGACCGTGACTTGCTCGCCGTCGATGCGGCGAAAGAAGCAACTCTTGTAGCCCTCGTGGCACGCGGCGCCGCCGATCTGGTGGACCTTGATCAGCAGCGTGTCGGCGTCGCAGTCGAAGTATATGCCACGGACCTCCTGCACGTGGCCACTCTCTTCGCCCTTGCGCCACAGCTTGTTGCGGCTGCGGGAAAAGTAGCAGACGCGGCCGGTGCGGCGAGTCTCGTCGAACGCCTCGCGGTTCATGTACGCGAGCATCAGCACCTCGCCCGTGGCGTCGTCCTGCGCGATCACCGGCACCATGCCGCCCAGCTTATCGAAGTCAATCAGCACTCTTGTGTCTCCTTCAACTTCTTCAACCCATCAACCCGCGCGACCTCAGCCATGATCACTCCGGCTTCGGGCCAAACTCCGCCGCGAACTCGCGCTGGTACGCGAACATCGCGGGCGTGCCGCCGGTGTGTATGAAGACGACGTTCTGGCCGCGGCTCAGCCGACCGCTGCGCACGTCGGCGATGAGGCCGGCCATCGCCTTGGCCGTGTAAACCGGATCGAGCAGAATGCCCTCGGTCTGAGCGACGAGCCGGGTCGCCTCCATGCCCGCTGGCGACGGCCGGCCGTAACCGGGGCCGATGAAATCGGGCGTGGCGTCGATCTCCTCGCGGCGCACGCAGGCGGGCACGCCCAGCATCTCGGCGGCCTGGTTCGCCGCCGTCGCGATGTACTCCTGGTTGTCCCCCTTCCACTCGATCGGCATGATCGAGCGGACGGCGAACGACGCGCCAAGCAGCTTCTTGCCGAGGAACACACCCGCCCCGGTCGCGCCGCACGAACAGACATAGACGGCGTCCGCGGTCAGGTCGCGCGCGGCAAGTTGCTCACACGTCTCCACCAGCGCGAGCGTGTAACTAGCCGCCGCCGCGGGCCGCACGCCGGGATCCGAAATGCAGAAGACTCGCTTGCCCCGAGCGCGATGCCGGTCGGCAACCTGGCCGACCTTGTCCCAGAACTCGTGGCCGAGCGGCGTGTCGATGAACTCGGTCGTCGCCCCGACGATGTAATCGAGCAGCAGGTTGCCCTGGACGTCCGGTGCGTGCTCGGCCGTGGTCAGCACGAGGTGGATGGGCAGGCCGAGTTTGGCGCACGACGCCGCGGTTTGCCGGCAGTTGTTCGACTGCACGCCCGCCCCCCACACCAACATCTCGGCGCCGCGCTCGCGGGCCAGCCCCAGGATGAACTCGTTGTGCCGCGTCTTGTTGCCGCCGAACAACAGGCCGGTGCAGTCGTCGCGCTTCATGAAAATGCGCGGGCCGCCGAGCCGCTCACTCAGCCGCGGCAACTCCTCCAGCGGCGTCGGCAGGTGGCCGAGCGGTACGCGCGGCAAACGCTCACAGCGGCGACGAAGTTCGGCGGTCGACAGCGGTCCCGGCGGTGTGTTCACGATCTTCCTCCTGGTCGAGTAAGGGCGACATTTTAGTCGACGGGCCAAATCGGCTACCATAGCGACCCACAGCACGCAGCGTACGCACGTGCCCACGGAGGGACGCACGCCCGTTCTCACTCCGCGAGTCGAGCCGCCGCCCGATGCCGTCGCGCGGGCCGACGCGCACCAGACAGCCGCGCGGCCTGACAGGTTCACGGCCGCGGCCGCCGGCGCCATCGTACTCGCGAGCGTCGGCTTCCGCTTTCTTTGGCTCGATCGACTCCCAGGCATCAACGGCGACGAGGCGTGGTACGGCGTTCAGGTGCAACATTTCCTGAACGGTGACCCGTGGTCGCCGCGCACGCCCAGCGGGCTGCCGATCAATCCGTTCTTGTTCGCCACTCACGCGCTGCTGCTCAGCGTGGCCGACCCATCGTTCGGACTGCTGCGACTTCCGATCGCGCTCTGGTCGTGCGTCGGCCTGGTGCTGACGTACCGGCTGCACGTTTGGGTGTTCGGCGACCGCGTGCAGGGCCTGGTCGCGGCCGCTTTGGTCGGCTGCTTGCCGATGCACGTGGCCTACTCGCGACTGTGCTGGGATTCCAGCTTCGGTTTGGCGACGACGCCGGTGCTGATCTACTCATGCCTGCAGCTTTGTTCGCGTCGCGATCAGCCAGTTGCAGTCGCCCTCTTCGGAGTCGGCGGCGTACTGAGTCTGTGGGTTCATGTGACGAACATCATCCTGGTCGCGGTGTGCCTGGCCATCGTGGCCTGGGAATTCCGTTTGCCCGCACTGCGCCCCGTGCGGCGCAGGCCGATCACAGCGGCCGCGATTGTCGCGTTCGGACTCGTAACTGTCGTGGTCGTGGCCAGCCATTCGCACGAGACCGAGGCGCTGGTCGCTTCGGTCGGCAGCCTGTTCAGTCGGTTGCCGCAGCACCTGGTGGCGATCGGCGACGTGTTGATTGGTCCCCGCGCGTACGAGTACCTCGCGGGCGCCTCGACGCCGGCATGAGTGCGACGCAGTTACTGGTTCGTCGCGGCGGCCGTCGCCGCGATGCTGATCAGCCTGCTTCGCCAGCCTGACGCCGCCGACCGGCGACTTGCCGCGCTCGGCATCGCAACACTGGCGATAGTCCTCGCCGCCGGCCGGCGGCTCGACATCGACGATCGGAGTTGCGAACGGTACGTGGTCTACGTCGTGCCGCTCTTCGGGGTCTTGGTCGTTCGCGGCGTGCGGGCGTGGAGCGACCGCACGGGCCGCCGAATCGCCGGCGACGCTGCTCTGTTGCTGATCGAGTTACTCTGTCTGGTCGGGTTCTGGATGAACTACTTTGAGCCATTGCGCGGCGGTGCACCGGGCCGCAACCTGCACCGGACGTTTTGGACCGGAGCACGCGAACCCAAGGCGGAACTGGCCGAGGCGATCCGCGCCCACCTGGGCGAATCGCCGGCCAGCACGATACACGCCGAGGACTGGTGGATCGGCCGGCCGGTCGAATACTTGCTGAGTGGAACGAGATCGGTGCAGTTCGCGAGCGAGCCGTCGGCAATCGTGCCGCCGGCGATCGTGATGGGATTCGCGGACAGTCGGTACCTGCGCGAGGTCGAGCACGCGGCGGCCGCGCGAGGCGATCACGTCGCGCGGCCTGAGTTTGGCCGCCGCGACGAATCTTCCCTAGTGAGCCTGCTCGTGCTCGATCGCGCGGCGACGGAGATTGACGGCCCCACGCGATTCCCGTAATTTGTGCGGCGACGAATCGCCGAAGTGGCGGAATTGGCAGACGCACTAGGTTCAGGACCTAGCGACCTTAACCGGTCATCCGGGTTCAACTCCCGGCTTCGGCACTGCACACCAGAGCAGAGATTCCTGCTCGCCCGCGCCGGGCACGCGTGTTCTCGATCCGCCGCAAGTCGACAACCAAGGAGCCGCATCATGGCGACGACAAGCTGGACACTGACCGACGTGGAGCGTGGCGAGTGGCTGGAGAAGTTCTCTAAGACCGCGGCCGAACTGAAACTGCCCGACGCGGTGAAGTGGTCGATCACGAAGCGCACCCTGCGCGGCGGACTGTGCGACGGGGTGGACGTGGTCGAAGTACACAACGGGGTGCTCGCGTTCACGATCGTGCCGACGCGCGGCATGGGCGTTTGGAAGGCGAATTATCGCGGGCTGGCCCTGGGTTGGGACTCGCCGGTGCGTGGTCCGGTGCATCCGAAGTTCGTGCGGCTCGAAGAACGCGGCGGCATCGGTTGGCTGCAGGGGTTCGACGAGTGGATCTGCCGCTGCGGGCTGGACTCGAACGGTGCGCCGGGCGAAGACGTGGTGATCGACAACAACGGCAATCCGATGAAAGTGACGCTGCCGCTGCACGGCCGGACGGCGAACTCGCCGGCCCATCACGTCTCGGTCGAGGTCCAGACCGAGCCGCCCTACGAAATCGCCGTGATCGGGCACGTCGAGGAGTCGGCGCTGTTTTGTCCGTCGCTCGAGTTGCGCACGCGCATCAGCACGACGCCCGGCTCGAACAAGATCGTGATCGCCGACGAGGTCGTGAATCTGAAGGGGACGCCGTCTGAACTTGAGCTGCTCTATCACTGCAACTTCGGCCCTCCGTTTCTCGACCCCGGCGCGCGACTGCTCGCGCCCGAGCGTGAAGTTGCCCCGCGCGACCCTCGCGCCGCCGAGGGAGTCGGCCACTACGACACGTACCTCGCACCCACGGCCGGCTACGTCGAGCAGGTGTATTGGCACGACCTGGCCGCCGACCCCAAGACACACCGCACGGCCGCGGCGTTGGTCAACTCGGCCGGCGATCGTGCGGCGGTGTTGCGCTACGACAAGCGGCAACTCCCCTGTTTCACGCAGTGGAAGAACACCGGGGCGCTCGAGGACGGATACGTCACCGGTCTTGAGCCGGGCACGAACTTTCCGAACCCGCGACGATTCGAGCGCGAGAAGGGGCGCGTCGTGAAGATCGCGCCGGGCAAGAGCTATCAGGCGGTGCTGGAGATCGAAGTGCTCTCGACCAAAGAACAAGTCGCGGCGTTCGAGAACGAAGCCCGCGGCCTGGTGGGTTCCACTTCGCCGCAGGTACACGGCAAGCCGCAGCCGAAATACTCACCGGTGTGAGCGAACAGCGCGCAGAACGACGGAGCGGGACGCCGCGAAAGAGCATCGCTATGAGACAGGTTCTGCTTCCGCCGCGGCAGTGAAGCGGGCGCCAAGGTCTTGGATGCGGGCGAAGGTGTCGTCCATGTTGCGCCGGGCGGTGCGCATTTCTTCGAGCGCCTTCTCATAGGCGTCGACGTGTATCTCCAACTCGCCCAGCGCAGGCGTGCCGACGAGCGACCGCGACAAGTCCTTGATCGACGGCATCAGCCGTTGTTCGAGCACGCGGGCCATCTCATGGCAGTAGCCGTCCTGTTGACTGCAAGACTCGCGCAACAGCTCCATTGCCTCGGTGCGCTCGGCGATGTTACTGAACCCCTTGCTGGGTTCCGCTGGCGATGCGCCGTCGGGTGCAGTGGGGGCCGTCGGGGTCACCGCCGCCGCCGGGGCCGGGGCCTTGGCCTTGGCCAGGGCCTGTTCGGCGGTCCGCAGACCGCTAATCGCCTTCTCGAAATTGGGACGAACCGAAATCGCCTGTTGGTAGAACGCGATCGCATCGCCAAACCGCTGGGTCTCGAGCAGCAGGTTTGCCAGGTTCAAGCATGCGTCGGCCATGCGCGGGTTCAGTCGCGTGGCTTCGCGATACGACTGAATGGCCAGGTCGGTCATTCCCTTCTGGCGGTAGGCGATGCCGAGGTTGTAATAGCCTTCGGCACGGCGTGGGTCGAGTTGCAGGCCCTTGCGCAGGCTGGCGATCGCATCGTCCTGCTGGCCGAGCCGGTTGTAGAGGGCGCCCAGGTTGATGAACGCCGTGGCCCGCAGGGGATCGAGTCGAGTGACTTCGCGAAAGTGCTTCTGAGCGTTCTCGAAGTCGCCCAGCATGAAACAGCAAGTTGCAAAACCGTAGTGCGCGTCGGCCGAATCAGGCGCGGCGTTGATGGCGTGAGCGTAGAGCCTCTGCCCTTCCTGATAGTTACGCGACCCGACCGCCTGTCGCGCCTGGCCGCACAGTTCATCAAAAGTTGCTGAGGCCATGTTCCGACTGCCTTGGGAATACGGGGCGGTTGCTGCGGAGAGATTATAAGCCAACAAGAAACCCAAAGGCAACCGGCCAGTTGCCGGCGGGTGCATACCCGTAATTGCATTCGTCGCTCGTTTAACCCGCAGCCGCAGGCGAGGTCGTGTTTGATCCGTGCAATTCGCACGATGCCGACCTCGCCTGCGGCTGCGGGTTAAACGAGCGAGGCGCAGCTACGGAAATACACCCGTTGCCGGCCAGGCATTTGATTTCCGCTCACGAGTGCCTTATAACGTGTCGCCGTTTGTTTCGTGGGACCGATTCAAGCTTCAGTTGCGACGGGGATTACTCATGGCCAACGAGGCAGCCGATTCGTTCGACCGATATGTGTCCGATCCACCGCCCGGGGCAACTCCGCTCGGGGCTGATCTGAACATCCGATTGTCGATCATGATGTTCCTGCAGTACGGCATCTGGGGCGCGTGGCTGCCGATTCTGTATCCGTTTCTGCTCGGTCATCGTGGCTTCTCGCTGAACGAATGCGGCATGATCCTGGCCGCCGGTGCGGTCGGGGCGATTATCGGCCCGTTCATCGCCGGCCAGATCGCCGATCGCTATTTCGCTACCGAGAAGTTCCTGGCGCTCAGTCATTTGGGCGGCGCGGTGCTCGTCTGGTTCCTCTCGACGGTCGCCGACTTCTATACGTTCCTCGGACTATCGCTGGTCTATGGGCTTATCTACGCGCCGACGTTGGCACTGACGAACTCGCTGGCGTTTCATCATCTCCCCGACCGCGACCGCGACTTTGGCCGAGTGCGCGTCTGGGGGACGATCGGCTGGATCGCCGTGGGCATCGGAGTCGGTCACTGGTTGGCCCAGCACCACACGCCATCCGGCGACGCAGAACAATTGATCCGATCGGCTCAGCAGGCGGGCGATGTGTCCGCGGCCGACGCCACGGCCGCGCTGGCCGACGACAAGGGCAAAGCCGAGATGCGCGACAAGATCATCGAACGAGCTCAGAACCGCGGGCGGGCCGATGCGTTCAAGCTCTCGGCCATCCTCGGCGCGATCATGGCCGTCTACTGCCTCACCTTGCCTCACACGCCGCCCGCCAAATCCGCCGTGCAATCCAGTGCGACGCTCCAGGCCGTGAACGAGATTCAGCGTCAGCCGTTGATCACGCTGTTTCTGTTGGCCGTGCCGATCAGCATGATTCACCAGTTTTACTTCGTACACACGTCCGGATTCCTCAGCGATCTGCAGCGCCGCGTGGAAACGGCCGCCAGTGCGGCGACTTCAATCAATCGCGTGTTGGGCGTTGGCGGCGGCGGCCTGATGACGATCGGCCAAATGACCGAGATATTCGTGCTGGCCTTCATCCCACTGATCGCGAAACAAGTATCGCGCAAGGGCCTGCTTGCCGCGGGGATCATTGCCTACGGCGCCCGCATGGCCCTGTTCGCTTACACCGATTCGATGTGGACCATCCTGCTCGGCGTCGCGCTGCATGGGTTCTGTTTCGGGTGTTTCATCTTCGTCGCGTTCATGGTGGTCGACGAGGAGACCACGGCCGACGTGCGGGCCAGCGCTCAAAACCTGTTCAATCTCGTCATCGTGGGCATTGGCATTATCGTGGGCAGTTGGTTCGCGACCAGCATCGTGGGCAAGTGGGCCGCGATGCCCGACGGCCGCACCGACTACACCAAGCTGTTCTCGGTGCCGATGTGGATCGCGGTCGGGTGCCTGGCCGCTCTGCTAGTCCTCTACCCAGGCGGCCGCCGATCGTCGCAACCGACCGCGTGAGTCGCGACCGACCGTGGTCAACGTCCGCACCACGCCTTCACCATGAACATCACTCGTCGCCTGTTGCTGAAACTGGCCGCATGGTTCTCCTGGCGTAGTTGGTCCGCAGTTCTCGCCGCGGGAGCCGATGGCGAACCGGCGCAGCCGTTCGGCGCCGAGTTCCCGAACCTCGATTCGCTCGCGGTCGGCGAGTGGTGGAAGAAGAAACCGGCGCCGAAGGGGCCGAACGCGCCGCCGCCGATGGATGTGCCGCGCGATCAGGTGGTGGCGTTCGCGCTGTACACGCACGATCGCGGCGTGTTGAAGATCACGGCGCAGCTCTATCCGCTCAAGCCCGGCGAACCGCGCGAGGCGCGGCTGGCCGCGCTTCGCCGACGTGAAAGATGGCGACGCGGCGCAATTCCCGGGCTGGTCCATCACGGTGGCGATGGCCGACAACGACGGACGCAAGCCGGTCGCGTGGCTGCCGGAACTCGTCTTTGCGGGGGCGGCGAACCCGGTCGTGCAAGTGATCGAAGAACGGACCGGCGACATCCTATACACGGCCCGAGTGTCGGGCGACCGCTTTCAGCCGGCGGTGTACGCGCCCGGCACGTACACCGTGCGAGTGGGTCGCGACGTGTACCAGACGGCTCTTCGACCAGCGGGCTGGAAGCGACATCGAAGATCGCCGCGGGGCGACGCACCATCACCATCTAACCACCGCACTACCATGCATAAAACCGTCATGCTCTTCGTGGTTTGTTGGGCGGCTTGGTGCGAATCCAGTTGGGCAGTCGATCGGCCAAACATCGTCATGTTTCTCGCCGACGATCAGGGCTGGGGCGATCTGAGCGCGACCGGCAACACGCAACTGCGCACGCCGAGCATCGACTCGCTGGCACGCGACGGCGTCACGCTCGATCGGTTCTTCGTCTGCCCGCTGTGCGCGCCGACGCGGGCTGAGTTTCTGACGGGGCGATATCACGCACGAACCGGCGTGCGCGGCGTCTCGACCGGCTTGGAACGAATGAACACCGACGAGAAGACGCTCGCCGACGCCTTCAAAGCCGCGGGCTACGCGACCGGGGCGTTCGGCAAGTGGCACAACGGCAGCCAGTGGCCGTACCACCCCAACGCCCGCGGATTCGATGAGTACTACGGCTTCACGTCAGGACACTGGGGCGAGTATTACGACGCGCCGCTGGAACACAACGGCCGGCCGGTGCGCGGCAACGGTTTCGTCGCCGATGATTTCACGAACCACGCGATCGAGTTCATCGAGCGGAACAAGGCTCGTCCGTTCCTTTGCTACGTGGCGTTCAACACGCCGCATTCGCCTTTTTGCGTGCCCGAAGAATTCTGGTCGCGATTCAAGGACAAGCCGATCACGCAGCGCGGCCCCGACGGCGACCGAGAGACGGTGGACGTGACCCGAGCCGCGCTCGCGATGTGCGAAAACATCGATCGGAACGTCGGCCGCGTGCTGGCTCGGCTCGACGAGCTGCGGTTGCGCGAGGGCACGATCGTGATCTACTTCTCCGACAACGGCCCGAACAGCTTCCGGTTCAACGGCGGCATGAAGGGGCGCAAGGGCGGCACCGACGAGGGGGGCGTGCGCTCGCCGTTTTTCATCCGCTGGCCCGCCCAGTTCAAAGCCGGCACGACCGTGCGCGAAATTTGCGGAGCGATTGATTTGCTCCCGACGCTCACCGCCCTGGCCGGCATTTCGCGAGTCGGCGACAAGCCGCTTGACGGTCGCGACATCTCGCCACTGCTCCGCGGCATACCGGTCAACTGGCCCGACCGCACGATCTTCTCGCAGCAGGGCGGCAGGGTGAGCGCTCGCACCCAGCGGTTCCGGCTCGATGACAAGGGCTCGCTGTTCGACATGACGGCCGACCCGGGCCAGACAAAGGACGTCGCCGACGGACATCCACAGGTCGCCACGCGACTCTCGGCCGCGGTTGCCGAATGGCGTCGCGAGGCGTTGGCCGCGGCCGGCAAGGACGATCGGCCCTACACGGTCGGCTATGTCGAGTTCCCGCGCACCTGGCTTCCCGCCCGCGACGGCGTTCCGCACGGCGGAGTGAAGCGCAGCGCCCCGGCCCCGAACTGTTCCTACTTTGTGAATTGGACCACCACCGCCGATCGCATCACTTGGGACATCGACGTACACACAGCCGGCGAGTACGAGGCGACGCTCTTCTACACCTGTGCGGAAGCCGACGTCGGCTCGGCGATCGAGCTGAGTTTCGACGGCGTGACGCTCGCCGGCAAGGTCGCGCCGGCGTGGGACCCGCCGCTGATCACGAGCCAGGACGTGATCCCGCGCCCGCCGGCCGAGTCGATCTTGAAAGAGTTTCGACCGCTCGGGCTGGGCGTGGTGCGATTGGATCAGGGCCGCGGCGAACTGTCGCTTCGCGCGACGGCGGTCGCCGGCAAGCAGGTCATGCACCTGCGCGGCGTCACGCTCACGCTGGTTCAGTAGAACTGTCGCGCGGGTGCGGCTCGCTTACGCACTCGGTGCCGGTCGGGTCACGATGATCTCCTTGCCCAACTGCTTGCGAATGTTCGAGACGTGCACCTCCACCAGATTCGACAGCGAGTCGCCGCCGCGGCGCAGCAGCAGTAGTTCCAACAGGGCGTATTCGCGCGGCGTCAGGGGAACGGGCCGGCGCGCCCGCGTCACGGTCCGCGACCGGGTGTCGACCGCCACGGCGCCGACCTTCAGCACCGGGCTCGCCTGGCCGGCCGCGCGGCGGATCAAGGCCCGCACCCGCGCCAGCAACTCCGCCAGGTCGAAAGGCTTGGTCAGGTAGTCGTCGGCGCCCGAGTCGAGCCCGCGCACGCGGTCGCCGACTCCGTCGCGCGCGGTCAGAATCAACACCGCAATCTTCTTCGTCTTGCGCAATCGCTCGAGCAACTGCCAACCGTTCAGGCGCGGCAGCATCAGGTCGAGCACAATGCAGTCGTAGTCCCAGCTCTGCGCCTTGAATAGTCCTTCCTCGCCATCGACGAGCGCCGTGTTCGACGAGGCGCCGCTCACGGCCAGGTCGCCGGACGCCGTTTCCAAGTCGCCGATCGTGAATCCGACGGCGTCGGGCGCGGCACCTTCAACAACCGTCTGATCGGCGATGTCGCTGATCGTCGGCGAGTCGTTCAGCGCGCCCACCGTGAGCACGAACGAATCGGACGCCGCGCCGCCGTCGGCATCGGTGACCGCCACGGTGATCGTCGCCGTGCCGAACTGGTTGGCCGCGGGAGTCACAGTGACCGTGCGATCGAGGCCCGTGCCGCCTATCGCGATGTTGCCGTCGGGCACGAGCGACGCATTCGACGAAGTGCCGCTCACCGTCAGGTCGGCGGCGGCGGTTTCGACGTCGCCGACGGTGAAGCCCAGCGCCGCAGTCGCGTTGTCTTCGGCCACGGTCTGGTCGGCAACGTCGCCGATCGTCGGCAGGTCGTTGACGGCGTTGACCGTCACGGTAAACGTATCGCTGGCCGTGCCGCCGGCCGCGTCGGTGACGGTCACCGTGATCGTGGCCGTATGTGCGGCCGTGGACAAGCCGGTCGCGGGCCTCGTCAAGGACTTGAAGCGCCGCGGACTGTTCGACGATGTGGCGGTCGTGTTCTGCACCGAGTTCGGTCGCACTCCCGGTCTCGAACAACGCGCGGGCGGCAAAGACGGCCGCGACCATCACCCGCACGGCTTTACCGTCTGGCTGGCCGGCGCGGGCCTGAAGCGCGGCTTCGTCCACGGCGCGACCGACGAACTCGGTTTCCACGCCCTCGAACCCGGCCACTACGTCACCGATCTGCACGCCACCGTGCTGCACCTCCTCGGCCTGGACTCCCACACGCTCGACGTGCCCGGCCGCAAACGGCTGGAACTCGACTACGGCCAGCCCATCATTGAGCTACTCAACTGACGCGACTTCTTCGGGCTGGGCGCCGCTGAGTGGTCTAAATGGCCTTGCGTGATCCTGGGAGTCCGCAGGGACAGTAGCCCGACGCGCC
>DAIOWH010000107.1:0-21911 GCA_036758585.1 Planctomycetia bacterium
TCCCTCGCTGGCGCGTCGGGCTACTGTCCCAGAATCGTGCAAGGCTATTTAGGGCTTTGGTTTCCCGCCGTCTTTGGGCTTCTTCTTGCCGCCCTCGTTGATCATGCCCAGGAAGTCGTCGTCGCTCAGGTTGTCTGCCGACGAGGCCGGCGTGACGTCGTCCATCGTGTTTTCGTCACCCAGCCCGGCGGACCCTGGACTTGCCGCGATCTTCGCCAGATCGGCGCTGCTGGTAGATGGACCGGCGGCCGGGGCGTTCAGGTAATCGAGCGCCTGATCGTCGTCGGGTCCCGACACGCGGCGTCGCGCGGCCGTCTTCGAGACCTCGCCCTGCTTGGTCAGCCCGGCCCGTTCGAGCAGCGAGAACCGCATGATGTCTTCGTGCAGTTCATCGACCTCGGCGTCGGCGCTGCGGGCGTTGACCGGCGTGTAGTCGAGCCGGAAGCGATGTTTCGCGATGGTCAGTTCGTCGCCCGGATAGACGCGCTTCTCGAACACTCGCTCGCCGTTCACCTTGACGCCGTTGGTGCTCTGGAGGTCCTTGACCTTCCAGTAGCCCTGTTCGAGCACCAGCTCGCAGTGCGATGTGGAGATGTTGGAGAAGCGCAGACAGATGTCGCTCGTTTCACGTCGGCCGATGACGAGCCGTTCTTTCAGGAGTGGGATGGGATCGCCGCCGCCAAGCGGTTCGAGTGTGCCGTACTTGCCCTCGCGTGGTCCTGCCACGAATGCCTCCTCGTGATATCGACCGAATCGGATGACGACTGCGGGTAACAGTCTAGCATCGGACCGGGGCAGAGACAATCAGCGAAACCGTGTGGTGATGCATTGTCGTCCACTTCGGGATGGCCGTGCCGCGGCGCGTGAATATACTGGTGCCTGAGAGTTCCCGCCCCGTGGCCCGAGTGTTCACTCCATGGATCGCCCGTTCGTTCACCGCGTTGGCCGCACGGTCGTCGCCGTCGTAGTTTTGGCGGCCGCCAGCGGCGCTGCCGCGCAGCAGACCGCGCCGGTGAACTTCGCTCGCGAGGTTCAGCCGATTCTCGCGCGGCGGTGCTTTGCGTGCCACGGTCCGACGGCGGCCAAGGCGGGACTGCGCCTGAACACGCGAGCGACCGCGATCGAGCGATTGAAGTCGGGTAATCGGGCCGTGGTGCCCGGCAGGCCGGACCAGAGTGCGATCGTGCAGCGGATCGCGTCGGATGATCCGGCGTTTCGCATGCCGCCCGAGGGCAAACCGCTCGCGCCGCAAGAAGTCGATCGCGTTCGCCGCTGGGTCGAGCAAGGGGCCGAATGGCAGACGCACTGGGCATTCGAACCGGTCCGTGCGCAACCCGCGCCCGCCGTGGGCGGCCGCGCGTGGGTGCGCAATTCGATCGATGCGTTCGTTCTGGCGAAGCTCGAACAGCGCGGCATTGAGCCGTCGCCGCCCGCCGAGCCGCGCCGCTTGTTGCGGCGATTGTACTTCGACCTGACTGGCCTGCCCCCGACGCCGGCCGACGTCGACGCCTTCGTGAACGCCGCCGCCGTCGACATGGACCGCGCGTACGAAGCAGTTGTCGATCGACTGCTGGCATCCGATCGCCACGGCGAGCGATGGGCGAGGCACTGGCTCGACGTGGTGCGATTCGCCGAGACAAACAGCTACGAGCGCGACGGAGTTAAGCCGCACGCGTGGCGCTACCGCGACTACGTGATCCGCTCGTTCAACGCCGACAAGCCATATGACCAGTTCGTGCGCGAGCAACTCGCGGGCGACGAGTTGCCCGCCGCCGCCGCTGACTCGCTCATCGCGACCGGCTTCTACCGGCTTGGCCTGTGGGACGACGAGCCGGCCGATCCGGAACTGGCGCTGTACGACGGGTTCGACGACATCGTCACCACCGTGGGCCAGGCGTTTCTGGGCCTGACGGTCAACTGCTCGCGCTGCCACGACCACAAGATCGACCCGATTCCGCAGCGCGACTACTACAGCCTCGTGGCGTTCTTCCGCAACATCACACCGAACGGCTACGAAAGCCCCAACACGGCGCGGCCGATCTTCACTCAACCCGGCGACCAGCAGCGCTACGACGCCGCCGTCGCGGACCTGAGGCAGCGGCAAGACGAGGCGCAGGGAATGTTGCGCACAATAGAAGACGATTTTCGTCGACTTGCGGGCGTCGGTGACGAGCGGGGTCGGGACCTCGCCCAGTTGCTGAAATCGCGCGGAGCCGAGGTGCTGGGGGCGGAGCGGTTTGCCGAGTATCAGCGTTTGCAGAAGCGGCTTGATGAACTGAAGAAAACGAAGGTGTGGGACCAGTTCGCGCTGTGCGTCACGGAGCACGGCCGGCAGGCGCCAGACACGTTCGTGCTCGGCCGGGGCAACCCGCAGTCGAAGGGCGACGTGGTCCAGCCGGCGTTCTTGAGCATTCTCGGCGGCGGTGAGCCAACCGGCCCCGCGCCAGACCCCGCCGGCCACAGCACCGGCCGACGGCTCGCCCTGGCCAACTGGATCGCCTCGCCCGACAATCGCCTGACGGGCCGCGTGATCGTCAATCGCATCTGGCAACATCATTTCGGCCGCGGGCTCGTGCGCTCGCCGAACAACTTCGGCCAGCTTGGCGACGCTCCCACGCATCCGGAGTTGCTCGACTGGCTGGCGGCTGAGTTCGTTCGCCTCGGCTGGCGCATGAAACCGCTGCATAAGCTGATCGTCATGTCCAACACGTACCGGCAGAGTTCTGAATTGCGGATTGGGGATTTCGGATTGCGGAATGCCGGTGCCGCGAGCACCGCGCAATCGACAGTCGCCAATCCCGCAATGCCCAAGTCGCAATCCCTCGATCCGGCGAACGACCTTTTCTGGCGGTTCAACATGCGGCGTCTGAGCGCGGAAGAAGTACGCGATTCGATTCTTGCCGTGAACGGCCGGCTCAACCTGGCGATGTACGGGCCGGGGTTCTACCCCGAGATTTCCGCCGAAGTGCTGGCCGGGCAATCGCAGCCAGGCAAGGGCTGGGGCAAGTCGAGCTACGAGGAGCAGGCGCGGCGCAGCGTGTACATTCACGTGAAACGTTCGCTGGTGCCTCCGATGCTCGCGACCTTCGACTTCCCCGACACCGACACAAGCTGTGAGGCGCGGTTCATCACGACGCAGCCGAACCAGGCGCTGAGCATGATCAACGGCGACTTCGTGAACGGCCAGGCCGCCGAGTTTGCCGCTCGCGTACGGCGCGAAGCGGGCGAACGCGTCGAAGACCGGGTCGCACTCGCTCTGCGACTGGCCCTGTGTCGCCCGCCGGCCCCGGCCGAGATCGAGCGCGGCGTGCGACTCATCGCCAGTCTCGAGCAGCGTCGTGGGCTCAGCCCCGATGCCGCGCTCGCGAACTATTGTCTAGTGGTGTTGAACTTGAACGAGTTCATGTACGTGGATTAGAAGAGATGTAGCTCAACAACGAGAGGGCTGTGTGGCGCGTGTCGCCAGGAGTCATCGATGCCGGTTCATGACTGGACCCGCGTACTCGCCGGAACGTTTCACCACTTTCACCAGGCGTGGCTTGTTGAATTGAGCAACGCGCTGAATGCGGGCTTACTACCGCGCGGATTCTACGCGCTCGCCGAACAGGTCGCCGGCGACCCACACCCCGACGTATTGACGCTCGATGCGTTCGACGAGGCGGATGTGGATCACTCGGACGAAGGTCCCGTGGCGACCGCGACGAGGACGGCGACCTCCAAAGTGATCGCCCTTGCCGATCATCCGCCGCGCGTGCGCTACACGCTCGACGCCGAAGAGTCGATCTACGCGGCCAAGGCTGGTCGGCTAGGCATCTATCACTCATCCGGCGACCGTGTCGTGGCGTTCATCGAGATCGTCTCGCCCGGTAATAAGCATTCGGCGTTGGCGGTGCAGCAGTTTTTGGAGAAGCTGGCGCGGGCCCTGCAATCAGGACATCACGTGCTCTTGATCGATCTCTTTCCACCGGGCGGGCATGATCCCCAGGGACTGCACGGGGAGTTTTGGGGCAAGGTGGAACCGGGAATCACGGCCGACCAACCGCTCGCGCTGGTCGCCTATCGAGCCAACTCCATGATCCGCGCGTTTCTGGAACCGACGGCCGTCGGCCGCGATCTTTTGGATATGCCACTGTTTCTGACCCCGTCGTATTACATCTACGTGCCGCTGGAACCCACCTATCAAGCCGCGTGGCGCGGCGTGCCCGATAGGTGGAAGCGTGTAATCGAGTCGCCCGCGGCTCCATCGCCGCCGAGCCAGACCCACTGACACGAGACAAAAAAAGGATGAAGACGCGATCGAACTTCTGTGGACGCACTCGCCGCGAGTTCCTCTGGCAGGCTGGGGCCGGATTCGGCTCAGTGGCACTGGCGTCGCTGCTCGATGCCGACGGATTCCTGGCGAGGCAGGCCGTCGCCGCCGATGGGGCCACGCCGTACCGCAATCCACTCGCGGCCAAGCCCGCCCAGTTCGCCGGGCGAGCCAAGCACGTGATTTTCCTGTTCATGTACGGCGGCCCGAGTCACATCGAGACGTTCGACTACAAGCCGACCATGACCGGCCGCGACAACCAGACGGTGAAGGTGAAGACGTTTGGCCGCGGCGGGCGACGCAACGAGGGTCGCATCGTCGAGCCGCGGTGGAAGTTCAAGCAGTACGGCCAGTGCGGCAAGTGGGTGAGCGACTTGTTCCCTCACCTCGCGACCTGCGTGGACGACATCGCGTTCGTACACTCAATGACCGCCGACTCGCCGATCCACGGTTCGGCGATGCTGATGATGAACTCGGGCCGCATTCTGAGCGGCTTCCCCTGCCTTGGCTCGTGGGTGAACTATGGCCTCGGCACGCTGAACGAAAACCTGCCCGGCTTCGTCGTGATGCTCGATCCCACGGGCGGTCCGATCAGCGGCGCGAAGAACTGGTCGAGCGGATTCATGCCGGCGACGTACCAGGGGACGATCTTTCGTTCGCAGGGGGCGCCGATCCTGGACCTACACCCGCGCGCGGGCATGACGGCCGATACGCAACGCGACCTGCTCGATGCGCTGGGCGAGGCGAACTCCGAACACGCGGCGCTGCGACCGGGCAACAGCGACCTGGCGGCCCGTATCGCCAGTTACGAGCTGGCGTTCAAGATGCAGTCGCACGCACCCGAAGCGGTCGATATCGGGCAAGAAACGGCGGCGACGAAGACGATGTACGGACTAGACCATCCGCGCACGCGCGACTTCGGCGCCAAGTGTCTGCTGGCTCGCCGGCTGGTCGAGCGCGGCGTTCGATTCATTCAGGTTTACTCGGGCGGCGCCCACAACGACGACAACTGGGACGCGCACAATGACATCGAAAAGAACCACAACTTCCACGCCTTCAACACCGATCAGCCGATCGCCGCGCTGCTGCGCGACTTGAAGCAGCGCGGCCTGCTCGACGAGACGCTCGTGATCTGGGGCGGCGAGTTTGGCCGACAGCCGACGGCCGAGTACGCATCGGGCACGGGCCGCGATCACAACTCGTACGGCTTCACGATGTGGCTCGCCGGCGGAGGCATCAAGGGCGGTGTCAGCCTCGGCACGACGGACGAACTCGGTTCCGCCGCCGTCGAAGATCCGTTCCATGTCCGCCGCCTGCACGCCACCGTCCTGCACCTGTGCGGCCTGGATCCCAACAAGCTGTCGTACTTCTACAGCGGCCTCGACCAGCGGCTCGTCGGCGTTGAGCACGTCGAGCCGATCAACAGCTTGTTGGCGTGAGACGTATGCGGCGACGTTGCTGCGCGATCCGGCTCGCCGCCGTGAATGACTCACGAACACCGTCGATCCACGAAAAATGCGAGGACACGATCATGAGTTACTGGGCCCTGGTGCTGGCCTCCCTGCCGTGCATGTCCACGGCGGCCGCCGAACGACCGAACGTGCTGTTCATCATGGCCGACGACCTGCGCTGCGAGTTGGCCTCGTACGGTTCGCCGGCGCGCACGCCGAACCTCGATCGACTCGCTCGCCGCGCCGTTCAGTTCGACCGCGCGTACTGTCAGCAGGCGGTGTGCAATCCGTCGCGCTCGTCGCTGCTGACCGGGCGCAGACCCGATACGCTGCGGCTCTGGAACAACGGCACCCACTTTCGCGAGCTGAACCCGGACGTCGCGACGCTGCCGCTCTGGTTCAAGCAGCAGGGCTACACGACCCGCTGTGTGGGCAAGATCTTTCACAACTGGCACACGCAAGAGAAAGGCGACCGACGCTCGTGGTCGGCGCCGGAGTTCCTGCACTACGCCAACCACGGCGACGACAAGCCGCAGGCGCCCGGCGAGCCGGCGAACCACGCCGGCGCGGCGCCGCGCAACTACGGCGCGGTGCCTCTGTGGGAGTGCCGCGACGTGCCGGACGCCGCCTACTACGACGGCCGCGTCGCCGACGAAGCGGTGCGAGTGCTGAGCGAAGTGAAAGCCGGTCCGTTCTTTCTGGCCGTCGGGTTCTGGAAGCCGCACGCGCCGTTCAATGCGCCGAAACGCTACTGGGACCTCTACGACCGGGCCAAACTGCCGCCGCTCGACCCCGCCCGACCGGCCGGCGCGCCCGAAATCGCGTTTCACGACGGACGCGAACTGCGCGGCATCCCGCCGCAACAAGTCACGTTCATGCCCGACCACGTTGCCGAGATTCGCCACGGCTACTTCGCAAACATCAGCTACATGGACGCCCAGGTCGGCAAAGTGCTCGAAGCCTTGGAATCGCACGGCTTGGCCGAGCGCACGATCGTCGTGTTCGTCAGCGATCATGGCTACCACCTGGGCGAACACACGTTGTGGGCCAAGACGTCGACCTTTGAGTTCGACGCCCATGTGCCGATGCTCATCGCCGCGCCGGGCTTTGCCGACCGCGGCCGCAAGTCGACGTCGCTGGTCGAACTACTCGATCTGTTTCCGACGCTCGTCGAACTATGCCACTTGCCGCGACCGTCCGGGCTGGAAGGCGCCAGTCTCGTTCCCGTCCTGATGGATACGGCGAACACGATCAAGCCGGCCGCGTTCACTCAGCATCCGCGTCCGGCGTACTTCGATCGCGAACCGTCCAAGGCGCCCAGCGCGATGGGCTACAGCGTGCGCACGCCGCAAGTGCGCTACACCGAGTGGCGCGACTGGCGCACCGGCGAACCGACTGCCCGCGAACTCTACGACCACCGCACCGACCCGCGCGAAATGCGCAACGTCCTCGATTCACCCGAACTCGCGGCGGCCCAACGCGACGCCGCCGCGCTGCTGCGACGCCAGTTTCCGCCCGCCGGCCATCCGTGAACTCCTGGCCCATTGACGTTTGAGCGGTCGCAACCGCAAGATAGGCGCCGACTCGGTCAGTCTTGCCGTCTGTCTCACACCCTTGGAGGACCTACCATGAAGCGGCTTTGTTGTGTGGTTTGCACTGCTGCCGTGTTCGGTTTGGTGATTGGAGGTGTTGGCATGAGCGCGGATGAAAAGAAGGCCACGAAGTTCGCACGCTTCCAAGTTGGCGACACGATTGCCTACGGAGTCGTGGAGAGCGATTCCATCCGACAGATCAGCGGCGACCTGTTCGGCGCGTGGCAGAAGACCGACAAGACCCATCGGATCGCCGCCGTCAAGCTGCTCGCGCCCACCAAGCCGTCGCAGGTGCTGGCCATGGCCGGCAACTATCGCAGCCACATCAAGGACGCTGCGATTCCCGAGAAGTTTCAGATTCCGCAGGTCTTCTTCAAGAGTCCGTCGTGCCTCATCGCCAACGGCGAGTCGATCGTGATCCCCAAGGGCGCCGAGGATGTTCACTTCGAGGCCGAGCTGGTGATCGTCATCGGCAAGAAGGCGAAGAACGTCGCCAAGGATAAGGCGCTCGACTACGTGTTCGGCGTGACGTGCGGCAACGACGTCAGTGCACGCGATTGGCAGAAGAACGATGTGCAGTGGTGGCGGGCCAAAGGCTCAGATACGTTCGGGCCGTGCGGACCGTTCATCGTAACGGGAGTGAACTACGACGACCTACTCGTTCAGTTACGGCTCAACGGCGAAGTGAAACAGAAGCAGAGTAGCAAGGACCTGATACACAACATCTCGACTATGGTCAGCGTCATCAGCCATCACGTCACGCTGCACCCCGGCGACTTGATCTACACCGGCACGCCCGGTGAAACGTCGGCGATCAAGCCGGGCGACGTGGTCGAGGTCGACATCGAGAACATCGGCGTGCTGCGCAACCCGGTGACGGCGGCGAAGTAGCCGAGCAAGAAACCGGTAGTGGGTCATTCTGGAATCTTTGGGTGCCATGCCCTCGACTTTGCGTGGGCATGCCGACACAAAGCTGACGGCCCGCTACCAGAAAACCGTTGAACTTGGCGCGGGCGCTGGGTGTAATTGATTCGCCCACTTTCCCCGCGCATGGACCCGCGCAGCGACTCTCGTAAAGGTTCTGAGGCATCTAGTCATCTTTCGGAGGCGATCCCATGTACCTTCGCAATCGGTGGTCCGTCGCAGGTCGGTTGGCGAGCGCCGCGTCGAGCGCGGGCGTTGCCGCCTTGGTCATGTTCCTCGGCTCGTCGCTCTCGGCGACTCAGGAACCTGCCGAGAAAGGCAAGGACACACCCGCCGCGGCCGAGTCGAAGCCGCAGCCGCCGGACCAGCCCACGCGCAAGGCCAACGAACCGAAGGAAGTCGCCAAGCCGCCGGCCGCTCAGGACCCAGCCGCCGCGCCGAAAGACGACGCGACCAAGCCCGCCGAGCCGGCCAAGAAGAAAGGGGCCGCGACCAAGAAAGCGTCCGAAGACCCAAAGGACACGCGCATCGAGGACATCGAAAAACGACTGCTCGAGCTGCTTCAGGAGGTCCGGTCGCTGCGCGGCGCCGCGGCCGCACCCGACAAGCCGCAGCCGCCTGCCGAAAAACCGCCCGTCGTGCTACCCGCCGAATGGTTGCGGGCCATGAACTGGCGAGCAATCGGTCCGGCCAACATGGGCGGACGCATCACCGACCTAGCCGTCTACGAGGCCGACCCGTGCATCTGGTGGGTTGCCACTTCGTCCGGCGGGTTACTCAAGACCATCAACAACGGAATCACCTTCGAGCACCAGTTCGACAAGGAGGCGACCGTGTCGATCGGCGCCGTCGCGGTCGCTCAATCCGACTCGAACATCGTTTGGGTCGGCACGGGCGAGAATAACCCACGCAACTCGGTGTCGTACGGCGATGGCGTGTACAAGTCCACCGACGGCGGCAAGACGTGGAAGAACATGGGCCTCAAGAAGTCGTTCCAAACCGGACGTATCGTCATCCACCCCAAGGACCCGAACACGGTCTATGTCGGCGCCCTCGGCCGACTCTACGGCCCGAACGAAGAACGCGGTGTGTACAAGACAACCAACGGCGGCGAGTCGTGGGAAAAGGTGCTGTACATCGACGACCGGACCGGCGTGATCGACCTGAACATGCACCCGACCGACCCGAACACGCTGATCGCCGCGATGTGGGAACGCGAGCGCGATGGATTCGATAGTTGGCCCGGCAACGACGTGCCCAAGGCCGACGGCTACGACGGCTACGACCCGATCCGAAAGTGGGGGTCGGGCAGCGGCATCCACAAAACCACCGACGGCGGCAAGACCTGGAAGAAACTCATGGCCGGACTGCCCAAGTGCAATCTAGGACGCATCGACGTGGACTATTGGCGCAAGGACCCGAACGTGCTCGTGGCGATCATCGACTGCGAGAACACCGCCAAGGGTCCACAGCCGCTCTCCGTCTACCTCGGCGCCGTCGGCCAGAATGCCGACGGAAAAGCGCGGCTGATCCAGGTCATCCCCGACAGCCCGGCGGCCAAGGCGGGTCTGGCCGTCGGCGACGTGATCACCGCGGCCGGCGATAAAGAGATCACCGAGTTCAACCAGGTGCTCGACCTGTTGCGATCGCGACGCCCCGGAAACAAGATCGTGCTGAAGGTCACGCGCGGCGACGAGAGCAAGGAGCTTGAAGTGACGCTCGCGTCGCGCCCCGGCGTGCCGCAAGTCGCCGGCGCCGAGCGATCGGGCGGCGTGTGGCTCGGCGCGACCGGCGAAGACCGCGAGGGCAAGGCTCACCTGACCCAAGTCATTCCCGACAGCCCGGCTGACAAGGCGGGGCTGCAGAGCGGCGACATCGTGCTCGAGGCCGACAGCAAGGCCGTCGGCGAGTTCGCCCAACTGGTCGAACAGATTCGCGGTCGATCGGCCGGCGACAAGCTGAACCTGCGCATCCAGCGCGACAAGGACACCAAGGAAGTCGAGGTGCAGCTTGAGCCGCGGCCCGGCGGATTCGCGGGTCTCGGCGGTCCGCAGACCGATGTCTACCTCGGCATTCAGGGCGAGGACGCGCCGGGCGGCGCGAAACTCGTGCAGATCACCGACGACGGACCGGCCCAAAAGGCGGGCCTCGAACCGGGCGACCTCGTCATCAAGATCGATGACAAAGAGATCGCCGACTACGACGCACTCGTCGATCAGATTCGCGTGCGTAAGGCCGGCGACAAGATGGCCCTGACCGTACGCCGCGGCGAAGTAACAAAGCAACTCACCGCCACGCTCGAGAACCGGCCGGGCGGACCGACCAACACGCGCCCCTATAGCTTCTCGTACGGCGGCCAAAGCCCCAACGTTCAGGACCAACAAGGTTCCGAGGGCTACGACTACGGCGGCGTGTACAAGTCCACCGACGGCGGCGAGACGTGGACTCGTATCAACAGTCTGAACTCGCGGCCCATGTACTTCAGCCAGATCCGCATCGACCCGAGCGACGATCAGTTCATCTACGCGCTCGGCGTCGCGCAGCACAAGAGCGGCAACGGCGGCGCGACGTTCTCCAGCGATCTGGGCCGGGGCGTCCACGCCGACGGCCACGCCATGTGGATCGATCCGCGCGACGGCCGCCACATGATCATCGGCTGCGACGGCGGCACGTACATCAGCTACGACCGCGGGGCCAACTGGGACCACCTGAACCATACGGCCATCGGCCAGTTCTACCACGTCGCGATCGGACCGAAGTATCCCTACTACGTCGTTGGCGGGCTGCAAGACAACGGCTCGTGGGCCGGCCCGAGCCTGGGCCTGAGCGGCGGCGGGCCGATCAATGAAGATTGGATTTCCGTCGGCGGCGGCGATGGCTTCGTGTGCCGCGTCGATCCCGACGACCCGGACCTCATCTACTACGAAAGCCAGAACGGGGCTATCGCCCGCCGCAACCTGCGGACCGGCGAGCGCGGATCGATCCGACCGACGCGCCCGCGCGGTGAGCCGCCCTATCGCTTCAACTGGAACACGCCGTTCATCCTGTCCAACCACAACCCGCGCATCTTCTATTGTGCGGGAGACTACGTGTTTCGTTCACTGAACCGCGGCGACAATCTGCAAGCGATCTCGCCGCAGATCACGCTGACGAAGCGAGGGTCGGCCACCGCACTGGCCGAATCGCCGCGCAACCCCAACGTGCTCTACGTCGGCAGCGACGACGGCGCGTTGTGGGTCACGCGCGACGGCGGCGTGAAATGGACCGACGTCACGAAGAACCTGGGCGTCGCCGCGCCGCGCTGGGTGTCGACCATCGAGCCGTCGCGGTTCGAGGAGGGGCGCGTCTACGTCGCGCTCGACGGACACCGATCGAACGACGACGAACCGTACGTGCTCGCGTCCGAGGACTACGGAACGACGTGGCGATCGATCCGCGGCAACCTGCCGTGGGGCTCGACTCGTTGCCTGCGCGAGGATTTGCAAAACCCGAATCTGCTCGTGGTCGGCACCGAGTTCGCCGCGTGGTGTTCGATCGACCGCGGCAAGCACTGGAACAAGATGAACAACAACCTGCCGACCGTGGCGATCCACGAGTTCGCGTTTCATCCCACAAGCGGCGAGATCGTTGCTGCGACGCACGGGCGAAGTCTGTGGATTTGCGACATCACGCCGCTGCGGCAGGTCACGACCGAACAACTCGAAGGCAAGATAGCACTTTTCAAACCGACGGCTGCCATTCGCTGGCAGAGCGAACCCGCGCGCGGTCGCACCAACCGCCGCTTCGTCGGCCAGAACCCGCCGTCGGGCGCGTCAGTCTATTACTGGTTGCCGAAGAAGGCCGAGCGCGTATCGCTCAAGGTTATCGACGTCGAAGGCAACGTGGTTCGCGACATTCGCGCGTCGGGCGAGGCGGGACTGCATCACCTGACGTGGGACCTCGCGCGAGTGGCTCCGCGCCTGCCGGGCAGTCGAGGCGGCTTCGGCGGCCGATCGGGCGACGCGCCGCCCGGCGCTCGCCGCGCCCCTGACGGCGTTGCTGCACAACGAGGCGACCCACCGCCGGCGGCGAGCGGCGGCGAGTCGAGCGCCACGCCGACTCAGGATTCACCGGGCCGCGGCGCCGGCCGCAGGTCGGGCGGCGGCCAGGGCGAAGCCGGCGCCACGCCACGCCCCGGCACCGGCGGATTCGGCGGATTGGGCGCGACGCGCAGCGCGTCGGCCGGTGACTACCGCGTCGTGCTCACCGTCGACGGCCAGGAGTTCGCTCAGGCGATCCGTGTCGAGCGAGATCCAAACGCGCCTTCGACCCTGATCGCCGAAGAGCCGGAGTTCGTCCCCGACGATCCAGACCGCGAGCAAAGCAACCTGCGGTTCAAACGAATCGACGATTGACCATCGGAGGTTCTTAAGGCGCCTCGCCATCGACGGCTTGACCACTGACCACTGACGCGTCCGCTCATGTAGCCAACACCCTCCCACTCGTCGCGGCCGCGCCGCGTTCGCTCGAAACGGCAGACCGCGGTCACGCTGTTGCTGCTGTTGCCGCTCGCAGCGTGGCTCGGCTGGTTGGTGTACTCGTTCGACCGCGGCAAAGGCCAGATCGCCGCGCCCGCTATCGCCGAAGCCACCATGCCCGACGGCACGGTGCTGCGGCTGGAACAAGTGACGTTTGGCACGAACCACAGATTTCAGGTGACGCTGCCCGTGCAGGGGTTCGCCCTGTTCCAGGGGCCGAACGCACGCACGTGCAGCACCTACACGGGAACCGATGCGATCGTCTTCTGGATGACCCGCCGCCACGCCGCGGCCGGCCGATCGATCGACTTCGACTGGTGGAGTCACTCGCTTGCCGTGGACGACCACGGTTGTGAGTTCGAGGATGACAACCCCGGCCGCAACCAGGTAGGGCGGTACTCGAGCGGGAGCATGAGCGGTTCGCGGCCGTTTGGTCCGGTGTCTGGGTCGCGCGGCGATGACCTGATCGTGGCCCACAGTTCGGTGAAGCCGTTCCGGCATGCGGGCAAGTCGTTCAAGCTGCGCGTGTTCAACACCGAGGGCACGAAGGTCGCCGAACTCGATGTGCCGGACCCCGCCCCCAACGTGGGCCGCGCCGCAAGTTGGACGGGCGAGACGCTACCGATCACGAAATCGGACGGAGTACTGACCGCGACGCTCAAGTCACTCAGCACGACGCGGCGCAAGGATGCCCACTCAGACCGCAAGACGTCGCGAGTCGAACTCCACTCCATGTTCGACGTCACCCAAGACGGCAAGGCGGCGACCGAATCGTCGGTGCGTCAGGTTCAGGTCTTCGACGAGCTCGGCAACTCGGCCGGCCCGTGGGACTGCCGCCTGTGCCCGCGCGAGCCGGCGTGGAAGTTCCAGTTGCGGCTGTTCCGCGCGGATACCGCCCAGTTCGCCGAGTCCGAGATGATCAAAGTCGGACCGGTCAAGCTGCCGCAACCTGGCACGGTCGAGGAGGTCGCCGCCTCCAATACATTGCAGGGCGTCGCGATCGACCTGGTGGCGAGCGGCGGTGCCGGCAGAGTGACGCACCACAATCTCTCACAACAGCGGTACAACGGATCGCACAGTTCGGGCGGCACGGTGTACGTGAACGAAAAGCCCATCGCGTGTCAGGTGGAAACGCGCGGCGACGGTCGCTATTCGGGCACCACCGTGACCTGCGAGGCGCCGCACATCGCCACGCGCGTCACCGGCACGACGCCCGAACACACGACGCCGATTCTGAGGGCCACCGACGACCAGGGCCGAACGGTGCGCGTGAGTGGGCCGGTGCAGAACACCGACGACCTGAACCTCTGGTTCTTCGACATCGCGGCCGACGCCAAGAGCCTCGACCTGACGTTCATCGTGCAGAAGGCGCGCACGTTTGAGTTCCTGGTCAAGCCGCCGGAGGTGAAGCCCGACCCGACGGCGCTGTTTCAGAGCGGCGATGAGCTGGCCCGCAAGCGCGAGTGGAAGCAGGCCGCGGCGAAGTTCGCCGAGGGCCTCGATACACTGCCCGACGACCACTGGAACTGGTTCCGCAGCGCACCGCTGCTCGTCGAACTCGGCGACACCGACGGCTACCGCCGCCACGTGGCGAAGATGTTCGAGTTGTTCGGCAACCACTCTGATCCGTTCATTTCGGAGCGTACCGCGAAGGCCGCGCTGCTGGCGCCGGAATCGCCAGTCGCCATGAGTCGAGTCGTTGAGTTGGCCGACCGCGCGGTCGCTCAGCAGCCAACCAACGCCTGGTTTCTGCTGGCCAAGGGGCTCGCGGCGTTTCGCGAGGGGAAGTTGGATCATTCGACCCAGTGGCTGGTCAAGGCCCTGCAGGCGGGGAGCAACGGCGGCTACTGCGACGCGACGGCCAACCTGGTGTTGGCCATGACCTACCAACGTCTCGGCCAGCGCGACGGCGCGAGCAAGTCGCTCGACGCGGCGAAGAAGATCATGGCCGAACAGTTCCCGAAACCCGACGCCGACCTCGGCAACGCCTGGCACGATTGGTTGATGTGCCGGATTTTCTATCGCGAGGCGGAATCACTGATTGGACGCGAATGACGGCCGCGCCTCATTCCAACGACCCGTTCGCAGCTCGAAACCGACCTTCAGCGCGATCAGTACAACAACCACCAGACGCGGAAGCTGGAAGAGGACCAACAAGAACCCGCCAGCCATGATCGCCAAGTGCATCACCACGATGCGTCCGTACGGACTGAACATCTGGACCACGGGGCTGGTCGTTCTGTAGCGGCCGGAACCAATGTAATCGACCCAGAACGACCGCCCATGTTCAACCACCAGCGACCCGAGTGCGACCCACAGAATCCATGAAGAGAAGTCAAACGCCGATCGCATCATGTCAAACGGATCGGCACCGGGACTCGACCAGTCCATCTTGAACAAGAAGATGACGAACATCCCGTGTATGAAGGTGAAGAATCCGTAGTGCACGATGAAAAACGGCACCATGAACAGTTTCGCACCCGACGGCAGTTTGGTGTTTGCCAACGACTGATCCAGGCCGGCCTTCACTGCGGGCGGCAGACTCTTGCGTTTCCAGCGCATTGGTCCGAAGTCCGCCATGTCGGCAAACGATCCTGAGGCCATCACGATCTTCAGAACGCTGAAGACCCCGATGACCACGTTCTCCAGCCAGTACAGAAACACGACGTCGAACGCATCCCAGTCGAAAAAGAAGACGCCAACCACCGGCACCACGTTGGCGAGGATCATGACTACGGGCGGTGCGTTCAGCACGCTCGATGCCGCTGGTTCAGGCGGGTCGGTCTGCATGGGCGGAGGTTGTAGCGTCTTTGCGCCGGAAGTTCAAACGGAAAGGCATAGGCGATTCGGGGCAAACAATGTAGATTCGTTGCTGACTGACCTTCCAAGGGAATGGCTTGGGGCGCGTTCCGACGTGCCGACTATTCCCTCAGCGACAAGGGCACGTTCGGAAACGTGCCCACGGTAGCGTACGACCCTGCGACGAAGCCCACATGGCGCATCACCGCACACTGTTGAGCTGCTCTTTCGCCTGTGCACTGGCGGGTCTGCCGATCGTTGTTCGAGCAGCGTCGGAACGCGCGGCGAATGAGCCGGCGGCGTCGGTCGATTTTGGCTCGGATGTCGTGCCGATCTTGAGCCGATACGGCTGCAACGCCGGCGGGTGCCACGGCAAGGCCAGCGGCCAAAACGGCTTCAAGCTGTCGCTCTTCGGGTTCGACGCACGGTTCGATTATCAGGCGATCGTTCAAGAGGCTCGCGGACGCCGTGTCTTTCCGGCATCGCCCGAACGAAGTCTGATTCTCACCAAGGCGACCGGCCAAGTGCCGCACGGCGGCGGCCGGCGCTTCGAGGTCGGCAGCGAACCCTACGACGTGATCCTCGCGTGGGTTCGATCGGGCCTGCCCGCCTCGTCGCCCGACGCGCCCAAGCTAATGCGATTGCTCGTTCAACCCACGGACCTCGTCATGAAGCCCGACCAGCGGCAACAGCTCCTTGTCGAGGCGGAATACAACGACGGCCGCCGGCGCGACGTCACCAGCCGCGCGGAATACTCGAGCAACCTCGGCGTCGTCGCCTCCGTCGACGCCGACGGCGCGGTCACCGCGGGCCAGCAGAGCGGCGAATCGGCGATCATGGTCCGCTACATGGGCCACGTCGCCGTGTTTCGTGCCGTCGTGCCGCACGCCCAACCGCTCGCCGAGATTCCAAACTTCGAACCCGTCAACTACATTGATCGACTCTGCGCCGAAAAGTGGAAGCGGCTCGGACTGTCGCCCTCGCCCGTGGTAGACGACGCGACGTTCCTGCGCCGGGCTACCATCGACATCTGTGGCCGCTTGCCCACGGTCGATGAAGCGCGCGAGTTTCTCGGCCAGACCTCGCCTGACAAGCGGGCCAAGCTGGTGGATCGGCTGCTCGAATCGCCCGACTATGCGGCCTACTTTGCGATGCGTTGGGGCGCGATTCTGCGCAACTCGTCGCTGGCCGGCGCCGATCAGGCGGCCTATGCGTTTCACAATTGGCTCAAGGACTTGATCGCTCGCAATCGGCCGTACCCGGAACTGGTGCGCGGCGTCGTGGCCGCGGCCGGCGAGTGGCAAGACGCACCGGCCATCAATTGGTACTGGCAGATGCGCGACGACCAGTTGCACCAGGTGACCGCCGACACCGCGCAGGTGTTCCTCGGCATTCGCTTGCAGTGCGCCCGCTGCCACCATCACCCGTACGAACGCTGGGGCCAGGAAGACTACTTCGGCTTGGCCGGCTTCTTCACGCGCCTGGGCCGCAAGAGTTTCGGCCAGCCGCCGCCGTATTTCTCCGCGCCGTCGGTGACCACGGGGGAACAGAATCCGCTCACCGGCCGAGCGCCGGAACCAAAGTACCTCGACGGCGAGTACGCGAAGTTCACCGCCGAAGAAGACCCGCGGCACGCGCTGGTCGATTGGATGGTGCGACCCGAAAATCCGTTCTTCGCCAAGGTGCTCGTGAACCGACTGTGGGGCCATTTCATGGGCCGCGGCCTGGTGAACGAGGTCGACGACCTGCGCGAAACCAACCCGCCGTCGAATCCGGAACTGCTCGACGCGCTGGCCCGCGACTTCGTCGAGCGCGAGTTCGACATGAAACACGTGATCCGTACGATCGCTACGAGCCGCGTCTATCAACTTTCGTCCGAGCGGACTCCGCAGAACCAGAACGACCGGCAGAACTTCGCCCGGTTCTACGCCCGGCGACTCATTGCCGAGGTGTTTCTCGATTCGCTCGATCAAGCGACCGGCTCGCGCACCCGGTTCAGCGGCGTCAGCTCGAACGCCCGGGCGATCGACCTGCCGCACGAGCGATTCGGCTCGTATTTCCTCGACACATTCGACCGGCCGCAGCGCGTGACCGGCTGCGAGTGCGAACGTTCGTCGTCGGCGACGCTCGCCCAGGTGCTACTGCTGGCCAACTCGAACGAAACCGAGAACAAGATCGCCGACGGCAACGGCCGAATCGCCCGCATCATCAAGGAAAAAATGCCGATGAAGGAAGCTGTCGAGGAACTCTACCTCGCCGCCTACGCACGGACCCCGACGGTGAGCGAACTCGCCAAGACGCTGACATATGTCGATTCGCAAGAGAACAAGCAAGCCGCGCTCGAGGATGTGCTCTGGACGCTGATCAACGCAAGGGAGTTCATGTTCAACCACTGAGCTTGGATTGGTGGTCCTGCAGCGAATCTGGTAACTTTGGCGTGCGAAAGGGGATGACCGATGATCGAACTGGTGGGACCGGGCAACCGCACGTGCGACGGGATCACGCGGCGCAGCTTTCTGCGCGTCGGCAGCGTGGGACTGGGCGGTCTGACGTTGCCGGCGCTGTTGCGCGCCGAGTCACATGCACGCGAGGCAGGCGCCGTCCCACGACGCAAGTCGGTGATCCTCGTCTGGCTGGCCGGCGGGCCGAGTCACATCGACATGTATGACCTGAAGCCCCAGGCGCCGGCCGAGATTCGAGGCGAGTTTGCGCCGATCGCGACCAGCGTCGCCGGCATTCAGATTTCAGAACATCTGCCGCACCAGGCCGCGATCATGGACAAGCTGGCGATCGTGCGGTCCGCATGTCACACCAACGCCGGACACGGCATGGGCTCGCAATGGATGCAGACTGGCTACCAGGCCACGATCGAGGTGAACGACAACATCTATCCGTCGTGCGGCTCGGTCGTCTCTCGCATGCTCGGGGCCAACCAGCCGGGGGTTCCGGCGTATGTGAACTTGCCCGGCCAAGTGCAGTTCGGCAAGGCGGCGTACCTCGGCGCGGCCTACAACCCGTTCGCGCCCGATAGCGACCCGAACAATCCAGGCTTCGAGGTGCGGAACCTCAAGTTCCCCGGCCGCGTGGACGGCTCGCGACTCGGCCGGCGTCGTGGATTGCTCAGCGAGATCGACAACATCCGCCGCGACATCGACACCAAAGGCGACCTCGTGGGCATCGACCAGTTCTATCGCGATGCGATGGAGATGGTCACCAGCGACAAGGCTCAACGCGCGTTCGACATCAACAAGGAAGATCCGAAGCTGCGCGATCGGTTCGGCCGGCACGACCTGGGGCAGTGCTGCTTGCTCGCGCGCCGGCTGGTTGAGGCGGGCGTCACGTACGTCGCGGTCCAGGCTGGCGGCGGCTGGGACACGCACGGAAACAACTTCGAGGCGCTCAAGAAGAACCTCTTGCCCAAGTACGATCAGGCCGTCGCCGCATTGGTGAGCGACCTGTACGACCGCGGCCTCCACGACGACGTGCTGGTCATGTCGTACGGCGAGTTCGGCCGCACGCCGCGCATCAACCCCGGGGCCGGTCGCGATCACTGGCCCGGCGCGATGTCGGTGCTCTACGCCGGCGGCGGCCTCAAGATGGGTCAGGCCGTCGGCGCCACCAACACCAACGCCGAGTTCCCCGTCACAACGCCCTACTCGCCCGGCTGCGTGCTCGCGACCATGTACCACGCGCTGGGCATCGACCACCATCACGTGTTCTACGACCACGCCCGCCGACCGCTGCCAATCCTGAACGAAGGGCAGCCGATCGAGGAACTGATCTGACCAGCGAACCGAACCGCCGATTCCGCGGGTTGTCGAAGAGCCGCGGAATTTGCTCCGCGATGACCTGCTTGATCCGCATCTCCATGCACCGAACGTTTCGCCCAGCGCTGTGGCTTGCCCTTGCCTTCGCCTGCATCCACTCCGCGCTCGGCGAACTTCCGTCGGTTCGATTCGACCGCCTGGCGCCGATCGGCGCGGCGGCCGGCACGACGGTGGAAGTCGAGGTCGCCGGCGCGGACATCGACGACGTGAAGTCGCTGTTGTTCGATCATCCAGGCTTTCGGGCCGAGTTCGTCAAAGACGGTCGATTCCGCGTGAGCGTCGCGGCCGACGTGCCGGCGGGCACGTATGACGTGCGACTGGTGGGCCGATTCGGCGTCAGCAATCCGCGGCTCTTCGCCGTGTCGCACGGACTCAAGGACGTGCCCGAGACCGAACCGAACAACGAGCCGTCGTCAGCTCAGGCGATCGACGTCAACTCGGCCGTCAGCGGCACGTCTGACGGCAACGGCGAGGATGTGTTTCGGTTCACCGCGAAACAAGGCCAACGCATCACGCTGACGTGCCAGGCCGGCAAGCTCGACTCGCTGCTCGACGCCAACCTGAGCCTCACTTCGGCGACCGGACAACTGCTCGCCGGCAGCTCCGACTACTTCGGACGCGATCCGTTCATTGATTTCGTCGCTCCGGCCGACGGTGACTATCGCGTTTCGATCTACGACCTGTCGTATCGCGGCGGGTTCCCGTACCGGCTGCTCGTGTCGGATCGGCCGCACGTCGAAAACGTATTCCCGCGCGCGGTCGAGGCGGGCAAGCCGGTCGAGCTGCTGGCGCTCGGCCGCAACCTCGGGCCGACCGCGCGACCGTCCGGCTGGCAACTGAACGGACTTGTGCTCGACGAAACGCGGATCGCGATCACGCCGCCGGCCGATCTGCTCGCAGTCGGGGCGTTCCGGTTTCTTGAGAGTCCGACCGACCACACCGTGCTACCGACCGCGGCCACGTGTACGGTGACGGGATATCAGTGGCAGCCGAACCTGGGCGGCTGGCCGGCCGACGCTCAAACGCTGGTCGTGACCGACACAGCGATCACACTCGAAGCCGAACCGAACGACGCGCGCGAGCAGCCTCAGCCGATCAAGCTGCCCGCCGTCGTGAGCGGCCGGTTCGACCGCCCGCGCGACGCCGATTGGTTTGAACTCGAAGTTCCAGAGAACGGCTCATATTCGTTCGACGTGTACTGCGAACGCATCGCCGGCCGCGGCGATCCGTACCTGGTGGTCGTCGACGACCAAGGCAACCGCGTCGGCGAACTCGACGACTACGGCCATCGCATCAACGCCTTCGACGGCCACCTGCGCGATCCGGCCGGCGCCGTGAACCTCTCTGCGGGCAAGAAGTATCGCGTGCTGGTTCAGGATCGCTACAGCCGCGGCGGCGCACGCTACCAGTACGTGCTGTCGGTCCGTAAACCCGCGCCCGATTTCTACGTCGCTGTGATCCACAGCCAGAATCCCGGCCCCGGCGGCACGACCATCTGGAAAGGCGGCGCGGCATACCTCGACGTGATCATTCACCAGCGCGACGGCTACGGCGGCCCGGTGACGATCACCGCCGAAGGTCTGCCGCCCGGCCTGCACGCGACGCCCACGACGATCGCTCAGAACACGCGCGGCACACTGGTGCTCTGGGCCGACGAAAACGCGCCCGACTGGACGGGCACGATCCGGCTTATGGCCGAAGGTCGGCGCGGCGACGCGGTGTTTCGCCGCGAGGTCCGCCCCTACACGCGGGTGTGGAACGACCCCAGCCTGAACTCCAGCCGCCCCACGCGCGAGCTGGCCGTCGCCATTCGCGAGCGGGCTCCGTACTCGCTCCAGTTCGCTCAGCCGATCGTCGACGCCAAGGCCGGACAGAAGCTGGAACTTGTGCTCAGGGCCAAACGACTGTGGCCCGACTTCAAGGACAAGGTCGTGTTGCAGGCGCTCGCACTGCCGGGCGGCATGCAAATGTCCAATGCCGAAATCGCCGCCGCCTCAACCGAAACCAACGTCACGATCACGCTAGGCCCCGGTACCTCGTCGGGCGATTACACTTTGGCCGTGCAGGCCCAGGCTCAAGTCGCTTTTAACAAGGACCCCAACGCGGCCAACCGACCCAACACGTTAGTCACGCTCCCCAGCGAGCCAATCACGATCCGCGTCGTCGGCAGTTCACCGTAGCCGTCACGAATGATCGACTTGACGGCCAGCGACCGTCGTGGGCAAAGAGACATGTGTACGAAACGACACGTTGATTCAACTTTCGCAAGAACTATGCTACGGCTAGACAGGATTCAGGTAGGGTGGGACAAGGTCGCGTGACTCACTGGTGGGCCATCGCAAGCCGACTGATGCTGGAATCACAACTGTGTTTCGAATTCGAGACCCAGTCAGCGATCGAAGGCCCACAGCGAAAGCTTGCTCGTCCCACGCTACAACCCCGGTCCCTCGCTGGCGCGTCGGGCTACTGTCCCTGCGGACTCCCAGAATCAC
>DAIOWH010000108.1:0-5823 GCA_036758585.1 Planctomycetia bacterium
CGCGCCAGCGAGGGACCGGGCCTGATTTCTTGTGATTTCGCCATGTGCCCCCTCGTTGGCGCGTCGGGCTACTGTCCCAGAATCGTGCAAGGCTATTTAGTGCCTGATTGATCACGCCCGGATACGCAAGAAGTCACGCCAGGAGTATCCGCACAATGAGCCTGCCCGTTCGATGGACATGTTTGGTTTGTCTCGCGCTGGCCGGTTGGCTGTCGAGCGCGCCTGTGCCGATCGAGCGGGCCGGGGCGCAGGAACAGCCGGCAGGCGCCACGAGTCGGAGCCAGGAACACTGGTCGTTCCGTGCGCGGTCGTCGCCCGCCGTGCCGACCGTTCGGAACTCGGACTGGACGCGCAATTCCATTGATTCATTCGTACTCGCCACGTTGGAGCAGGCCGGCATCGCGCCGTCGCCCGAGGCCGATCGCGCGACACTCGTTCGACGGCTATCGCTCGACCTCATCGGCCTGCCACCGACGCCGGCCGAGGTCGATGCGTTCGTGACCGACGCGCGGCCCGACGCCTACGAGCGGCTCGTGGAGCGGCTGCTCGCCTCGCCGCATTTCGGCGAACGCTGGGCCAGGCACTGGCTCGACCTGGCGCGCTACGCGGACTCGGACGGCTATGAGAAAGACTCGCCGCGCCCGTACGCATATCTCTATCGCAACTGGGTGATCGATGCGATGAACCGTGACTTGCCGTTCGACCGATTCACGATCGAGCAGCTTGCGGGCGACTTGGCGCCCGGCGAACCGGGCGAATCGCCCGAGACGGCGCTGGCCCGCAACGTCGCCACCGGCTTCCACCGCAACACGCTGACGAACAAGGAAGGCGGCGTCGACCAGGAGGAATTCCGCAACAAGGCGAACGTCGATCGGGTGAGCACCACGTCGACCGTGTGGCTCGGACTGACGCTCGCGTGCTGCGAGTGCCACAACCACAAGTATGATCCGTTCACGCAGCAGGAGTTTTACAGCCTGTTCTCGTTCTTCAACACGAGTCAAGAGACCGACGTGCCGGCGCCGCAGCCGGCCGAACTGGCGGCATACGAGGCGGCGAAGAAGAAGTTCGACGACGAGCACGCGAAGCTCGCCGCCGCGCTGGCCGACTTTGAGAGGGATCAACTGCCTGGGCGGCTCGCTGCATGGGAGGCGGCTCGCACCGGCAAGACGCCCGTGGCCCGTTGGGTTGTGCTCGCAGCGACGACCGCCAGCTCCACCGGCGGCGCGACGCTCACCGAACAGCCGGACGGATCGATCCTCGTCGCCGGCACGAGCCCAGCAACCGACACATACACGATCGAAGCGAAGACCGACCTTGCCGGCATCACCGCGTTTCGCCTGGAAGTGTTGCCCGATGAAAAGCACCCGGCGAAAGGCCCGGGGCGCGTGAAGCACGGGAACTTTGTGCTCAACGAGTTCACGGTGAAGTTCGTGCCGCCGAGCACGCCAGCCCGACGCGCCAGCGAGGGCAACAATGGGCAGCGCAACGACACGTCCAACGAACCCTCGCTCGCGCTTCGGGCTAGTGTGCCGACGGAGCCGCAACCGGTGCCACTCCAAAACGCGACGGCCGATTTCTCGCAAGACAAGTACTCCGTCGCCGCGGCGATCGACGGCAACGTCGCGACCGGCTGGGCCATCGCACCGCAATTCGGCAAGCGGCACGTCGCGGTGTTCGAGACTAAGGAGGACCTGGCTCCCGCGGCCGCCGATTCCCGTCTGACGCTCGTCATCACGCTCGACCAACAATACGGCACCGAACACACAATCGGTCGGTTTCGCATCTCGGCCACGACCGAGCCGCGACCCGTTTCGGCGGACGATCTGCCGGACGACGTGATCGCCGCGCTGCGGACTGCCCCCGCCGAGCGCGATGAGAAACAGAAAGCGGCAGTGACCAAGTACTACCGATCGACCGACGCGGAGTGGAAGAAACTGGACGCTGCGCTCGCCGAGCACGCCAAAAAGGCTCCGCCTGCGCCGGCCACGAAAGCGATGGCGATCGCACAAAACGGAAGCCCGCCGCCAACCCACATCCACATTCGCGGCGACTTTCTTCGTAAGGGCGACGCGGTCGACCCGGGTACGCCCGCCGTGCTGGCGACGGCCGTCTCGTTCCAACCGCGAAGCGCCAAGCCCGACCGACTCGATCTGGCGCGGTGGATCGTCAGTCCGGCGAACCCGTTGACGCCGCGGGTCGCCGTGAACCGGACGTGGCAGTACCTGTTCGGCAAGGGTCTGGTGGCAACCCCCAACGATTTCGGCACGCGCGGCGAGCGGCCGTCGCACCCCGAACTGCTCGACTGGCTCGCCGGCGAGTTCGTCGCGCGCGGCTGGAGCCAGAAGGATCTGATCCGACTGGTCGTCGGCTCAGCAACGTATCGCCAGTCGTCTCGCGCGCGGCAGGACCTTGTCGATCGCGATCCGACGAACACGCTGCTGGCGCGTCAGAACCGCTACCGGCTCGAGGCCGAGATCGTCCGCGACCTCAACCTGGCGGCCAGCGGCTTGCTCGCTCTGACGATCGGCGGCCCGAGCGTTCGGCCGCCGCAGCCTGCCGGAGTCTCGGACCTAACCTACGCCGGATCGGCCAAGTGGAACGACAGCACCGGCGCGGACCGCTACCGCCGCGGCCTCTACACCTGGTTTCAGCGCACCAGTCCGTATCCGATGCTGACGACGTTCGACTCGCCCGACGGCGTCAACTGCACCGTGCGTCGCGAGCGATCGAACACGCCGCTGCAAGCGCTGACGCTGCTGAACGACGCAGTGTTCGTCGAATGCGCCCAGAGTCTGGCACGACGAGCAATCAAAGAGTCGCCGTCGGCTGATCTGTCGGCACGAATCCGTTTCGCATTTCGTTCGTGCATGGCCCGCGAACCAAACACGCAAGAGATGGTTCGTCTGGCGAAACTTCGCGCCGAGCTGCTCGATACGTGTCGCGCCAACCCGGAATCCGCCGCCAAGCTGCTCGGCCCGCAGCCGCCCGCCGGTATCGCGACCGACGAAGCCGCCGCATGGGTCGCGCTGGCCCGGACGATCCTCAATCTCGATGAGTTTGTAACGCGGGAATAGACGCCGTCGCTGGCGGCAGCCGTATAATGTCTCGCGGTGGACCGATCCGCGAATTGACCTTCAGAGCCGAGGCAGGTGAACGATGAGCACGGTGGAAGCCAAAACGTACACGCCCGAAGACCTGCTGGCGATGCCGGACGGCGATCGCTACGAACTGGTCAATGGCGAACTGGTGGAGATGAACGTAAGCCTCCTATCAAGTTGGGTGGCTGGACGGCTGCACAAGCTTGTGAGCGTGTTCAACGATGAGAAGGATCAAGGCCTGGTCTGGCCGGCTGAGGCCGGCGGCCAGTTCCTCCCTGACTCGCCCAACACGGTTCGCAAGCCCGACGTCTTTTTCGTGTGCAAGAACCGAATTACGCCGGACTGGCAGTCGCAAGCGTACTTGCGCATCCCGCCCGACTTGCTCGCCGAGGTGATCTCGCCAAACGATCTGGCGTACGAGGTCGATGAAAAGGTGTTGGAATATCTGCGGGCCGGCGTGCGGCTGATCTGGGTGATCAATCCGGAAACGCGAACCGTGCGAGTTCACCGCGCGGACGGCTCTTACGCTTGGCTCAACGAAGGCGACATACTTGACGGAGAAAATGTCCTGCCCGGTTTTCGCTGTCGCGTCAGCGAATTGTTCCCGGCCACGCCTGCCGCGGCGACAACCGGCTAGAGTTCGTTCAGGAGGTGGTTCGTGGACCCGTTACAAGAAAAGCTGCTTCGCACGCGGCGCGGCTTTCTGACTTCGACCGCCAACGGCGTTGGAATGCTGGCACTCGCTTCGCTGCTCCGCGACGACGGACTGCTCGCGGCCGACACAGCCGCTGAAGACGCCGCGCGACGGGTGAATCCGCTGGCGCTGCGTCGGCCGCACTTTGAGACGAAGGCGAAGGCGTGCATCTGTTTCTACCTGGAAGGCGCGCCGAGCCACATCGACCTCTGGGACCCGAAACCGAAACTGAACGAACTCGACGGCCAGCCGCTGCCCGAGTCGATGACAAAGAACGTCCGGTTCGCGTTCATTCAGAAAGACACCGCTCGCCTGATGGGCTGCCCGCGCACGTTCACGAAACACGGCGAGTGTGGCATGGAACTGTCGGACTTCCTGCCGCACCTGGCGACCTGCGTGGACGACGTCGCGTGGATTCGCTCGATGCACACCGACCAATTCAATCACCATCCGGGCCAGCTCATGATGAACACCGGCTCGGCGTTGTTCGGCCGGCCGAGCATGGGGTCGTGGATCAACTACGGCCTGGGCAGCGAGTCGCGGAACCTGCCCGGCTACGTCGTGCTCACGTCGGGCCGCGGCACAAGCGGTGGATCATCGAGTTTTCAGAGCGGCTTTCTGCCGTCGAGCTACGCGGGCGTGCTGTTCCGCAACAAGGGCGAGCCGGTGCTGAACCTGGCCAACCCGCCGGGCCTGACCGACGACATTCAGGCCAAGACGATCGCCGCGATCGGCGACTTGAACCGCGAGCGACTCGGCGCGGTGGGCGATCCGGAAATCGCCAGTCGCATCGCGGCGTACGAACTCGCGTTTCACATGCAGGCGGCCGCTCCCGAACTCATCGACCTCGGCGGCGAGACTCAGGCCACGCTCGACGCCTACGGTGTCGGCCGGCAGCAGATCAAGAAGGGCGGTCGCGGCGGCGGATCGGGCGGCGACGTGAACGTCTTCAGCTCGTTCGCGACCAACTGCCTGCTCGCTCGACGCATGGTCGAGCGCGGCGTGCGCTTCGTCAACATCTACCACGCCTCGTGGGACCACCACTCGAACCTGAATGAGGAGTTGGCGTTCAACTGCGAGATGGCCGACCAGCCGGTCGCCGCGCTGATCAAGGACCTGAAACAGCGCGGGCTGCTCGACTCGACGCTCGTTCTCTGGCTCAGCGAATTCGGCCGCACGCCGCTCGGCGAAAACCGGCCTGGGTTCGCCAAGGTGACCGGCCGCGACCATCACCCGTTCGCCTTCACGCTCTGGGCCGCCGGCGGCGGCGTCAAGGGTGGAGCGATCTACGGCAAGACCGACGAAATCGGCTGGGGCATCGCCGAAGACCCCGTCCACATCAACGACCTCCACGCCACCGTCCTCCACCTCTTCGGCCTCGAACACACGCGGCTTACGTACCGCTTCCAAGGCCGCGATTTCCGATTGACCGACGTGGCGGGTAACGTGGTCGAGAAATTGCTGGCGTGATGTGGCGCACGCGGCCCGCGTGCTTCGTTCCGCACTGACACGCGAGCCGCGTGTCGCCACAAGAGTCGATCGGGCACGCGGCCAGACTCGCGCGCGGCGAGCGCTAGCACCGAGTAGCGCACGCGGCCCGCGTGCGGAGGGCAACAAAAAGTGCGCAGCGAGATCATCACGCGACGCTCACTTCCCCACTGGTACAAGCCAGGCGCTATTTTCTTCTTGACGTATCGACTTGCCGGCTCACTGCCGCGGGAATTCATGGAGCGATTGCGGTCGCAACGGGAGCAGTTTCTTAAGGCAGCACCCGCCCCAGGGCAGAGTCGGCAACAGCAACGCGATCAAGCGCACAAGATTTGGTTTCGGGATTATGACGCGGCGTTGGATCGAGCCGTAGTCGCAGTGGGAGGGGGCGATGAAATGGGAGACCGCACGCGGGCCGCGTGCGCCACAACCGGTAGCTCACGCGGCTCGCGTGACAGTGGCTCACGCGGCCCGCGTGACAGTGGCTCACGCGGCCCGCGTGACAGTGGCTCACGCGGCTCGCGTGACAGTGGCTCACGCGGC
>DAIOWH010000108.1:5923-21845 GCA_036758585.1 Planctomycetia bacterium
ACGCGGCCCGCGTGACAGTGGCTCACGCGGCTCGCGTGACAGTGGCTCACGCGGCCCGCGTGACCGCATCGCTAGCGGCTCGCGAGCCAGCCCACTTTGGCTCGCCGACCGGCGAGTGGCGGCGATGGTGAGAGGGAATCTGTATCACCATCACGGCGGCAAGTACTACCTGCTTGCATACTGCATCATGCCGAACCACGTTCATGTCGTGTTGCAACCGACTGCTGAATTCGAGCAGGCGAAATTCGACGACGGACCAGATATCGGCGAACGCGAAGACGGCCGCAGCCCGCTGTGCGAGATCATGCACAGCCTGAAAAGCTACTCGGCCCACGAAGCCAACAAGCTGCTCGGCAAAAACGGCGCGTTTTGGCAGCGCGAGACGTACGACCACTGGATCCGAAGCGAGGAGGAACTGGAACGCATTGTCCATTACATTCAAGCCAATCCGGTCGAAGCGGGCCTGAGCCAGCGGCCAGAAAACTACTTCTGGTGCTCGTGTCACGACCGGTTGTTGCAAGACGGCGAAGTCACTGCCTGGCTGGGATGGAAGTAATCTGTGGCGCACGCGGCTCGCGTGCAATCATGCTGCATGCACGATTCAAACGCTGCACGCGGGCCGCGTGCGCCACTGGTTGCGACTTTCGCACAACGAACTTGGCTGGTAGGTTATGGACGAAGCTCGAGTGTACACATGGAAAACAAGGAATTCGTGCTCGGCTGGGGGACGCTGTCGCTCATCATCGCGGGGATTGCCCAGGGCAAGAACCGGAGCGGCTTGGGCTGGTGGCTGATTGGGCTGCTGCTCGGACCGATCGCGCTGGTGGTGCTGTTGTTCATGGACACGCTGCCCGTGCAAACCAGCATGGAAGATCGAATCGTCCAGCGGATCAGGGACGAAATCAACGACCGATTTCGGCCGACCGCATAGGAGGACTGCCAAATGCATCGCGCGGTTTCATGGCGGCTATTGTTGGCGGCTCTGACCGCGGTCCTGGGCGCGGCCACGATCGGAGGGCTGCGGCCGGACGACCCAGCGCGCGACGCGACCCTGGCCGCCGAGCCGCGCTGGTGGCGCGGCAACCTGCACACCCATTCATTCTGGAGCGATGGCGATGATTTTCCGGAGATGATCGTCGCGTGGTACAAAGATCACGGCTATCACTTCCTCGGCCTGTCCGATCACAACGTTCTCTCGGACGGCGAGAAGTGGATCGACGCCGGGCCCCAGGCCAAGGCCGCGGTCGCCACGGCACTGCCCAAGTATCGCAAGCGTTTCGGCCCGTGGGTCGAAGAGACCGCCGGCCAGGACGGCGCCCGAGTCCGTTTGAAACCGCTCGGCGAGTTCCGCTCGCTCTTCGAGGAACCCGGCAAGTTCATGCTTGTCCAGTCCGAAGAGATCACCGACAAGTTCGAGAAGCTGCCCGTTCACCTGAACGCGACAAACCTGCGCGACCTCATCAAGCCTCAGGGAGGCGGCAACGTCGTCGAGGTCATGCAGAACAACGTGAACGCGGTGATCGCCGAGCGGCAGCGCACCGGCCGGCCGATCCTTGTCCATCTCAATCACCCGAACTACGGCTGGGCCGTCACCGCCGAGGAACTGGCCCAGGTGAAGGGCGAACGGTTCTTCGAGGTGTTCAACGGCCACCCGGGCGTGCGCAACTACGGCGACGAAACGCACGCGAGTACCGAGCGCATGTGGGACATGGTGTTGGCCGCGCGGCTGACCCAGGCCGATGGCGAGGTGCTCTACGGCCTGGCCACCGACGATTCGCACAACTACCACGAATTCGGGCTGAAGAAGGTGAACCCCGGCCGCGGCTGGGTCATGGTCCGCGCTCGGCATCTGACGCCCGAGTCGATCATCACGGCGATGGAACGCGGCGAGTTCTACGCCTCGACCGGCGTGCGGCTCAGCGACGTCGACATCGAGGGCGGCCGACTCTGTCTGGCGATCGACGGCGAAGCGGGCGTGACGTACCGCACCGAGTTCATCGGCACCGTCGTGGTCAACGAAGCCGACAAGCGATCCGACGGCCCGGCGCGACCAAGCGTGAAGCCCGAGGACATCGGCCGAGTCCTGGCGGTGAGCAACGACCTGACCCCCGAGTACAACCTGACCGGCCGCGAATTGTACGTACGCGCCCGCGTGACTTCATCCAAGCCGCATCCCAACCCGTACGCCGAGGGCGACCGCGAGATGGCCTGGACTCAGCCGATCCGGCCCGAGCCACCGAAGTAGCAACTCGGATGGAAGCACGATCATGGCGAACGACACTGCGTTCGAGATGGCCACGTCGAACATTCGGTTTGGGCCGGGCACGACCCGCGAGGTCGGCATGGACCTGGCCGAAATGAAAGTGCGGCGCGTGGTGGTCGTGACCGACCCGACTCTGCGCAAGCTGCCGCCCGTCACGACCGTCCTCGAATCGCTGGATCGCGAGAAGCTGCGCTATGCCGTGTTCGACCGCGTCCACGTCGAGCCGACGCTCGAGTCGTTTCAAGACGCGATCGCGTTCGTTCGCGACGGCGAGTTCGACGCGCTCGTTGCGGTGGGCGGCGGATCGAGCATCGACACGGCCAAGGCCGCGAACTTGTATGCCACGTACCCGCCCAACGATTTCTTCGACTACGTGAACGCCCCGATCGGCAAGGGGCTGCCTGTGCCTGGGCCGCTGAAGCCGCTCGTCGCGATACCGACCACGGCCGGCACCGGCAGCGAGACGACCGGCGTCGCGATCTTCGACATCAAGAAGATGCGGGTGAAGACCGGCATCGCCCACCGACGGCTCAAGCCCACGCTGGGCATCATCGACCCGGACAATACGCGCACGCTGCCCGCGGCCGTCGCCGCCTGCACGGGCCTCGACGTGCTCAGCCACGCGCTCGAGTCGTTCACCGCCATTCCTTTCACCGCTCGGCCGCGGCCCGACCGACCGATCTTGCGCCCGGCCTATCAAGGCTCGAACCCGATCAGCGACATGTGGTCGCTCGAAGCGATCCGCATGGTCGTTCGATACCTGCCGCGCGCCGTTGCCGATCCGTCGGACGACGAGGCCCGCGGCCAGATGCTGCTCGCCGCGGCGTACGCGGGCATCGGGTTCGGCAACGCGGGCGTCCACCTGCCGCACGGCATGTCGTATCCCGTCGCGGGCATGGTCCGCGGCTTCCGCCCGGCCGGCTACGACGTCGATCACGCGATGGTGCCGCACGGCATGTCGGTGATTCTGAACGCGCCGGCCGTGTTCCGATTCACCGCGCCGGCCTGCCCCGATCGCCACCTGCGCGCGGCCGAGATCCTCGGCGCCGACGTCGCGCGGGCCAATCCCGCCGACGCCGGCCGCATCGTGGCCGATCGGCTCATCGACCTCATGCAGCGTCTGGCCATGCCCAACGGCCTCGCCGCCGTCGGCTACACTCGCGACGACATTCCGGCCCTCGTCCAAGGCACGTTGCCGCAACACCGCGTGACCAAGCTGTCGCCGCGACCCGCCGGTGAGGATGATTTGCTTCAGCTCTTCGCCGACGCGCTGGAAGCGTGGTGATCGCCTACGACACTTCTTGCTTCCCGTCGACATTCTGCCAGCAACGATTCGACGTCGGCCCGCGAGCAACGACCGGTTGCGGGGTGAGAATAGGGACCGGGATGATCGAGCGCCTGTTCGAGCGAACGGATCGCCTGGTGGATCTCGGCGCGATGGACGCGCGTCGCGAGCGCGGTGTCGACGCTTGCCAACACCTCGCGCGCGGCGCGGGCACGCCAGTAGTGGAGGTGTCCGATATAGGTGAAGTGTCGGGCGGCAGGCCGGATTTCGAGCATTCGCTCTTCGACGTCGATCTGGCGCCGCGCGCTCGCCGCCCCTTGTTGGGCGAGTGGAAGACCATCGACGCTGCCTGCGTTGTGCAGATCAATCGCCGCACGTAGCTGTTGCAGCGCCTGGCTGTCGGGATTCTCGTGCGCCGACACGAACGTGACCCACAGAAACAGCATCGGCGCCCCGAAGTAGAGACCCTGTCTGAGCAGAGTGAGGCCGGCGCTCGATCGACGCTGCCGGTCCCACCAGGATGTGGCGAGCTGCGTCCGATCGGTCTCGTCCATGGCAAGGTTCTGTCGGTTTTCCTGGTGCCTGACTTTCCAGATGAAGCCGTCGTAGTAGTAGTGCAGCAGCGTTGACGTGAACCCCAATGCGAAGAACACGCCCGCGTACCATCGCATCGCCGACTGTTGCATTCCCGCGGAATCGAGCGCGGTCGCGACAATCCGGGCCATCTGACGTTGCCCCGCTTCGGAGATCACCAGTCCATACGCAACCGACAGCACGAGGTACAACACCGCAACCACCAACCCGCCACGCAAGAACGCGTGCCGCAGCCACGGGTTCCGAAATCGCTCGCCCTGTCCCGCCAGGCTCCTGTTGTATTTCCAGACAATGACCATGTACTGCGAGACGTGTACCATGTTGACCGTCGCGAAACCCACCGCAAACGTCCAGCCCGGCGCGAGTTGTTCGATCAACTGATTCGGCACGTATGCAACGTAGACCACGCCAAACGTCAGCACGAGCAAGACGATCTTGGGCACACTCACGTAGTAGCCGTTCAAGACGCACCAGCCGAGATAGGCCGCATACACGACCGTGCATGCCAGCGCCACGACCAACAACGTGAACTCGACCACCGGATACACGCCGGAATCGAAAAGAAGCAGCAACGAAAGACCGTGTTCAGCGTAGAAGCGATACAACAGTTCCGGCAGCCAGCTTGCCGCAGCAACGAGCATGTACACGTACCACGTCGCCGAGATCATCAAGTCCATGCGTGCGGCCAACCAGCGCGGCGATCGGTTCGGCCGATCGTAAATGCGCATGAATCCGTAATGCTGCATCAGGAAGTGCCACGGATCCCAAACCGTCAGGATCACCATGAGGAACAGCAGATACTCCGGGCCAGAGCCCCGTCGTATCGCGATGGCCACGACGCACATGGCCAAACCGAACGGCACGACCGGTCCCAAGAGGAGCGTCCAGCGAAAGCGTCGCAGCAAGTCAACGTCGGTGTAGACGCGCAAGAACGTCGGGAAGTGGTGGGCGACGGTGCAAACTGCATACGTGACCAGTACCGCGGTAGCACCGAGCGTCCGAAAAGCCCAGACTCCCCACACAAGTGCGATTGCCGGCGCCGCGACGATGCAAATCCAATCGCATCGGGGACTAACCAGCCAGTTCTGTCGCGGCCGCGCAGCCGATCCGGCCGACATCGGCAAAGGAGTGTGCAGTGAGCCTACGCTCATGAGATCTGCCTTCCGGTTGTATCGCTGAGCGATGGACCGTCCGTGACAGCGGTGCTGCACGGGCGGTCAGCGGTCGATCTTGCGAGCATGTTCAGCGGCGCATCTGACAAACTACGCCGCACAGCCCTGACATGTCAATCACTCGGGCGCACCGAGGCGCACACCCTTAGCTGCGCCGTGGTCGATTCACAGAGTCGCGGGCACAAGCTCGATCAACTCGACCGCGTCGAAGAGCGCCGTGCCGTCTTCGGCGATCATGCGAATCTCGGGCAACTCCGCGGCGGGGTCGGCCGGGGCGTGTCCCAAGGGCTTCCCGTCGAAGAAGGCCAACCACCGGTCTTGGCGCCTTTCGACGCGCAGCTCGTGGTAGTTCACGGCGGCGTCTCGATCGGGCGGCGGAAATCGTACGGCGTCGGACATGGGCTTCAGCGCCTGACGGTCCCGCTCGATGCGGCCGAACCGAACGCCGTCGCGCGCAACGCGCAGCACGTAATGCGCTCGACCGGCAGCCGCGGCCGGCATGATTCCGAAGTGCAGTTCGACAGCCGACGCGGTCTGCAGGTCCACGAGCATGCTTAGCCGGTAGCTTTCGAGTGATCGACCGCCGCGCTGGTCCGGCTGCGGCAGTTGGCGGGTCGCCGCGCCGCGACCCGACAGGACCTTGCCGCCTTCCGCGTCGACGCCATGTTTCCACACACCCTGCAGCGCATGCCACACGGTGATCGCCGATCCGTCGTAGAGCGCGCGGCCCCAGCCCGATGGGACCATGGGCAACTCGCCGGCGGGCGCCTGCCCACGCGGCCCGAACCAGCGCCAGGCGAACACCGCCAGCGCGACGACGATCGCCGGCAGCGCCACAAGCATCGCGCGCCGCCAAAGCACGGATCGCGCTCGGTTGCTGGCCGACTCAGGCAACTCCGTCACGCCGCCGAATTCAGCAGATGGCGCGATGGCGACGGTGTCGGGGACTGCCATCGAATCTTGGACGAGAAACTCCGTCGTGGCCTGCAGCGCCTGCGGCACACTCGGCCGATGAGCCAGCCGGTCGATGCGATCGAACAACCCGTGGTAGTCGGCGATCCGCCGCGAAACGTCGTGCTCCATCATGGCGGCCACCAACTCGTCCGATTCGGCGGACACGTCGGGGGCGGCGTCGCGTACGCGCGGGGCAGGGCCGCTCAGTTTCTTGGCGACAATCTGGGCGAGCGACTTGCCCTCGAACGGAGTGACTCCGGCAAGCATGCGAAAAGCGGACACACCCAGCGCGTAGAGGTCGGCGCGGTGATCGACGTCGGAGCCTTCCAATTGTTCCGGGGCCATGTACTGCGGGCTGCCCACGGTGGCACCGGTCATCGTGATCCGCGTGTCGCGCTGGTGGTCGCCTTTGAGCAGAGCGACGCCGAGATCGGCGAGTTTGACCATCGGCATGCCGGGCGGCAGGGGCGATCCTTCGGGCGGCGCGACGAGCAGCAGGTTGGCCGGCTTGACGTCGCGATGCACGACGCCGGCGGCGGTTGCGTGGGCCAATCCCGCGGCCGCCTGACGCACCAGCCCCCAGGTCGTCGGCTCGTCGAGTCGCCCGCGCCGCGCGATCAACTGATCGAGGCTCTCGCCTTCGACCAGTTCCATCACGAAATAGACGCGGCCCGCGTGCCGGCCGAAATCGTAGGCGGCGACGATGTTCGGGTGCTTCAGACGCGCCGCCGCGATCGCCTCTTGCTCGAACCGAGCCAGGTCGCGCGCGTCGGACATGCGGCTCACCAGCACCGTCTTGAGCGCGACCAGCCGGTCCAGATTCTTCTGCCGCGCGCGGTACACGACTCCCATGCCGCCCCGGCCGAGCACATCGACCAACTCGTAGCCAGGCACGACATCGGCCGGGCGCAGCAACGATTCGATGATGTCGATGTCCGAAGCGTCGAGCAGTCCCTTTTCGGCGGTCCACTGTGCCGGCGACTTGCCACGCGCCGCGTCGTCGCTCGCGAAAGTCTCGGCCGTCTCCGCTGCGAGCAACCGCAACCGCGTCGCGATGGCAAAGAAGTCCCTCTTCGTTTCAGCGTGCGAATGATCTGCCATGGGTGCCGTAAGCGTAACCGACCTGTCGAGGCCATATCAACGTGTCAGCTCGCGAGTGCACGGATGGTCTCGCGCAAAGGCGCAAAGACGCGAAGTCTGGAACCCTGCGCTCCGTCTCCCACCTTCGCGCCTTCGCGCGTTCGCGTGAGATACTCTTTGACCGTTGCTCGAAAACGCGCGGTGGCCAGCCGAGGCGATCTTTGTTACCTTCGCTCGCCATGACCATGAGCAATCTCATCCTAAAACTCGGCATTCCGGCCGGCAGCCTGCAAGAGGCGACGGCGGAACTGTTTCGCAAGGCGGGCTGGAACATCTCGTTCGCCTCGCGATCGTACTATCCGGCGATCGACGACCCGGAAATCCAGTGCATTTTGATTCGCGCTCAGGAGATGGCCCGCTACGTCCAGGACGGCGTCATGGACGCGGGCCTGACCGGCTACGACTGGGTGGTCGAGAACCGGGCCAAGGTCCACGAGGTCGCGGAACTGGTCTTTTCCAAGGTCAGCCGCCGACCGGTCAAGTGGGTGCTCGCCGTGCCGAACGATTCGCCGATCAAAACCGCGAAGGACCTAGCAGGCAAGCGGATCGCTACCGAGGCGGTGAACCTGACGACCGATTACCTGACGCGGCACGGCGTCGCCGCCCACGTGGAATTCTCGTGGGGGGCGACCGAGGTGAAACCGCCGCACCTGGCCGACGCGATCGTCGAGGTGACCGAGACGGGCAGTTCGCTGCGCGCGAACAACCTGCGCATCGTCGACACGGTGCTCGAAAGCACCACGCGGCTGATTGCGAACGAGCAATCGTGGGCCGACGCCTGGAAGCGCCGCAAGATCGAGAACATCGCGCTGTTGTTGCGCGGGGCGATGGCCGCGGCGGGCAAGGTGGGCCTGATGATGAACGTCCGCCGCGCCGACCTCGAGCGCGTGCTGGCGATCTTGCCCGCACTGCAGAACCCGACGATCTCGTCGCTGTCGAATCCCGACTGGGTCGACGTGAACACGATCGTCGACGAGAGCATCGTGCGCGACATCGTGCCGAAGCTGAAAGCGGCGGGCGCGTCGGGGATCGTCGAGTACCCGCTGAACAAGATTATTGAGTAGGGACGACTCGATGCGCGGATTCCTGCTCGTCTTCGGGATCGTTTGCCTGTGCGTAGGGGCCGAGATCCTGATCGTCGACAAGGTCATCATCCACGACTTCGGCACGGGCAAGCCACGATCGGAAGCGGACCGCCTCTTCGACCTGCCGGATTCCGCCGGTTACGTGCTGGTCGCCCTGTGCATCGTCGCGTCGATGTATTTCATGGCCCTGGGTCGTCAGCGAGAGAAGTAACCGAGTCCGATCGCGGTGAGATTGTTCGGGCGTTTGGTCTACTCAGAGCTGTCGATGCTTGAGCCAGTATGCACGGAATGAACGCAGGCGCGGCAACGACTCGCGGTCTTTTTGTCGGTTCGTAGCGGCCTTGCTGGCGATGATGTCGTCCAGATGGCAGACCGGAAACCCTTCGACATCGACTCGCCGCGCCCACGCATCTTCGAACCGCTCGATGCCGTCCGGAGCGAACACCAAGTCCAAATCGAACGGTCCGTTCTTGAGTTGGACGAAATCCTTGGCCGCCTCAATCTCCGCCGCCTGGCGTTCGTTCAACGCAAAGCCCAATTGACGCAAGGCGGAAACGAGTGCCAGACAGTTCGGCGGTGATGGGTCAACGAAGATGTCGGCGTCCTGCGTGGTATCCGGGAAACCAAGCAAGATCGCGCCGGACTTGCCAATGAACAGATAACGCACGCCCGATTGGGCCAACGTATCGCGGATTTCCTGGGCCTGTCGGTACTCAAACGCGCCCATAACCCAACCAGACCGGGAGCTTCTCTTCGCACCAGCGGCGGTACTCGGCCATCGTGTCGAATGACCGGAATGTGGCGTCATCCAGCACAGGCTTGTACGTGCGTATGAAGGCATATCGAAACCGGGTCTCGAGCGGTCGCCGCGCCGCGGCCTCAAACTCCGCCAGCCAGTTCGCTGGAATATCGTCCGTTTCGCATGCCTGAACTGACTCTGGTCGCTGTGTCGTAATCGAATTGTCCATGGTTTCGTTGGCGGTTCCAGGGCACGAGGCTCACAAGATCAGCCTAACGGTCAATAGGGACCCTACGCCGATCATTTCTCTCGGACCTTCTCGAGGTATTCCTTGGCCTGCTTCTTGTACTCGCGCGGGATGTTCTGCCGGTTGACCGCGTCGCTGGCCGCAGCGGCATCGGCCTCGAGCGTGCCTTCGACCTCGATCGTGCTCTCGCCCTTCATCTGCTTGCCGGTTACCAGTCCGGTCACTTCGATCTTGCCCTTGGGGTTGATCTTCGACTTGGCCTTTGTGTTGAAGAACTTCGTCGCATCTTCGGCTTCGTCCCGCTCGCCCTGCCCACGTCCACTGTTGTAGCGACCGCTACCGGATTGGCAGGCCGGTCAGCCGCCCCCGCCGCAGTTCTTGCACACCATCGCGTTCTTCATGTCGGCCAGTTGGTTCATGGCCTCTTCGAGCATTTCGAGTTCCTGCAGTTCGTTCATGAGTTGCTGCAGGTCGGCGCGGCTCAGGTTCAGCGACTCGGCCGCTTTTTCCATGTCGCCCTGCTGCATCGCCTCCTGGGCCTGGGCCATCTTCTGAGCCAGCTCGGCGAGTTTTTCGAGCTGCTTCGCTTGGGCGTCGAGTTTGGCGAGTTCCTTCTTGATCTGGTCGTCGGGCATGCCGGCCTTCTTGAGTTGCTCTTCAAGCTGCTTCTTGCGTTCTTCCACGTTGGCGAGTTTTTCCAGTTGGTCCTTCAATTGGTCGAGCTGTTTCTGCAGGGCCTTCATCTGGGCCTCGTCCATCTTGCCGCTCTTCATTTGCTCGGCAAGCTTGGACAGTTCGTCGGCCGCCTTCTTGAAATCGCCCTGTTTCATGGCCTCGGCAAACTTGTCGGCCGGTCCGGTCTCGGTCATGCTCTTGAGCTTTTCGAGTTGCTTCTGCAATTGCTCGGACGAGCCGAGTTTCTCGCGCCGCTCCTTCAGCGCGTCCTGGAACTCGCTCATCTTCGCGAGCGCCTTCTTCTGGTCCATCTCGGGGCCGTCTTCGACGGCGTCCTTGGCCTTGGTCGCCAGCTCGGCGAGCAGCTTTTCGGTCTCGGTCAGGCCCGACTCCTTGGCCTTCTGTTGTTGCTCTTCAATTCGCTTGGTCAGCACCTTGGTGGACTGCTTGATCTGGTCTAGTTCCTTCTTGTTGTCGACCTTGGCCTCGACAGTGCCGGACTTGTCGATCTTCAGGAACGAGGCGACGAGGAACATGAGGATGGCGGGCACGAGCGGCACCCAGGCCATGCGGGGCAGCGCGAAGCCGAACTTTTCGCCGACGTCGATCGTCTCGACGCGCCGGGCCGTGTCAGTAATGAGTGCGGTGCCGGCCGGGGTCTCGCGCAGGTCTGTCGGCAGCGTGAGCGTGCTCGATACTCGCTCTTTCAGGGCGAAGGCCTCGTCGAGCGCCAGCGCCGCATCCAGCGAACTGGGCCGACGGAAGATCCAAATGACGAGGGCCGCCAGCACACCCAGACCCAGGCTGGCCGCTACCGTAACCCACGGCTCGACGATCGGCCGCCAGAACTTCTCGACCGTGATCCAGCCGAGCGCGGCGGTCAGCGACGCAACCCAGCACCACACCAGTATCTCGGCGAACTGCTGAACGCTGAGGCGACGCCAGACACGACGGACCTGTTTTTCGAGTTCAGCCATGGCAGACTCCGATTCGAGGTGAACACTGTCCCCTGCTCAAGATTTCGGGGCGGGTCGGCTAGGGGAATGATAGCTGTTGCCCCCGCTTGCCGCCAGCAGAATTCTTGCCGAGAACCGTGTTTCAAGCAACGATACGGCTGGGTGGCAGGGTCGGAGTCTGCGACGGCCCTGACTGATTCATGCATGTCGCCCATTCACAGGGCCGTCGCAGACTCCGACCCTGCCACCCAGCCGCCAATTCTGAATTCTCCTCTCGGACTTGTGCGGGCTGGCGTACGTCCCTACCTTGTAGATTCCCGTTTGAGGCGACGAGACGAACACCAGGGGCCAGAACACATGGACTACTTTCACTACCAAGACGGCCGCCTCTTCTGCGAAGACGTGCCCGTCAGCGAGTTGGCCGAGCGGTTCGGCACGCCGCTGTGGGTGTACTCCAAGCGGACGATCCTGCACCACTACCACCAGCTTACCACTGCGTTCGGCGAGTTAAGCCCGCTCATCTGCTACTCGGTAAAGGCGAACTCAAATCTGGGCGTGCTGCGTGTGATGGCCGAGGCGGGGTCTGGGTTCGACGTGGTTTCGGCGGGCGAGTTGGTGCGCGTGTTGAAGGCGGGCGGAGCGGCGGACAAGGTCGTGTTCGCCGGCGTCGGCAAGACCGACGAGGAGATTCGCTTCGCGATCGAACAGGGGGTGATGCTGTTCGACGTCGAAAGCGAGGCGGAGCTGGAACGCATCGCCGCGATCGCGCGCGAGCTGGGCCGCGTCGCCCCGGTCGCGCTGCGAGCCAATCCGGACGTCGACCCCCAGACGCACCGCTACATCTCGACCGGCAAGAAGGAATCGAAGTTCGGCCTCGATCTGGAACGGGCCGGTCGGATTGCGCGGGACGCGCGGAGTATGCCGGGCGTGCGGATGATCGGGCTCCACATGCACATCGGCTCGCAGATCACTCAGACCGATTCGCACGCGGACGCGGTCGCCAAGGCGGTCAGATTCATCGGCGAATTGCGAGCGATGGGCCACCCGATCGACTGGTTCAACTTCGGCGGCGGATTCGGCATTCACTACCGCAAGCAAGAGGCGCCGCCGGCCGCCGAGTTTGCGCGCGTGATCGTGCCTGAGGTGCGTACGACCGGATGCCGGTTGGCCCTAGAACCTGGTAGATTCATCGTCGGCAATGCGGGTATACTCGTTAGCCGCGTGATATATACAAAGGTGTCGGGCGACAAGCGGTTCCTGATTCAGGACGCCGCGATGAACGACTTGGTTCGCCCGACGCTGTACGAGGCATTTCATCGCATCTGGCCGGTGGAGCCGACGGGCGTGCCCGCGCCGCCCGACGATTTCGAGGCCGGCATCCCTGGCACGGACGCGTGGGACGTGGTGGGTCCGGTGTGCGAGAGCGGCGACTTTCTCGCAAAGGATCGGCGCCTGCCCGCGATGAACCGCGGCGACCTGTTGGCCACCTTTTCCGCGGGCGCGTACGGCATGGTCATGAGCTCGAACTACAACACGCGGCCGCGCGCGGCCGAGGTGCTCGTCGACGGCGGCACGTACAGGTGCGTCCGCCGCCGCGAGACGCTCGACGACCTGCTGGGTCCAGAACTGGATGTGGGATGAGCTTCAGCCACTGGGCTGGGGCGGTGGTATATTTCCCCTCTCCCCGCGTGGGGAGAGGGCAGGTGAGGGGTGTCCAGGAGAACGACCGTCGCCATGAACGCATCTCAGTCGGCTCGCGTCTGCGCACTTCTCGCCGCCGTCGTAATGTACGGCAACCACGCTTTCGCTCAAGACGCGAAGGCGGCGGCCGATTCCGGCGATCGCACGCTGCGGCTGCTCAAGGCGCCCGAGACGCCGGCCGAATTTTGGGACGCCGTCAAGTTCTCGCTCAACGTCGGTCGCGCCGATGACGCGGCCAAGTACCTCGATCGACTGCTCGCCAGCGATCCGCCCGTCGAACTGCTGCTCGAAATCCGCGAGCGCGACGCGGCCACGATGTTCCCGAAACTTGCCGCCGCGCCTGAACTCACCGAGAAGGGCCTCGCTCTGGTGCGAAAGATCGAAGAGGCCGCGGCGACCCGCGCACGCGACCCGCAGCGCATCCAGCAGTTCGTCGAGTACCTCACGCGCTCGCCTCAGCACCGTGCTTACGGCATCGCGCAACTCCGCAGCGCCGGACCCGACGCCGTGCCGTACCTGCTCGCCGCCGTCGCCGACCCGGCGCGGGCCGAGCACCAGAGCACCGTCCTGATGGCGATGGAAAAGCTCGACACATCGGCGGTGCCGCCGCTGGTCGCCGCGCTCCAGACCGAAAACGGCGCGATCCTGCCCGCCGTGATCAGGCTGTTGGGAGTGTTGGGCGACCGCGACGTCGTGCCGCACTTGCGATTCGTGGCCGAGTCGCCCGACTACCCCGACGTCGTTCAGACGGCGGCCCGCGTCGCGGTCGAACGCATCGTCGATCGGCAGTATGCCGACCAGCCCGCGGCCGCCGACGCGCTGACCGCGCAGGCAAACCGATACTACGAGCACCAAGTGCGACTACGGACAACGGCCGCCGGCGCCGTGCGGCTGTGGCGCTGGGTTCCGCGCGAGGGACTGAAGGCCGAAGAGGTCAGCCCGAGCTACGCCGAGGAGTATTTCGGCCTAGGCCACTGCCGTCAGGCGATCGCGCTCGACCCGAACCACGAACCGGCGAAGCTCACGCTCGTGAGCATCGCCATCGAGAAGGCGTACGAGCGGATCGGCGTTGACCAGCCGCTCGGCGAAGGCCCCGGCACGATCGCCGCCGAGTCGCTGGCTGCCGGGCCGGAGCTGCTCGGCAAGGTGCTCGTTCGCGCTCTCGACGAGGGTCGCTCGGCGGTGGCGGTCGGCGCGCTGCGTGCGCTGGCACAAACTGCCAACGCAAACGTGCTCGCCCCGCTGCCCGGCCGCGCGTCGCCGCTGGTGCTCGCCCTGACCGCGCCCGACCGGCGTGTTCAGTTCGCCGCTGCTGAGGCCATGCTGAGCATGCGACCCGACAAGCCGTTTCCGGGTTCGAGCCAGGTTGTCACGGTGCTGGCCCGCGAACTGGTCGGCAACGGCACGCCCCGCGCGATGGTGATCGATCCGAACTCGGTGCGCGCCGGTGCGCTGTCGTCGCTGCTGCGCGAGGCCGGCTACGAGGCGCAGGCGCTGCCGAACTCCGCCGAGGCGTTTCCGATCATTGCCGACTCGGCCGACTTTGAACTGATCGTCGTCGACCCCGACATCTTCGACCCGAACCTAAGTCCGACGCTGGCGAACTTCCGCGCCGACCCGCGCACGGCGGGCGTGCCGATCGCCGTGGTCGGCGACGCCACGATGCAACTGCAACTGGCCAAGCTCGAACGACGCTACGCGCGAGTCAAGTACTTCGAGCGGCCGGCAAGCCTGGACCTGCTCAAGCTGCAGCTCAAGACGTTGCGCGGCGTCGCATCCAAGCCGCTGACGGCGTCGGAACGGGCCGAGCATGCGCGGCGATCGGCCGCGTGGATCGCGCGGATCGCTCGCGGCGAAATCCGCGGGATCGACCTGCGACCCGCCGAGTCGGCGCTGCTGAAGGTGCTCGGCGACGAGACGCTCGGCGCCGACGTACTCGTCGCGGCGGGCGCCCTGCCCAGCGTGCAGATCCAGGCCGCCATGGCGCAGTTGATCTTGAACGAGTCGACCGCGCCGGCCATTCGCGTCGAGACGGCGAAGCAACTGACGGCCGGTGTGCGACGGTTCGGCCTACTGCTCGACACCGACCAAACCGCGGCCGTTCAGAGCCTGGTCGACTCGGCCGACGATCCGACGTTGCACCAGGCGCTTGCCGCGCTGGTCGGCGCGATGAGGCCTCGACCGGGCGACGTCGCCGCACGGTTGATGCAGTACCGAACTCCCGCGTTCGACCCGGCCGCGGCCAAGCCCGAAGAGCCGGCCGAACCGGCGCCCGCCGAGCCTGCTGCACCGGAAAAACCGGCCGCGGGCGCAGCTCCTGCCGGCGGGCCGCCCGCCGCAGACGGCTCGAAGCCCGCCACAGGCGCCGTGCCGGCCGCCCCACCGGCCAACGAGTAAGGGCATCGCGGGCATGAACCCCTGGTACGCCAAGTCGGCTGTGCTTCTAGCGAGTGTCCTGTTGGTTGTTTTGCGTGCACCGCACGGCCGCCGAAGCCGCCGAGTCGCAGTCCGCAAGAGCCACAGGGGAACACTCGAGATCGTCTTGTTGACGATGGCGTGGATTTCGTTCTTCGTCCCTCTGGTTTGGATCGCGACGCCGTTGTTCGAGTTCGCGGACTACCCGCTTCACCTCGCCCCGTTTGTCGCGGGCGCTTTGTGTCTTGCGCTTGGCCTGTGGCTCTTTCACCGATCGCATATGGACCTTGGCGCCAACTGGTCGATCACGCTCGAAGTGCGCGAGCAGCACCGGCTTATCACCGACGGGCTGTATCGCCGTGTGCGGCACCCGATGTACTTGGCACTCTTGATCTACTCGGCGGGCCAGGCACTCGTCCTTCCCAACTACGTGGTCGGCCCGTCCTACGCGGTGGCGATGGCGTTGCTGTTTGCCCTGCGCGTTGGCCCTGAGGAGCAGATGATGCGCGAGGAGTTCGGCGAGCAGTACGAGGCGTACGCGCAACGGACCAAGCGACTGGTGCCGGGCATTTGGTAGCTTCAAGTAGCGTCGCCGCCCGAGGATGATGCGGCAACGGCCCTGCTTCCTGTGTAGAATGTTCGCCGGAATTCCTCTCCCGCCGAACAATCAACGACCAACCCTGGAAGGGCCATGTA
>DAIOWH010000109.1:0-21697 GCA_036758585.1 Planctomycetia bacterium
GTCGGGATTCTTCGGTGGGCTTGGCCGAACGTGGGTTGTGTTCTGGATCAACGTGATCGCGGCGGTCGTGAACGTCGTGCTCGACTACGCGATGATCTTCGGCCACTGGGGATTCGAGCGGCAGGGTATCGTCGGTGCAGGCTGGGCCACGGTGATCGCCTATGTGGCCGGCGCCGCCGCGGCGATGTTGTGGATGTGGCTCGCCGATGAGGACGGCGGCTTCGGCATTCGCGGGCCGCGGGTCGCAACCCTCACTGGCAACATAGGGCTGAGCCTGTCAGAGACCAAGACGTCAGCCTGCCCCCTCACCCCGACCCTCTCCCCCGCAGACGGGGGAGGGGGTGAACCAACTAACGGATCTCGCTCATTCCCCTCGGTGAACGCTTCTCCCTCTCCCCCGTCTGCGGGGGAGAGGGTCGGGGTGAGGGGGGCGCGGAATGCGGGTTCTCGTTCTCGGCACGGTGGCTCGTTCGTGTGGCAGCCTGACTTCGAGCTCATCCGCCGGCTGCTGCGGTTTGGCGGTCCGGCGGGCATGATGGCGCTGACCGAGACGATCGCGTTTAGCTGGTTCGTGTTTCTGGTCGGCCGCATGGGCACGAGCGATCTGGCGGCAACCAACATCGCGTTCAACATCAACATGCTCGTGTTCATGCCGATGATCGGCTTCAGCACCGCCACGCAAGTGCTGGTCGGCCGGCGACTGGGCGAAGAGCGTCCGGACCTTGCGGCGCGGTCGACGTGGTCGGCGTACTGGCTGGCGTTCGCGTACACGTTGGCGCTGGCAACGGGCTACGTGCTCACTCCCGACGTCTTCATTACCCTGTTCGCGTGGAACAGCACGCCTGAGGAGACGGCGAAGTGGTACTCGCTGGTGATCGGCTTGCTGCGGTTCGTGGCGGTGTACTCGCTGTTCGACATGACGATGCTGATCTTCTCCGGCGCGTTGCGCGGCGCAGGCGACACTCGGTTCATCATGCTGGCGACGCTCGTCGTCGCGATGGGCGCGCTCGTGATGCCCAGCATGCTCGCCTACCACTTCTGGACGCACGATCTCTACGTCGCGTGGTGTTTCGTGACGGCCTATGTGATGGCTCTTGGCGTCGCGCTTTTCGCCCGGTTCCAGGCCGGTCGCTGGCGATCGATGCGCGTGATCGAGCCGCGGCTCGCCGAGGCCGGCGGCCAGGCGGCGGCCAGTGTCGCGGCGAACGACGGAAGCGCGCTCGAACCGGCCGAAGGGCCGCTGCGATGACCTACATCATCTACGTCCGGGGCGGGACGACGACAATCTCCGCCCCCCCCGGACTGCTACTTTGCCCGAGGCCGCATGGTGGGATCAACTGCATCGCATTGACGGCGCGCTGGTGGCGCATCAGCGCCAAGCCGCCGAACCGATCTATCGCGCCCTGGAGGCCGATGCGCCGGGACACCGGCTGACCCTTGAGGCACGCTTGCGATTGGCTCACTACGACGCGTCGCCCTTGGACCGAGCCAACGCGCTGGAGCGATTGCTGCAACTATTTCCCGACGACGAAAACCTCCATCTCTCGCGGTTGGCCGCGCTGCGCGAACTGGCGCGGCGCGACGAGCGGCTGGCGACCTTTCGCGAACTCTGTGCGAAGCCGAAGCCGTCCCCCGTCTTTTGGCAGCAATACGCGCAGGAACTCGTCTCCGACGCGCGGGAACGACCGACGGCAATCCGCTTGCTGCGCCGGGCCATCCGTTTCATGCCGCTCGTAGCGGGCAATTACTACGTACTGGCCGGCGCGCTGTGGGACGAACGGCGGTTCGCCGAGTCGCTCGAACTGTATCGCCTTGCCGTGTGCCTGGACGACAAGGACGAATATCTCGCTCGTTCGTATTTCACGGCGTCGCGGCACTTCCGCGCGACGGATGCAGCCCTTGAGTTCTTGCGGAGCCGATTTCAGCGACTCGGCAACAAATCGAGTCTGCCGGCCCGCACGCTCTTCTGGGCGCTCGACGTGACCGAGCGCCATGCCGAGGCGTTTCGGCGTCGCCGCCGTGTTGGCGATGCGAACGGCCAAACCGGCCGCTCGCCGCGGCACGTTCCAGGCCGTCCGGGATCGCCTGCGAGAGACCGTGCAGCGGCACAGCGGCGACCTGGCGGGCGACCGGGCCCGGCGCCGTGCGTACCGCCGCGCGGTCCGCTTCATCGGATCGCTGCGAGGCGGACTGGTTGGCGCACTGTGGCGTCTCGCCGTGCGGTTTCGGCTCTGACTCCGTTGGTCGCTTGCAGGCTGAGTCGAGCCGACTTTATGGAGAATCACGATTGATGGCCGAGTTCGTCACAGTTGCGCGCGTAGACGACATTCCCGAGGGCGAGGGGCGGGCTTTCTTGGCGGCGGGCCGCAAGATCGCCGTGTTTGATGAACCCAAAGTCCCAATCTCCGCCCCGGGGCTGCCTGATCCGTCGAAAGCGGCAACTGTTTCTGTGAGCCTGCGTTGTTTGCCGACTACTACTTTGCCGGCTTTTTCAACTGATCGAGCTGCCGCCGGGCCACGTACCACATGTAGTTGTTGCTTCGCATGGCCACGGTCTTTTCGAGGTGCGTGAGCGCCTGGGGGTTGTCGCGAGTGGCGACGAACCACATACCCACGTAGAGCTGACCGTAGAACGTGCGTTCCTCGCGGTCGGCGTCGCTCGCCGCGCCGTCGGTCGCGCGGGCGATCACCTCGTCCGGCTTGAGCTTGCCCGTGTAGAGATCATACAGCAACGGGAAGACGCCGCCGCGCCGCGGGTGGTGCTTCGCCAGGTCCTTTTGAGCCGTTGCCAGCCCGTCCACCTCGACCTGCGAGAGCATGCGCCACAGGTCGTTTTCGGTGTCGTCGGGGCCGACCTTGTTGTAGTCGTCGAACGACTTCTGCGCCTTGGCAAATTGGCCGGCGTAGTAGCGCGAAAGGCCGCGTTCCCAGCAATCGTTCTCGTGCTGCGGATCCAGCTCGATGAAGCGGTCGAAGTCGGCGATCGACTTCTTCATGTCGCCGTTCTTGAAGTGCTCGCGACCGCGATGGTGATACGCCGCGATCAGTTTTGCGTCCAGCTCGAGCGCCTGGTCGAAGTCGCCGATCGCCTGCGCGTGTTCGTCGAGCGACGAGCGGCACAGGCCGCGCAGCAGATGCGCGTCGGCCGACGGTTTCAGCTTGATCGACTCGGTCAGATCGTCGGCCGCTTTGGCGAACTCGCCGAGCCGCTGCCGTGCGACCGCGCGCAGCGTGTACGCCTCGGCCACGTCCGCTTTCTGTTCGATCGACTTCGTCGCCAAGTCGACCGCGTCCTTCAGCCGACGTTGCACGATCGCCTGACGGGCTTGTGTAACCAGGGACTCGTCGCTATCGGCTACCGACTCCTTCGCATTACGATTGTTTCTCATGGTAGGACCAGTACTAGTGACGAACACGCAAGTCATCGCAAGTGCGCTAGCACAACAGAAACCGGTCATTGTGCCTCCCTAGGAGCAACAAGAGGTCAGGTGTTCGACGCCGCCAATCACAACAGCTCGATCGTCCATTCGCCGCCGTGGGCGGGATTGGGAATGAGCTTGCCCGCTCGCGGCTCCACTACGAAGTCCATGATCTCCAGTGGAATCTGGCCGATCAGCACAGGCGCTTTCTGGGAAACCTCTGCCACATCGACCATGCAAAACCGATCCTGCACCGTCAGTCGCACGGGGCTGAAGACCCGTACATTCCGAGAGCCGCCGGGAGTGATGCCCCGCCGCGTGTACTGAAACTCCAAACCTAGTTTCTGGATGTACTGTTTCGGCAATGACAGAAAGGTTGCCCCCGTGTCCACGAGCGTCTCGGCGAGTTCGATGCGTCGCACCTGCCCCGGCTTGATAAGGCCCTCGCGCAGCCGAATCAGGTCGGCGATATTCTCGACCACCGCAGCCGTTGTCACTCGGCCCACTTCATGCTCCCTGGTCTTGGTCACTGGAGCCATTGGATTTTCCTCTGCGTCTGTCGCCATTCTCGCGTGGTACGCAACCATCGGCAAGCCTCGACACCGCTTGCGCCGTTTTTCTCGTGAAGTTAGTCGAGCAAGCGACGGTGATTCCAACCGGCGGTCGGCGGGGTTTCTTGGTGAAGTCGGCGTGCGGCATGGTTAGACTCATCGGCGACGCGGCGAGTACCTACCGAGATCGCATCGCAACAAAGGGGGATCATCATGACTCAGCGACCTTCACGGCCCAGGCGACACGTAGCTTTCGGTTTGATCGTCGCGGCCACGATCTGTTTCGCGTGGCACGCCTGCGGTGCGGCCGCCGGTGATGTGCCGATCGTGACGAACGTCGAGCATCAACCGCTCGCCAGCCAAGTGCAGCGTGTCCGAGAGGCGCTCACGTACGTCGGCGCGCCGTTGAGCGAATCCGACGCTAAGGCGCTCGACGACGCCTGCAAGGAGACCGATGCGGCCAAAGGTGTGCGCGACATTCAGCGCGTGCTCGATTCGCACGTGCTGTTTTTCGTGAGCATCAACCCAGAGAGCCGCGTCAAGGTCGCCGCCGGCACGGCCAAGCCGGAACTGCAGGAGCAGGGCTGGCGGACCTTTCTCGTCAAAGTACACAACGAGGCCGGCGTCACGGCCGCGCTGCGCAGCGAAAGCCCGAACGCCGCGCCGCTCTACACGCGATCGACGGCCAGCCCCGACCCGTTCGGCAAGGTCAACCCAAAGAAAGCGCTGCCGCCCGAAAAGCAGGTGAAGCCGAGCGACGTGTCGCAGCGGTTCCTCGACATCAAGATGTTCGACGACCAGCCGCTCACCAAGACGCTTTCGGGGCTGGCGGTCGAGTACCGCGTGATCCAACTGTACTCGCGCGACACGGGCAAGCGCGAGGCGGTCGTGGATTTCAACGTCGGCCAGGGAACTCAAGACATCGGCTTCCGAAACGCCGTGCCAATCTTGTTCGACTGCGTGCCGAGCACCGAAGTCGTGCTCGACGTGCTCGACCACGACGGCAAGCCGACCACGGCGTCGTTCCTGTTTCGCGACCGGCTCGGTCGGGTGTACCCATCGCCCGCTCGGCGGCTCGCGCCCGACTTCTTCTTCCACCCGCAAATCTACCGAGCGAGCGGCGAGTCGGTGCAACTGCCGCCCGGCAAGTACGACGTCGAGTTCACGCGCGGGCCTGAGTACCTGATCGATCGCCGTACGATCGACGTGCCCGACAGCGCGTCGCACAAGGAGTCGTTCCGCCTGCGACGCTGGATTCACCCGGCAAAGATGGGTTGGTACTCCGGCGACCATCACGTCCACGCCGCCGGCTGCGCTCACTACGAGACGCCGATGGAGGGCGTCAAGCCGGTCGATATGATGCGGCACATCCTGGGCGAGGACCTGAACGTCGGTTGTGTGCTGTCGTGGGGGCCGTGCTGGTACTTCCAGAAACAGTTCTTCGAGGGCAAGGTGCACAAGCTGTCGACGGCCGACTACATCATGCGCTACGACGTCGAGGTGTCGGGATTCCCGTCGTCGCACGCCGGCCACTTGTGTCTGCTGCGGCTCAAGGAGGACGACTACACGCCGCCCGGCGGCCAGCCGACTAGCTTGATCGAAGAGTGGCCGAGCTGGGACTTGCCCGTGCTCAAGTGGGGCCGCGATCAGGGCGGAATCGTCGGGTTCAGTCATTCGGGCTGGGGCCTCAATGTCGAGACGGCCGAGCTACCGAACTACGTGATCCCGCCGATGAACGGCATCGGTGCGAACGAGTACCTAGTCGACGTCGCGCACGACGCCTGCCACTTCATCTCGTCCGTCGATACGCCGTATGTTTGGGAACTGAACATTTGGTACCACACGTTGAACTGCGGCTTCCGCGCCAAGCTGTCGGGCGAGACCGACTTCCCGTGCATCTACGGCGAGCGGGTCGGGCTGGGCCGGGTCTATGTGAAGCTCGACGGCAAGCTGGACTTCGACGCGTGGGCCGAGGGGATCAAGGACGGTCGCAGCTATGTGGGCGACGGGCGCAGCCACCTGATCGATTTCGCCGTCAACGACCTCGAGGCCGGCACGCGCGGCGGCGAGTTGAAGCTGGCCAAGCCCGGCACGGTCAAGGTCCGCGCGAAGGCGGCCGCGTACCTGCCCGAACAACAAACGCCCGAGGGCAAGGCCATTCAGTCGCGGCCGTACGCCCAGAAGCCGTACTGGGACATCGAACGGGCGCGCGTCGGCGAATCGCAGACGGTGCCGGTCGAAGTCATCGTCAACGGCTACCCGGTCAAGGCCGCGACGCGACAGCTTGTGGCCGACGGCGCGCTGCACGACTTGGAAATCGACGTGCCGATCGAGCGATCGAGCTGGGTTGCCCTGCGCATCCTGCCGTCGTCGCACACCAACCCGGTGTTCGTGACCGTCGGCGAGCGGCCGATCCGCGCCAGCCGCCGATCGGCCCAGTGGTGCATCGATTCAATCAAAAAGTGCTGGACCGAAAAGGTCAAGCTCACTCGCGAGAGCGAACGCGACGAGGCCAAGCGGGCTTACGACCAGGCGATCGAAATGTACGCCAAGATTCTGGCCGAGTCGCAAGTGGATTGATCGCGTCGGTGGGTTGTGGCCGAGTCAGGAATAGGGTGGGCCGAGTCCACGAGTCCCACCAATCTTATCTCGCGGAAGGTGGGACTCGCGGACTCGGCCCACCCTACCTGCTGCTCCAGAATCCAGCGAAACAACAAGTCCCTCGCGCACTCTCAGCGCGAATACTTGGCGATCGCGTCCGGGTTCAGGCTGATGCCAAGCCCCGCGCCGGTGGGGACGGGGAGCAGTCCGTCCTTGTCGAGCTTGAATCGCGGCTCGATGAGTTCCTCGATGTAGGGCACGCCCGTCTGGTACTCGACCCACTTGGCCACAGGCAGCGCCGCGGTCAGCGCCAGGTCGGCGGCGACGCCGATCGCAGTGTTCCAGCCGTGCGGCACGAGCAAGACGCCGTGATCGTACGCCATCCAGCCCATGCGCCGACCCTCGCTGAGGCCGCCGCACTTGGTCATGTCGGGCTGGATGACATCGAGCGCTCGCTGCGTGATGTACGGTTGAAACGTCTGCCGCCGCGTGAAGACCTCGCCCGTCGCGATCAGCACGGGCGAGTTCTGCCGCAGCTCCTTGAACCCTTCGAGGTCGTCGGGCTTTAGGGCCTCTTCGAACCACGTGATGTGATAGTCGCCAAGCATCTTGGCCGTCTCGCGCGCCCACGTGACGCCGTGCGGCCAGTACTGTTCGCTGCCGCCGGCGTCGACCATGAGCTCGACCTCGTCGCCGACCGTCTCGCGCGCGGTCTTGATCAGCAGCTCGTCGAGCTGCCGGCTGACGCGACCGAACGGTCGCCAGCCCATCTTGATGGCGCGAAACCCGCGGCTCACTTGCTGCAGCAGCTTCTCGCGCAGCACCGGCGGATCGTCGAACAAGATCGACGCATACGGCTTGATCCGGTCGCGATAGTTGCCGCCGAGCAGCCGCGAGACCGGCTGACCGAGCGCCTTGCCCATCAGATCCCACAGCGCGATGTCGATGCCGCTGATCGTGTGCTCGACCGCCCCGCCACGTCCCATCCAGAACGTGAGCTGCCGCAGCTTCTCGCTCACCCGCTCGGCCTCGAACACGGTCTCGCCGACGACGAGCGGCTTCAGGATCGTCAGCGACGCCTCGACGAACACTCGGTTCGTAAAGCAGCTCCCGATACCCGTCAGCCCCTCATCGCTGCGCAGCTCGATGAGCGTGTTCATCTGCTCGTTCGGATCCGTCCCACCCGGCCAACCGGTATCATGCGTCGCGCCGCGCAGTGGGATCGAGCGTACGTCGGTGATTTTCATCACTGCAGTCCTCGCTCAGTAGTGGGTGGTTCGTCGTTCGGGCAGGAGAATAACCCGCCGCGCAACTGTGCTCAAGTCAGCGGTACGACCCAACTATCGGCGACCTGCCGCGAGCGAATCGAGCGAAAGCGTCACGAACGTGAGCCGCTTGTAGTTGTCGCGCTCGTAGATGAGCCCGATATGGCCGTCGCTCAGGCGCGCGAGGCACGAGTACGCCGATGGGCCGGCATCGATCAGTTGAGCGGTCGGCCAGGTGCGACCTTCGTCGTAACTAAGACGGACCGTCAGGCGCTCGCGTTTGCTCAGACTGGCGGGGTTGGCGAACAACAGCACGCTGCGATCTGAATCGCTGGGCCACGAGTAACGAATCAGGCTGGCTTGGCAGGTCGGTTCGATCAGCGCCTCGTCGCGCACCGGATCGGCCCAGGTCATGCCGCCGTCGCGGCTGCGGCTCACGAGTCGCCGGCCGGCCAACTCCGGTCGCCCGCCCGACCGCGCCCAATGATTGCGCATATTGATCAGTAGCTCCGATCCGTCGCCCGCCACGGCCTCGACGATCTGACACTCGTTCGTGTGCAGACCGACCGTGCCGCCGAGCCGCCAGGTCGTGCCGTGATCGTCGCTGTAGATGATGTGCGCCGCGCTCGGACCGCTGCGGTCGGGCGTCTCGCGGTGGTTCGCCGGAAAGATCAGTCGGCCGCGATGCGGGCCGCGTTCGATCGCGATCCCGACGCCCGGCCCCATCGCGTACCAGCCCCAGCCGGGCCGCGACGCCTCGGCCGTGATGTCGCGGACCGCCGACCATGTCACGCCGTCGTCGTCGCTGTGCGTGAGCAGCACGCGACCGTTCTTGCGATTCATCGACAGCCAGATCCTGCCCGTGGCCGGATCGATCAGCGGGCACGGATTGCCGATCGTGACGATCGCGTCGCCGCCCTCTTCGTGAACCAGTTGCATCTTCTGCCACGACCGGCCGCCGTCGCTGCTGCGGCGGAGCACCAGGTCGTTGTCGCCGTCGTCGCTCAGGCTGGTCTTACGTCCCTCGCAAAATGCCAGCAGCGTCCCCGACTTGGTCGTGAGCAGCGCCGGAATGCGATACGCGAAGTAGCCGTCCTCGCCCGCGACAAAGACGTCCACGGGATTCGGCGCGGCGGCGGCCCCGGCCGGCTTCAGCAACTCGGCGATCGACAGCTTCTCGAACACCAGGTGAGCCTGGCTGCCTTCATACACGATCCCAATGTGCCGGTCGTCGACGCGCGTGAGGCTGGGGTAGCCGGCGCCGCGGCCCTCGTCGAGCAGTACGTGGTGCGACTTTGGCCAGGTGCGGCCGTCGTCGAAACTCATCTGGATCGTGTGGTGCGTGCGCGCCTTCTGCGATTGAGGATTGGCGAAGAGCAGGGCGTGCCTGGTCGCACCGGCCTCGGCGTAGTCGACTCTTAGCAGGCTGCCGTTGCAGTTTGGTTCGATGAGCGTGTTGCGATTGGTTGCGTGCGGTCGCCAGGTTTGGCCCAGGTCGCTGGTGACGAAGACCGCACGAAACCGCTCGTGTTCGTTTCGCATGTTGAGCATGATCGAGCCGTCGCCAAGCTCGGCGGCCTGGCACTCGCTGCCGCCGCTGTACGCGGGCGTCGCCACAGTCCACGTCGCGCCGTGGTCGCGGCTGGTCATGAGCGTCGAGAACTCCTTGCCCTCTGCGTCTCGCCCTTGCGCGGGCATCACGAGCGTGCCGTCGGCGAGTTGGATGCCCTGCTGCGGCGACGGAGCGAACAGCCACCACGTCTCCTTCTTGAGCTTCCGCGTCAGGTTATCGGGCTTGCTCCAAGTGCGGCCGTCGTCGTCGGATCGCACCATCAGGAACTGGGCGCTCTTGCCGATCTCGTAGCCCGGTTCAGAGCCGTCGCCGGTCCACTGGTGCTTGCCCGGCTTGCCGTTCATCCACACGGCGAAACAAAAGATCGTGCCCGTCTGACGGTCGACGATGATGCCCGGGTCGCTGCACCCGTTCTGTTCCTGCGGCAGACCGCCGTACTCGCCCATGTCCATGATGACGCGCGCCGGTTCCCACGACTGGCCGGCGTCCGTGCTGCGGCTCAGGCCGATGTCGATGTCCTCCTGCAAGTCGCGCCCCATGCGGCGTCGCATGTCGTAGACCGCGAGCAGGGTCCCGCGCCGCGTCGTGGCGAGCGCGGGAATGCGATAGGTGTGTACGCCGTCGTCGTTGTGCCGACGCAGTGCAACGCCGATGCGATGGGTCGCACCGGGCGACAGATTCCTCGGCTCGATGGCGCCGGCAGTGGTTTCGATCGATGAGCAGACCACGATCACTCGGTGCGACAGGTCGGCGGTCGGTTTCAGTCGGCACGACAGCCACAAGGTGTTCGCGCCGCGATGCAGCACGTGCTCACCGCGAAATACTATCGTGCCTGCCGGGTCGCACGACTTGGCGAACCGAACGGACGTCGCGAACTCGGGCTTCGCGCCGGTGACGAACAGTTCCAGCGTTTCGATGTCGCCCACATCGTCGGCGCCGTCGAGCGCGAAGTGTACGGCCCGCAGCGTAATGCCTTGCTGCTGCGCGTCGATCGTGAGCTGCAGCACTGGGTTGTACTGGTTGCGAATCAGCACCGGGTGCACGCTCTGCGAAGCGGCGGCGGCGACCGCTGCTCTATCGTCCGCAACGGCCGGCGACCACCCCGCGATCTGGCTGGCAAGGACCAATACGCCGCAGCACGCGCGTGCGTCGTTGAGCTTCATCGGCATCGCTCCTGGTTCGGCGTGTTCAACGAAGCAACGCAAAGTCGCCGCCCGATCAGCGGACCACCATCCATTCCAGAGGGGCCGTTCGGGCGCGGCCGCCGCGAAGGTGGACTCCTCTCGGTTGAAGCGTTTGCAATCGCGGCCCATTGTCTCAAAAATGAACCGCGTTGCCAGGTTCTCAGAAGACCTGACCCCGGCAGTTGGTGGCGACGCTATGCCAGAACTTCTCGCCCGAGGTGCTGCGGCACATGACACGTGGCGGCGCCCGTTGCCCGACGGCATTGCGGTGCGGCTTGGCCGCGCGCCCGCCGACGGTTGGGCGACGCCGTGGGACAAGCAGATTTCGCGCGAGCATGTGGAACTAGTCTGGCGCGCGGGCCGACTGCACGTGCGCAGCCTTGAGTCGGCCCGTAACCCGGTGTTCCACCGCGGCCAGGCCGAGACGAGTTTCGCCCTCGACGTCGGCGACTACTTCGTGATCGGCGGCACGACGTTTCAGCTCGCGGCCGACGAGGCTGAGTTGGCGGCGGGCAGCTCGCCGTCGCCGCGCGAGCAGCAGTCGTTTCGCCCGGGCGATCTGCGGCGCGTGCAGTTCCGCGACGCCGACCACCGCATGGAGGTGCTCTCCGATCTACCCAAGCTGATTGGCGAATCGACGAGCGAAGAGATGCTGTCGATCCGGCTGGTGCGGCTGCTGCTGGCGGGCATTCCGCACGCCGAGGCCGCGGCGCTGGTGAAGCGAGCGGCCGACGAATCAGCGGCTGCTGGGCGCGTTGAGGTCGTGCAGTGGGACCGGCGCCGCGACGCATCGGGACGGTTCCAACCGAGCCAGCGGCTGATCCTGGCCGCGCTCGAGCGCGGCGACAGCGTGCTGCACGTTTGGGGTCAATCGCGCGCGGCCGACCCGAACTTCACCGTGAGCGAGAACCTCGATTGGGCGTTCTGCACGCCGGTGCCGGGCGAGGCGTGCAGCGGCTGGGGACTGTACGTCGCGGGCAGCTTCGACCCGACTCGCGCAATTGGTCGCACGCCCGAACTCGGGCCCAGCGATCTCAAGAGCGATCTGCGATTCGCCGAACTCGTTGCCGAACTCATCGGGTCGTTGCTCCAGGTACGCCGGCTCGAACGGCAGCGCACCGTGTTGGCTCAGTTCGTCTCGCCCACCGTGCTGAACTCGCTGTCGCCCGACCGGCCCGAACATTGGCTCGAACCGCAAGAGGCCGATGTGACGGTGTTGTTCTGCGACCTGCGCGGGTTCTCGAAAGAGGCCGAGCACCGGCGAGACGACTTGAAGGGCCTGCTGCATCGCGTCAGTGACGCACTCGGCGTGATGACGCACCACATCCTGCAGCATCGCGGGGTGATTGGCGACTTTCACGGCGACGCGGCGATGGGTTTCTGGGGCGGGCCGATCGCCGATCCCGAAGGGCCGCTGAACGCCTGCCGTGCGGCCCTGGCCATTCGCGCCCACTTTCAGCGCGCCGCTCAGCAGGGCGACAAGACGCTCGGCGACTTCCAGATGGGCATCGGCATCGCACACGGCCGGGCCGTGGCCGGCAAGATCGGCACCGCTGATCAGGTGAAGGTCACGGTCTTTGGCCCGGTCGTGAACCTGGCGTCGCGCCTTGAGGGCATGACCAAGCAACTGCGCGTGCCCATCCTGATCGACGAAGCGACCGCCGAGCGGGCCCGATCGCTGCCGCGCACCGTCGGGCGCTGCCGCCGCATTGCTCGCGTACGCCCCTATGGCCTCGAAACCGCACTGGTCGTCAGCGAGTTGCTTCCGCCCGCGGCGCACGACCCCGTGCTCACCGACCAGAACCTGCTCGACTACGAGACCGGCCTCGACCTCGTCATCGCCGGCCGATGGGCCGAGGCGCTCGAGACGTTGCACCGCATCCCCGCACGCGACCGGGCCAAGGACTTTCTGACGATCTTCATCATCCAACACAACTACGAACCGCCGACCAAATGGGACGGGGTCATTCCGATGCCGAACAAGTAGCGGCAAGAGTTGAGAGTGTAGAGTTGAGGCGAGGGCAAAGAGAGCGACCGATGAGCAAGTTCAGTCGTTGGACCGGCGGGTTATACCTGTCCGCAGTCTGTTTGCTGGTTGGAGCGGCGCACGCAGCGGTTCCCAACCCAGTCGCGACAGGCGGCGATGAGGTCACGTTCTGGCGCGACGTCGCGCCGGTGTTCCAGAGGCACTGCACAATTTGTCACTCAACGAAGAACATCGACAAGAAAGAGATCGGCGGCGGCTTGGCGCTGACGACCTTCGACGCGGTGACGAAGTCGCCGAAGCAGCCGATCGTCGCGCCGGGAAGGGCCGGCGAGAGCAAGCTGCTGCAGCGCCTGACGACCGCCGACGAAGACAAGCGAATGCCACTCGACGCCGAACCGTTGGCGCCGGAGTTGATCGACATCGTTCGCCGGTGGATCGACGAGGGGGCCAAGGAAGGCGAGCGGCCCGCGCAGCCGGGTGAGCCGGGCGCCGCGTCGGCCGCGATCAAGCGGCCCGCGTCGCCAGCACGGACGCGCGACGTAGTCATCGAGTCCACGACGATACTCACAGCCGAGTCCGCGCGCGCGATCGATGCGACCGCGACCGCCGGCAGACTCGACCTCGCACTGAAAGTCGGACCGCTGCCGCCAATCGCCGCGCTGGCATACAGCCCTGACGGCAAACTGCTCGCGGCCGGCGGCTACGGATCGGTCGCGATCTGGGACATGGCCGAGGCCCGTGTGTCGCACTCGATCGAGTTTTCCGGCGCGGTTCACGCGGTCGCCTTCAACACCGATGGCACGAAGCTCGCCGTGGCCGGCGGACTGCCGGCACGAAACGGGCTGGTCACCCTGTTCGACACGGCAACCTGGCAGGCCGTCGCGACATTGGCCGAACACACCGACGTGGTCTACGACGTCGCCTTCAGCCCCGAAGGGAAAAAACTGGCGACAGCGGGGCTCGACAAGACGGCCCGAGTCTGGGACGTCTCAAGCCTCAAACCGGAGGCATCAATCCTCACGTCTGCCGCGACGCTCAAAGGGCACGCCGATTCTGTCTTCAGCGTCTCGTTCACGCCCGACGCCAAGCGACTGGTCACCTGCGGCAAGGACCGATCGATCAAGACGTACAAGACGGAGAATTGGGAACTCGAGCGAACGATCTCCGGTCACAACGAAGAGGTGCTGGCGCTCGCGGTCAGTCCCGACTCGACGCACGTGGTCTCGGCGGGCAAGGAGCCGCAGCTTCGCTGGTGGACGCTCGAAGAAGGCCAGGACGTGCGCCGCGTGGCAGGCCACAAGGGAACCGTAAGCGCCTTGATCTTCAGCCGCGATGGCAAGCGAGTCGCGTCGGCCGGTCAGGACGGCACGCTGCGCATCTGGGACGGATCGAGCGGCGAGCAGATTCACCAGATCGCCGGCGGCGGCGAGTGGCTCTACTCGGTCGCGTTCAGTCCCGACGGACGATTCGTCACAGCCGCGGGCTGGGACGGACTGGTGCGCGTCTGGGCGACCGAATCCGCACGGCCGCTCGCCACGCTCTTGGCCCCGCCGTCGCCCGATCCGGCCAAGCCTCAATGGATCGCGCTCGGACCGGAAGGCCGTTACGATGCGTCCGACGATTTGGCCGCCATCGTCCGCTGGCGCATCGAAGGCAAGACGCTCCGTGGCGACACGCTGACATCGTTGATGCGGCGGCCCGACGCGGTACGCAAGTCGCTGCGCGGCGAAGCCGCCGAACCGATGAAGTTCCCATAGCGCGGCGAGGCCGGCGTCGATTCGCGGTGCCGTTCGGACTCGCACACCGCCGGGCGGTCCCGCACGCTCATCGTGTGCAATGAGACTGGGAGTAGCTCACTCGACGTTCAGTGTGAACGCCGCGTCGATGTTGATGTTCTGGCCGTTCACGTTGGCCGTAGCGCGAAGCAGGACGTTTGAGAAACTGCCGTTGGCGGCGTTGGCGGCGGCCGCGATGGTGAGCTTGGCGTCCTTGGCCTCCGGCGCGACCGTCACGGCAGCGGACGTCACGTTGCCTGGCAGCGAGATGAACTGCAGTTGCACCGGTCCGGTGTAGCCGCCTTGCCGTGTGACCGTGGCGGTCACTTCGACGTTGGCGCCCTTCTTGACCGCGGCGGGCGACGGGTTCACGGCCATCTTCAGCGGGTCGGTGATCGTGACGATCACCGGCGTGCTGATGTCGGAGACCTGGATGTTCTGCTTGTTCTTGCCCTCGGGGTCTTTGGTGAACGGCACGGCCGGCGCATTGCCGCGCAGCGCGACCGTGTAGGTGCCGACTGGCACGTTGGGCGGCATGTTCAGCGTCAGCTCGGCCTCGTTCTTGTCGGCCGGTATGGCGACGGCCGCGTTCTGGGCGTTGGGTGGCAGCGCCACAGCGGTCACGCCGTCGACGTTCGCCTTGAAGTCGCCCCGGCGGGTCACTTGCAGCTTCAGCTTCAGCGGCAGTCCGCGGCTGTGCTCGATCTTTTCGGGCGTGGCGACGACCCGGTACGGCGCCCCTTCACGCACCGCGATCGCGATCGACCGCGCCACGCGCGATGGCGGCCGGCGCTGTTGGTTCGGATCGAACGCCCAGGTAAGCACACCCGGCCGCGCCTCGCGCGACACCTGCTGATCGCCAATCTTCGCCGAGCCGGTGATCTTCACGGCGCCCACTCCGACCGGCGCGTTGTCGGCCGCACTGAAAATGATCGGCGCGTACACCTGACCCGGGCCGATCGTCACGGGCGCGCTGGTCACGCCCGCTGGCAGACCCTCGGCCGCGACGGTGATCTCGCCGTTGAAGCCGTCGCGGCGAGCGGCGTAGACGTCAAGATGTTGATTGCCGCCCTGGCGCAGGTGCAACGCATCAGGTTGCTGAGCCACGTTCGGTTGCATCGGGCCGCCGGGCATGACGACGAGTCGAAAGTCGGGCTGAACGGGCCGAATACGCAGCCGATAGACATGGCGCGGGCCGCCCTTGGCTGCGCCGTACAGATCGCGAACCGCGATCTGATATTCGCCCTCGGCGAGCGCCGGGGACTGCAGCACGGGGTCGTCGCTGTTCATGGCGAAGCGCAGGCCCACGGGGTTGGTCGCATCGTCGTCGGCGCTGGCGATCTCGGCCCCGTCGCTCGCGCGGCGAAGCAGCAGGAATGAATCGGTCGGGAATCCGGCCTTCTGAGAGATCACCTCAAACACGAACACTTCGTTCGCCTTGGCGGTGAAACTGTACCAATCGACATCACTGGCCGATTGAAACTGGCCGAACACTTCGCACGGGGCCGTGACCTTCTGCGCCTTGTCGGGCGCGTCGTTCGGTTCGGCGCCCCCGACAATCGGCAGGTTCGTCACGCCCAGCAGCACGCTATTCGAGCTGCCCTGCGGCGTGGTGAGGCGATACTCAAAGCCATCGACCATGCTCTCGCGCGGGTAGACGAGTCCGGAGAACGCCAGCCGCTGAATCGCCAGTGGATCGTTGGGCACGGCGATCTGCACTTTGAGTTGGTCGAGCGGTCGGCCGTCGGTCGTGGTCATGCCGCTCGGCTGTCCGCCGGGCAGGCCGCGTCCGAAGAGGGTGAACTCGGCCGGCGCGCCGGGTGCCGCGGCGGGCGGCATGATGTAATCAATGTAGGGCAGCGTGCCGATGGCGACGCGGTAAAAATACTCGGGTGATCCGTCGAACACGCGGTCGGTGACGGCGAGCGTGTAATCGCCGGACGTGGTGATGCTCACGTCCAGGAACGGATCCTTGCCGTCGAAGAATGAACTCGACGCGATGATGCGGCCCGACGGGCCGTAGAGTGCGAGCCGGCCGTCCATGCGCGAGTCGATCTGCTGGGCCTGGCAGGCGATCAGAACGCGCTGGCCCGCTCGCGCGGCTAAGACGTAGTGGTCGATGTCGGTCGCGCCGTTCACCTGACCGTTGATCGTGATGGCGGGCAGCACGTCCGAAAGCACGCGAGTCGCCTGCTGCACGGTGTTGTTCGGTTCCGTTTCGTTCACTTCGACAGCGTCGCCGACGACAAACGTGCGCGGGTTCGACACGCCGAAGCGCCCGACCGCGCGAACGTCGTGCATGCCGAGCGGCGTGTCGGCGGCGATCGTGATCCGGAACTTGGCCGGACCCGCTGCGGGCGCCGGCACGGGTTTGCCGTCCTTCATCTCGACGATCGGTTCGGCCTTCAGTCCGGGGTGATCGAAGTAGAGCTGACTGACCTCGTCGAAGTCGGTGCCGGTCAGCGTCACGTCGACGGTCGCCCCCTGTTTGCCGCCGGGCGGAAAGACTGAGGTGAGCCGTACCGTGGGAAGCTGGGCGTGGGCAACGGGCGACAGGATCGCTCCGCAAGCAATCGCCAGCCAAAACGACTTCGACGGCAAGACCGGGAATCGTCGCATGGTTTTCCTCCGACTCCGAATCACTGAGGTCACAGGAACGGTGCTTCATGCACCCGCGGGTCACGTCAAGGTGGGCCAAGGGGCGTATCGGGCGAGTTCGTGCGCCCGGGACTCCGCCACGCGGCGCACAATGCATGAGTAGATTCTAATGGGATTGCCCGAAGACGCAAGCGGGGCTTTCGCGCCGACGCGCCGATGGACGCTGCGCGCGGCACGCCTTACACTCTCAAGTCGCCACGCCGGATACGTACAGTCGCTGGAGGTCGGCGATGATCTGTGACCTGTGCAGATGCGAGGTTCCCAGCGGGAAGCGGTTCTGCCCGCGCTGCGGAGTGGAGCTAAATTTAGTGCCTGATCGCGAGCGGGCGAGCCAAGCGCCGCTGCTGGCGAAGGATGTCTTTGACTGGAACGAACCGGCCGGCGCGTCCAGTGCCTACGGCGTCTCGCAACGGCAGCAGCCGGTTGTGGCGATCGATGAACTCAGCACGATGCTGCACTCCGCGCAAAGCAAGCTGGAGGACGGCGACGTGCGCGAGGCCGCCGCGCTGCTCGGTCGGATCCGCTCGCAGGTCGCGCGGCATGCCTCACTCCGGCCGGTGTATGAACAACTGCATCGAACGATCGAAGCTCGCAAACGGAAGATTCGCGCGCGGTGCAAGGCCCTGGCGGACGAAGGCGATTGCCCGCGCCTGGTCTGGATGCTGGCCGGTCCGGCGACCAATGATATGGAACCTGAGGAGATCTGCGACATCGCATTGCAGGCGGCGCAGGCGCTGTACGACGCCGAGCGGGCCGACGAGGCCAATGATGTGTTGCGCGTCGCGTCGTTCCGGACCGTGCGCGACGAGGCGATCGTCGAGAGGCACCGCGAGTTGGCCGCGCTGGTCGGCCGCCGTCGCTACTGGCAGCACTGGCGGCGCAGCATGACCGTGGTCGGCGGCACGTGCATCCTCGGCGGCATCGGGTTGGTCGTGTGGGCCTGGTTCCTGTGGCGCACCGGACTCGGCGCCGCCCGCCGGCTCGTCGTGCCGGGATTGCTGCTCTGTGCCGTGTTCCTGGCCACGTTTCCGCAATGGAAGCCAACGTTGGAAAAATGGCTGCGCGAGCACTTCGATGACGAAGGACCGGGCAAGAACATCAAACGACTTTGGACAAGACGCAGGGATTGAACGAACAGTCTGGCTGGACCGCAGCATCACTCCGCCTGCAGACTCGCCTGGCGAGGATCTCTAGCGCGGGCTTTGCCCCGCAACCCAACGTGGCGGACGCCGCCAGCGTCTCGTGCCGACGCTGGCAGCATCGGCCACGCAAGCCGCGCAAGAAAACTAGGCGATAACGAGAGTGCAAGGCGGAGTTCACCGCATGGATCAAGTCACCCGCATCCTGGCTGCAGCAGAGCAGGGCGACCCGAACGCGCCCGCCGAACTGTTGCCGCTGGTTAATGACGAGCTGCGCCGGCTGGCGGCAAAGTCTGGATCAAGTCACATCCAGGCCCCAGGCACTCGCTGATCACTCGAGTCAAGTTGCAAGCTCTCCACAAGGTGTGCCGCGGGCGCACATCGGGTCGAGCAGGAAAAACAGCTTGACTTTGCCGCGTGTGCATCTAGCCTATTGTCCCGCTGCAACACCTTGAGGAGGTCAACACCAATGATGAACACCTGTCAGCGTTCCCGTCCCTGCGCGTGCCGGCCAGGCATCGAGTCACTTGAAGATCGCACGCTCCTGGCCTGTGTGACTGAGTTTCTCTTGGGCGAGCTGGAGATTGAATGCTCCAAGGGTCGCAACGTGATCACAATCAACGACGACGGCGCCGGAGGAATCACCGGCACCGCAGCCGGGCGAGCCTTGAACTTCAACGGCGTGACCGAAGTGGATATCGAGGGGCTAGGCAAGGAAACCGTGACGTACAACTTGCTGGGAAACCTGACCACGCCTCGGGCCATCGACATCGAGGTCGGGACGGGCGTTGACATCGTGAACTTGAACTTCGGCGGCAATGGCGTGACGCGCACGATCAACGCCTTGCTGGAAATCGATGTCGAGGACGGTGCGGGAAACGATCAGGTGACAGCCACGTTCGACATCGTGCTGGCTGAGTTGGGTGGCGCCGTCGACGTCGCCGACTTGGACATCGACATCGGCCGCGATCGCAATCTGGGCGTGAGCACCGGCAAAGACACGTTCAACGTCAACATCGTGTTGCGTGGTGGAAGCACGGGCGATCTGGACGTGGACCTTCGCGGCGGTCCAAAGGACGACGTGCTGACGCTGCTCCTCACCGGCACGCCGGGCAACGTGGGATCGATCGACATCGACGGCGGCCTGAACAACGACCGTTGCACCAGCTCCGGCCCGCCGATCAACGTGCTGAACTGCGAGTTGTAGTGGGGCGCTGGTCGCACTGGCACGACCCATAAGCCGGCAGTCTCCTGATCCGTTCTGCGGCAAAACACGGCACCGCAACCGCGCAGGCAAGGCGACCTGCTCGCCGCAGGCCGCTGATTCACGGGTCTAACGGCACCCAAGCTTACCTGAATGAACAAATCTACAGGTGGCATGCCTTTTGCTGGTTGTACCGAACCGACTGCCTGCGCAATCGTTCGTGGTCCATCTGAAACCGGTAGACGGTACCCATGAATGCTCGTTCGTGGTGGGGGAGACTGTGGACTGGGACTGCGAGTGATCCCAATCGCAAACCCCGTCCCCGCAACGGCAAGTCCCCCCGTGTCGCCGTTGAGCCGCTCGAGGCGCGGATCTTATTGTCCGAGCTAGTGAGTCTCGCACCGACGGCCGACGCTCACATCCGCGGCTCGACCTATGCGGCGGTCAACTACGGCACACTCACTCGCCTCATGGTCAAGAACGACACGCGCGACGTGTATGACTATGAATCGTACCTTCGCTTCGATCTGACGCAAAATCCTGGGCTGGTCGAGTCGGCGGTGTTGCAACTTGTCCCCGCTTACATCGGGCGCGACGCGGCGCGCACGAACTACCGCGTGCGGCTGCTCGGCGACGCGAGCGACGGCTGGGTAGAGGGCAACGGCCGTGCGGACAACCTGCCGGCGGGTGAGATCGCCTGGAGCCGCAAACCTGTCGGTACCGGGGCGGAGATCATCTTCTCAGGTTCTCGTCTGGCGCGCGGTCAGACACTGGCGCTGGACGTGACCCGACTAGTCAATCAGGCGTCGAACGCGAACCGGCTGGTCTCGTTCCAGATCGACGCCGTCTCGGCGCCCAGCCTGCGCGGCGATGTGCAGTTCTACTCGCGCCAAAACGCCACGATGCGCCCGGCCCTGCAGGTTACGCTCGGCGCCGCCAATCGGCCGCCGACGGCTGTCGCCGACGTTGCCACCACAGCGGAAGACACGGCCAAGATCATCGCGGTACTGGCCAATGATACGGACCCCGACCGCGATCGGCTCGCGCTCGTGTCGGTAACCGTGCCCGCGCACGGGACGGCGACGCGAAACACCGACGGCACGATCACGTACGCGCCACACGCCAACTATTTCGGCCCGGACAGCTTCAGCTACGACGTCGCCGACGACGACGGCGTCACCGCCACAGGATCGGTCAACGTCACGATCAGTTCGGTCAACGACCCGCCAATTGCTGGCGACGACACGGCCCACACACTCCCGAATGCCGCCGTGACGATTCGCGTCATGACCAACGATTCCGACGTTGAAGGCGGGCCCATGTCAGTCACTCGCGTGATTCAGCCGGCTCACGGCTCAGTCGTGGTCAACGCCGATGGGACGCTGACCTACACGCCCACATCGAACTACACCGGCGCCGACTCGTTCGTTTACACGCTCGGCGACGGCGCAGCCAGCGACACGGCCGCCGTCAGTCTGTGGGTCGGAAGCTCAAATCTGGCCACGATCCAGTCTTTGACCTACGACAAGTTCAAGACGGTGGCGACGTCGGAGATACCGTTTCTGACCACCACACAAATCGCGTCGATTCCGAGCGAGTGGTGGTTCAAGCAGATGACGGCCGAACAGCGCGCGGCGCTTACGACCAGCCAAGTGCAGTCGCTGAGCGTCGGGGCGGTAGGTCTTTCGGGGTTGACCGCAAGCCAAATCGGCCTGCTCACGCCCGGTCAGATTCAGCAGGTCGCCTATCAGCAGTTCAGGTACTTGACTCCGCGCGAGGTCCCGCACCTGACGCCGGCGCAACTCGGCAAGATCGACAGCGAGTGGTCGTTCAAGCAAATGACGACCGAGGCGCGAGCAGCCCTGAACGCCACGCAAGTGCAGGGACTGAACGTCGCGGCCGTCGGCATCGCCGCGCTCACGCCCGTCCAGATTGGCAGCCTGACCACCGGGCAAGTTCAACAGGTAACCTTCCACCAATTCCGGTATTTGTCGCCGCGCGAGGCGGCGCTGCTGACCACGACGCAGATCGCATCCATAGACAGCGAGTGGTCGTTCAAGCAAATGACTGCCGAGGCGCGGGCCGCTCTCTCGGCATCGCAAGTCGCGGCAATCAACGTCCCCGCGGTCGGTATCAACGCCCTGACCACCGCGCAGATTGGTATGCTGACGGTCAGCCAGGTGCAGCAGGTGAAGTACCCGCACTTCAAGTACCTGACCGCTCGCGAGGCGCCGCTGCTCACGACCACGCAGATCGCGTCGATCGACAACGAATGGTGGTTCAAACAGATGTCGGCCGAGGCGCGGGCGGCACTGACGGCCCAACAGGTCCAGGCGATCAA
>DAIOWH010000110.1:0-10416 GCA_036758585.1 Planctomycetia bacterium
ATGCCTCGCCTGCGGCTGCGGGTTAAACGAATTCGGACCCCTTTCAATGTGGAGCAGTACTAAGGTTCTGCGGTTCCCGCCAGAGACGCCGCAGTTCAGACCGGGGACCACGCTGCCGTGGCCCCGGTTTCTTTTGGCCGCCTACGGTGCCGCGGCCGGATCAAACAACAGCGGGAAAAACTGGCCGCCCATCTGCTCGCCCGCCGGCACCGGCGGCACGCCATCGAGCAGCGGCTCGTCGGATGCGGATCGGACGCCGTCGCGGAAGGCGTTGATCACCGTCGCACGCCGCGGTCGATCGGTGCGGTTCTCGTACGAGCCGTGAACCATGAGCGGATGGTGAAACGCCGCCTGGCCGCGCTTCAGTTCAATTGCGACCGGCTTCCACGCGCGCTTCTGCTCGTCGCTGAGCACCGCCTGAATCGCGTCCATGTCGCCAGCCAGTCCGGTCACGGGCAACAGTCGCCACCGATGACTACCCGGCACATAGTGCAAGCAGCCGTTATCGCGCGTGGCGTCGTCGAGGCCGATCCAGCAGGTCAGGTGCGTCATCGGTTCAGTGCGAGTCCAGTACGAATAGTCCTGGTGCCACGCCACGACGCCGCCGTGCCGCACAGGCTTGCAGAAGAGTTGGTCGTGCCAGAACCGCACGGGACCGTCGAGCAGTTGCGACGCCGGCACGGTGAACGCCGGGTTCCAGAGAATATCGTGGAACCCCGGTGAGATGCGCCACGCCCCCAGCGCGTGGAACAGAACCGTGTTCGGGTCCTTCGACTCGTTCGAGTGGAACTCGTAAAACAGATCGTGACCTGGATGCGCCGGATCAGTGAGCGGCCCGAGTTCCTCCAGCAGCCGATCTACCTGGGCGTCGTCAAGAACGCGAACGCCCGACACGTAGCCCTGTTCATGAAAGAACCTCACCTGTGCATCACTCAGACGAAAGCGGCCCCAATCGCCGCCCGGCATCTCGAAGAGCTGCGAGAACGGCTCATGTCGCCGTGAGAGGTCCTCGACCATTGCGTGGCTCCTGGAACTGGCTCTCAATGGCACGCATGATAGAATATGTCGCCATCCATCAACAGGAGAGATTCAAGATCATGTCGGCAGCGATCGTTCGCCACCGGTTCTCGGTCGACGACTACGAGCAGATGATCCAAGCGGGTATTCTGACCGAAAATGATCCGGTGGAACTCATTCGGGGGGAGATCATCGAGAAGATGTCCATCGGCGATGAACATTGTGCGTGCGTGAATCGGCTCAATCACATCTTGTCCCGGCGCATCGGCGATCGAGCGATCGTCAGCATTCAGAATCCCGTCCGCCTCGTCGATAGTGAACCCGAACCTGACGTGGCGTTGCTCCGCCCGACGCCCGACTTTTACGCCTCTGGAAAACCCCAGGCAAGTGACATCGTCCTGTTGATCGAGGTGGCCGATACGTCCATCGACTTTGACCGCGATGTTAAGTTGCCGCTCTACGCCGAGGCTGGTGTGCGGGAACTGTGGATTGTCGATCTGCAGGCCGGAAGAGTGGAAGTCCATCGTCAGCCCGACGCGAACCGAAAGTACCTGGACGTCCAGACCGCGACTCGAACCCAGCAACTCCAAGTCGCCGCCTTGCCCGACGTCACCGTGTCGGTCAGCGAGCTTCTCTGAGCGGCCGTTTGGCCCAGCGCAGCTTCGCGGACCGAGCGCGTGGGTTCGCCAACTTCTCTGCCTCACTCGCGCGTACCGGCTCTTGGCCAACGGCCTCATAGGCACGCTTGTTCAGGCCGTCCTGAAACGCAGCTTTGACCAGCCGATCTTCGCCGCTGTGAAAGCTGATGATGGCCGCGCGGCCGCCGGGACGGAGGCATTGAGGCAGCACGCGAAGCAGTTCTTGAAGGCTCGCTAGTTCGCGGTTGACCAACATGCGGAGCGCCTGGAATGTGCGTGCCGCGGGGTGCGACCGCCACCGACCGCGATGCGGCTGAAGCTGCCAGCCGGTCTCGCGCGTCACCGCGACGTCGAGCGCCCGACCGATGACGGCGATCAGTTCGCTGGTACGTGTGATCGGATGCTGGTTGCGCGCGTCGACCAGCGCGGCGGCAATCCGCTCGGCGTGCGGTTCGTCGCCGAACTCAGCAATCGCCGCAGCCAGGTCGGCGGCCGGGATCGTAGCCAGCACCTGTGCCGCCGTGCGACCACGCGACCGGTCCATTCGCATATCGAGCGGCCCGTCGCGCACGTAGGAAAAACCACGGTCGGAATCGTCCACCTGCATGCTCGACATGCCCAGGTCGGCAAGCACGATGTCAGCGCCGGCCGGCGCGAGTTCGCCCACGATCTGGCCCAGCGCGGCGAAGTTGCTGTGACGAATGGTGAAGTTCGCGCCCGCCTGGGCCAGCCGGTCTCGTGCGGCCGCGATGCTCTCGCCGTCGCAGTCGATCCCTATGAGCCTGCCCGTCGGTCCCACGCAGCGAAGCAACTCGACCGCGTGACCGGCCCGACCGAGCGTGCAGTCGACGACCGTTTCGCCGGGAAGCGGCGACAAGACGTCCATGACGTGCGGCAGCATGACCGGCACATGCTCGCCCGGCGGAGTGCTGCGCCGTGAGTTGTGTCGTCGAGGGCGTCGGTGCGTTCGCATCGTAGATCAAGCTCGCAGCAAGTAGGGCCAGATCGAATCGCTGACGAAAAGTCCGGCACGGGTGAGCCGCAGGTTCACGCCGTCGTCTTCGAGCAGTCCCTGTGCGACGAACCGGCGAAAGTCCGCTGCGGCTAGTCCATCGAGATCGAATCCGGTGCGGCGACGAAACTCGGACCGATTCACTCCACGCATGCGGCGCAGGCCGATGACCAACGTCTCGCGGGCACGATCATCGGGCGACAGCGTTTCGGACTCGGCCACGGGTGAATCGCCGGCCATGACCCGTTTGATGTATGTCGTCGTGCTGCGATGGTTCACCTCGCGCGCGCCGTTCACGTACCGCGCCGCTCCGGGGCCGACGGCATAGTACTCGTCGCCCGCCCAGTACGCTTCGTTGTGACGACAGCGATGTCCAGGCTGGGCGAAGTTCGACACCTCGTAGTGTTCGAACCCGGCGCACGCCAGCGTGTCAATCGCCAGGGCGAACATGTCGCGCTCCAGCCTTTCGTCGATGCGACCGACCGCGTTCTTGTGCCAGCTCGTCCACAGAGCCGTGCCACGCTCGTAGGTCAGGCCGTAGGTCGACAGGTGGTCCGGCCGGAGTTGCAGCGCGGCGTCGATGTCCACGTCCCACGATTCGAGCGACTCGTTCGGCGCGCCGAAGATCAGGTCGAGCGAGATCGACGAAACAACCGGCCGGCAGAGCGCCACGGCCCGCCGAATCTGATCGGCCGAGTGATCGCGATCGAGCGCCCGCAACTTGGCCGAGTCGAATGACTGGGCGCCGAGGCTAATGCGGGTGACGCCCGACTCGGCGAGCAACTCGACGAGCTGCGGTGTGCAGTCGGCGGGGTTCGCCTCGATGGTGAACTCGCCCGACTCGGTCAGCACAAACCAACGTCGCACGCTCGCAATCAGCCTCCGCAGCTTGTCGGGCGGCAAGTGCGTTGGGGTCCCGCCGCCCATGAACAGCGTGTCTATCTCGCGCACGCGGCCAAGATCGGACAGCTCCCGTCCGATCGCGTCGAGGTACCGATCGATCAAGTCGTCGCGGCCGGCAATGAGCGTGAAGTTGCAGTAGCCGCAGCGCCGTCGGCAGAACGGAACATGCACGTAGGCGGCTCGCGCCGCAGCGACATGACTGACGACCTCGGCGATTGCGGGCGGCATGGATTGGGACTTTTGACTCACGGCATCTGACGATTATGCTGTGTGCAACCTACCGGCCCGGTCAACCTGGAGCAAGCCAATGAGCCTTCTGTTGCTCGTGTCGATGATCGCCTTGGCCTACCAGCCAGGCTTACGCCCCTGGCTATCGACTCACGCCGCTTCGCGGCTGCCCCCGTATCGAACTGGTGTAGATGCCAATGCCAACCAGCCAGGCTCAGCATCTATCGCCGACGAGAAACACGAGTCGATCCGTTATCTGCGTCGCACGGCCAGCGGGTTTGCGACGGAGGCAGAAATCCGGATCGACTCTGGCCCGCAGGGCACGACCATCACGAGCGTCACAGGCAGATCGGATGCCGGCCTGACGGTCAAATCGTCGTACGACGCCAAGGGGGTTCTAACGGAAGCCCGCGTGTCGACCCAGCGTGGCGGCGATCGCCAGGAGGCGACCGTGTCGGCCGGCGACGGCAAGGCCCGCGTCATGCGACACGATGGAACCGCGCAGGAGTTCGACTGCCCGGCCGCGGTCATCGTCACATCGGCGCCGGACTGGACCGACTCCGTTCTGGCGGTCCGCCGGTACGATCGGCGCAAGGGCGGTAAGCAAGAATTCGCGGGCCTGTGGGTTCATCCGGTTCAGCCGCCGCAGCGGTTGACGTTCTCGCTCACACGACAAGGCGACGACGTCGTGAAGCACGCCGGCCAGGACGCGCGGCTCACACGCCTGCTGCTCGTGTTGCGCGGCGGCTCGCGCTATGTGGTTTGGGCCGACGACGAGGGCCGCATGGTGCGGCTCGCTCCCGAAAAGGCGGCCGACCAGGGCATCGTGTTGGCCGGTTGGGAAGACGCCGCCGCCGAGTTTCGGATTCCATAGGATCGGCGCGGCGCGTGGCTCGGGCGTGCGGCACACTTTGCGAATCTAACAGGGGAAGGGGTCGGGGCTACGTTTTTCGGATTTGGCCGAAATCAGTCGTTCACATTCCAATGACACAGATCGGCCAAATCCGAAAAAACGTAGACCCGACTCCGTTCATGAAACGAACTCTTGCAAGGTGCGTCGCAACGCGGCGCGTGGCTCGGTTTGTAACTTTCTCCCTTGACCCGCTCGGCGGGATTCCTTAAGGAAGCCGCCTCACAATGAGGCGTGGCAGCGGCGCAAGCAAGACAGTCTGAAAGGATGCGGACTGTGGCGAGCCGATTCACTTCTGCAGCGGCAAGTCGTCCGTGTCTACGGTTCGAGCGTTGGTGCGTTCGTGCGTCTTTTTTTTCCTGGCGGAGCAGCAGGGCCACTGCGGGGCCGGAACCTGAAGAGGCCAGTGCAGTATGCTAAAGTGGCCCTTTTAGTCACGTCCCCGTGCGGCGACCGTGGCGGCGGTCACGCGATGGGACAGTCAGATCAGTTTGGATAAGATCGGTCCTCTCGGAAGCGGCCGCGGTCCCCCGCCCCCCCTGGGATCAGCCGCTTCCGGAGGCGTTTTTTTTTCTCGAAGCTATTCGCCGACGACCATCGTGCCTTCTTCAGTCACGACGGCGGTCGAAAGCGACGGCGCTCGCATCATGGCGCGGAACCGTTGGTCGCCCTTCTTGGCCCCCTTCAACCGTACCTGCACGACCGTGGTGGATTCGGCGGCGACGGCCGGGATCGCGTCGAACACGATCGCCTGGCCCTGCGTCTCATACTTCAGCGGCGACGCGACGCCGACGAGTTCCATGCCGGTCGGCACGACTGCGGTCACCTGAACATGCTCGGCCGCCTTCGATCCGCGGTTGGCGATCTGAATCTGGTAGGCCACCTCGCCGCCGACCTCGATCGGGTCTTCGCTCTCCCCGATCTGCATGGTCAGCGAACTGAATCCCTCGACGCGAGTGACCTTGTCCGATTTGGCGATCAGGTTGTGGTCGGCCCACGCGACGGCCCGCTGCATGTGCTCACCCTCCGACTTCGGCAGCACGGTCAGCGTAAACTCCTGACTCGCGCCAGCCTCCATCGCCCCGACGATCCACGCCACCGTGCGTTTCACGGGGTCGTAGATCGCATCACCCTCGGCGTCGACGTACTGCAGACCTTCCGGCAGGCCGACCATCAGGTGAACACCCGTGGCGATGGCGTTGCCGCGGTTGGTCAACAACATCTGGTAGCTGGCCTTGCGGTTGAGCAGCCGGAAGTCAGGGCCTTCGGTGGTGAGGTCGAGCTTGGCCGCCTGGACCTGCAGAGTGTGTTCGGCAGTCGCTCGGGCCTGGCCCTGGCACTCCGCGACGAGGTTGATCTTCACGGTGCCCGAGGCGTCGGCGCGTGAGACGGTCTCGACCATGCGCGACTCGCCCGGTTCCAGAGTTCCGACGTCAATGACGAGCGGCTGCGCGGCGTCCTTGGCGCTTGCCTGCACCACGCCGGGCAGCACCTGGCGAATCTTCACGCCCTCGGCCGTACCTGAGCCGGTGTTGATCACGGTCATCGCGAAGCGGACTTCCGAGCCGACCGTGACGGCCTGCGGCGCATCGCAGGTGAGCTTGAGCTTGGGTTCGCGCACCTGCACCTTGAGTGCGGCGACCGACTTGAAGCTGAGCGACGTACGACATTCGAGTTCACCGGCTTCGACCGGCTTGACGCGCACGGTCAGCTTCTGTTCGCCGCCGGCGGCGAGCGTCCCCAGTCGCCAGACCAGGGCGTTGTCCACGACCTCGGCCTTGGGCTGCGTGCCCACGAGTTCGCAGGTGATGGACAGCGTGCCGCGTATCTCGACGGCTTCGGCGGCGACCGAGCCGACGTTCTTCACCAGAATCTGCTGTTCGACGATGCGTCCGACATTGGCGGCGATCGGGCTGGACGTCTCGATCGACAACGCTGGAACCTGTTGCACGTAGTTGGTGTTCGCTTCGATCGGCAGGCCCGGTCCGGCGACCGCGCGGGGTTGCGACGGCGACCCGGCCGGCGTCACGTCAGGATCGTCGATGGCCACGGCCGGCGTTGGTCCCTTCTTGGATTCGTGCGACACAGCGGAGACCGAAGTGGTTGCTGCCGGCTCGACTTGAACGAGCAGGCTGATCGATTCAGCCTCGTCCTTCATCCAGAGTTGGACAGTGCAACTGCCCTGCTTGAGTCCGACGATGGTCACGTCACGCGCTCCCGACTGCGAGAGGCTGAGAATCTCGGAATCAGACACGAAGACGCGCTCAATATCGCTGCGCGTGTGCATGGAACGGGAGTAGCCCGCCGGAACGCTGATTTCGGTCTGCAGGCTGGTGGATTCCGCCAACGCGGGCGAGGCAGGCTTGTTCTTTTCCGGACGCCCCGCCCACACCGCCGGGTTCATCGCCAACAAGCCGACGGCCGCGATCGCGCCGAGCACTCGGTGACGCACTGCAGTTTTCATCGCTGTTCTCCGTTCCGAGGGACCATGAGGCGCGGCTTCGCGCCGACTGCTACAAGCCGATTCCTCCGTTCTAGTATCGTGATTTGATTGTTCGGACTTTCTGGAAAATCCCCACTCACCCATTTTCCCGCCATCGCCCGCAACAACCTCCGCTTGGCTGCAACATGCTGACCAAGAGAAGGTTAGAGTCACATGCGCGCGCCGTGCGCGCGTGTTCGTGGCCGGCGCTGGCAGCGTCGGCACCGGACGCTGGCAGCGTCCGCCACGTTGGGTTGCGGGCGCAGCCCGCGTTAGGAGTGCAGTCCTGCGAGGTCACGCGAAGTGCGACGCCCCCAGACTATGGGCCTGTTGGTTTTGTGTCCGGCCGGTCGTTTAACGGCAAGCCGGAGGCGTCGGCGTTAACGATATTATTTGGACTTAGGAATTGGTCCGAAATAACTTCCCGATATCGGTGGGGACACTAACCCGAAGCGTCAGCGAGGACAACCGATCTTTCCGATCCTCGCTGACGCTTCGGGTTTGTGTGGCATAGGGAAGTTATTTCGGACCAAATCCTTACGTGCCGACGCCTCCGGCTTGCCGTTAAACGACTAAATCAACAGACCCCTATCCGTACAGATCGTACGCCTTCTGGTAGCTCAGGCGTTTCGCCCGCACCAGGCCGTCCTTCAGCTTCTCGCCGTTGGGGTCGAGGTAGACGCGGCCTGTCGGTTTGGCGCTGCTCGGGACGATGTCCGTCACGTGGATGTTGAAGATGAACGCGGGTTCACTCAATGCCTGGAACCAATGGATATTGTCCTTGTGGTCCGAGATGGTCGAGCAGCCGCCGGGTTTGAACTCGCGATCGATCGTAGGCTTGATGATGAAGTGGTCAGGCTCGTCTTCGAGTCGGTCGTAGTGCCGGCCGTGGAAGTCGCCCTTGAGGATCAGGAACGCTGTGGCCATGTTGTTGTGGCCGTGCGGCACGACCGAGCGGCCCTTCTTGAGCGCGAAAACCTGGCGACCAAACACCAGGTTCGTCGGAAGCCCCTCGATCTCGGGAAACTTGATCTTCAGGCTGCGTTCCCCTTTGTCCACCAGTTGAACGCCGGCCGCCAACCGATCGAAGTCGATCAGTCGCAGCAGGTCGGGCAGGTCGACTTTGGCAAACAGCTCTTCGATCTTCTTCTGCCATTCGACCTGCTTGAGCTTCTGTCCCTTCGCGTCGCTTCCCAACCGATTGACGTCGGCAAGCCACTTCACCGTGACGGGCTTGACCTCATCGGCGAACAGGTCCGCACCGGCCAGGGTGTCGAGCAGCGAGTAGGTCAGGAGCGAGCCAAGCGTGTGGTGCGTAAACGATCGGCGAGTCAGTTCGGTCATCGGATGTTCCTCCATCGGGTTTATGGATTGAGGCTGGGTTCTTCAAGTAGTGCCGCGCCCCGCGCCGACCGGCTCCATCGCCGGCGCGGGCGAGTCCGAGGCTACCAAACTCTTGACGAGCACGCGCGAGTTTCGCCGGCTCTGGTCCCACTGCTGGCGACGGGCGGGTGGCAGGTCGTTGGGCGTCGCTTCGCGGAACCCGCCCTTCTGGACAAAATAGTTGCCGGCCTGAGTCGACAGGCAAAACAGCTCGCGCACCCCGCGCTCGCGCGCGGTCTTCTCGACAAACGCCATCAGCTTGCGGCCAACGCCGCGGTTCTCATGCACTCCCGCGACGGCCAGGCAGGCCAGTTCGGCCTTCTGCTCGGCCGGGTATGAGTGCAGGGCGACGCAACCGACCGGGTTGCGGTCGATCTCGAAGACGAAGTAATCCGCGATCTGTTTCTCGATGGCCGCGCGGGTGCGCTTCAGCAACTCCTCGTTCTCGACCGCCGGTGTGATCAGCGCCAGAATCGCGCGAGCGTCCTTCTTGATCGCCGGCCGGATCGCCTGGTACTCGTTGCCGTAGATCAGCGTGCCGACGCCCTCCGACGAAAAGACTTCGCCGAGCAGCCCCTCGTCGACGCGCCCGTTCAGGATGTGAACGCGGTCGACCCCGCCGCGACACGCCTTGGCCGCGTGTTCGAGCTTCGAGATCATCTCGGGCGCCAGTTCGCCCCGGTGCTTTCGCAGCATTTCCTCCGCCTCGGCCATGGCGATCTGGCGCACGAGCTTGCCCGACCGCTCGATCCCGTCGCGCGGCGTGATGAACAGAATCTTGATCGCACCGAGCGCGAGCGCCGTAGCGACCGCAACCTGGTCCGAGTTCACGCGAAAAGTCCGGCCCTCGCCATCGAACCCGAGCGGAGGCACGACCGGCACGATGTTCTGGTCGAGCAGCTTCCTAAGAAACTCGGCGTCGATACGTTCCACGCGACCGGTGAACTGCATGTCTACGCCGCGCAAGATTCCCGCCGGGTGCGCCACCACGGCATTTGTACAAGCCGCACGCAGATCGGCCGATGCCAGCCCTTCGAGGATCTCATGGGTCAGGCGATTCGACACCGTAAGCGCCAACCGCAACGTCGCCTCGTCGGTGACGCCGGCGCCGTCGGCGTTCGAGATCGCCTGGTGCTGCTCGTCGGCCAGCCGCCGCAGTTGGTAGCTCGCTCCGTGCACCAGCACGACGCGAATGTTCAGACTCCGCAGCAGCGCGATGTCCAACAGCAGGTTCGCGAAATGCTCGTCTTCGACCATTTGGCCGTCGACGGAAATGACGAACAGTCTCTCGCGAAAACTGGGTACGTACCGAAGAATCTCTCGCAGATCAGTCAGCTTGCTCATGGCGTTAGTTTACCGGCTGCGACGAGTGCGTGCCGCCCGAGTTTCACTCTGGGCGGCACTTTGGGCGGTGCGGACAAAACATGGCAACACGAGGCGCCGAGGCCACAGAGGCGATTGGTGGGCGCACGACGCGGTTTGCGATTTGGCGTGCGCAAGTCGTTTAGCGCCGAGCCGAAGGCGACGGCACTATCTGGACAACTGCCTGCCGTCGCCTTCGGTTCGGCGTTAAACGAAACACCTGGGCAAAGTGCGTCGTGCACTCGTGCTTGGTTCATGATCTCTGTGTTCTCTGTGCCTCTGTGTTTCAACTCTCATTCTGCCTGCCCGGCGTCTGGACTCTCTTCCAGCAACTTCTTCACCAGCGCGATCGCCTGCTTCTTCGACTGTGCCGCACCGTCGAGTTGGGCCTCCCGCACGCGGTCCATGCCTGCCGTCGCCTTCGGCTCGGCGTTAAACGAAACACCTGGGCAAAGTGCGTCGTGCACTCGTGCTTGGTTCA
>DAIOWH010000110.1:10516-21664 GCA_036758585.1 Planctomycetia bacterium
ACTTCTTCACCAGCGCGATCGCCTGCTTCTTCGACTGTGCCGCACCGTCGAGTTGAGCCTCCCGTACGCGGTCCAGAATGTCCTTGAACGCCGGTCCGGGTTCGAGCCCGAGGCGCACGAGGTCGTGACCTGTGACGAGCGGCGGCGGATTGAGTTCCGTCTGAGGCAACTCTCGCAGCAGTTGCTCGCAGTAATCCACATGCTCGGCCGTGCCGGTCGAAGCGATCGCGTCGGCGCGATGCAGCGCCAGCAGCTCGGCGATGCCCTCGTGAACTAGCGTGCGCTTCAGCTTGGCCAGCCGCATTTGCTTGGCGTCGCTCAGGTACTGGTGGAACTCGACGAGCCATTCGGTCCGTTCGCGTTCGGCGTTCGACAGGCGCAGCCGGCGCGCGACGACCCCGGCGATGCGGCGCCCGACGTGCTCGTGATGGTAGAACGTCAGCCGCCCGCCATTGCGATCCATCGTCGCCGGCTTGCCGACATCGTGCAGCAGCGCACCCAGCGCGAGCGCGAAGCTCGGCGGCGTCGTCGCGTGCGGGCGGCCGAGCGATCGCGTGGTCGCCCGCCAGGCGTCGTCGAGTTTCTCCAGCACCAGCATGGTGTGGTCCCACAAATCGCCCGTCGGCTGCACGGGCTTGCCCTGCGGCACGCCGTGCATCGCGCTGACCTCCGGCAAGATCACCGGCAACAGGCCGACTCGGTCGGCCAGCCCCAGCCCGACTACGCGGTTCGGATCGACCAGCAGGCGGCGCAGTTCCTGGGCGATGCGCTCGGGGCTGACGACCGATATCTGGCCGGCCATTTCGCGCACGGCCGCTTCAGTGGCCGGGTCGAGTTCGAACTGGAACCGCGCGGCGAACCGGACGGCGCGGAACAGCCGCAGTTTGTCCTCGTTGAACCGCTCGCGCGGATTGCCGATCGCACGAAGCACACGGCCCTGGATGTCGGTCCGGCCGCCGACGAAATCGAGCAGCTCGTCGCGCACGGGGTCGAAGAACATGCCGTTGATCGTGAAGTCGCGACGCGCGGCATCGGCTTCGGGCGTACTGAACTCGACGCGGTCCGGATGCCGCCCGTCCGAGTACGGGCCTTCGGTGCGGAACGTCGCCACCTCGACTTGTCCTTCGTCGCGTCGGCCGACGACGACAACCACGCCGAAACTCGCGCCCACGGCGATCGTGCGGCGGAACAGTCGCTGCACTTCGTCGGGCCGAGCGCTGGTGGCGATGTCGTAGTCGTCCGGCGCGCGACCCATCACGAGGTCGCGCACACAGCCGCCCGCAAACAACGCGCGGTGCCCGGCCTGCTGCAAGCGGTCGACTACGGCGACGGCGAATTGGCGTCTCGGGTCCGACATGTTTGTCCGATCACCACCTGCGTCTGCCCGTAGCGACGCAGTTCCCAGTCGGCGCCGTCAGGCAGAGATTCACGATCGAAGTCTTGCGGCGCCTGGATGACGATCGCTGTGTCGTTCGGCGTGTCGCGCACCAACAGACCCCAGAGGCGCTCGAGGTCGTCTCTCCGCCGCTCGAAATGCGCGTACGGCGGCGCGATCAGCACCACGGCCGGCCCGGCGGGCCACGCCGCCGACCGATCGATCCAGCGGTACACGTCGGCGACGACGATGGTCGCAGCGTGTTCGTAGTGCAGGTGGGCGACGTTGCGGCGCAGCGTGGCGGCGACTCGAGCGTCGTTCTCGACCAACGTCGCGTGCGCGGCGCCGCGGCTGAGCGCCTCCAGCCCGAGCGCCCCCGACCCCGCGAACAGATCGAACGCCGGTCGACCGGGCACGAGCCGCCTCAGTAGGTTGAAGATCGCCTGGCGCACGCGGTCGGTGGGCGGTCGCACCTGGCCGCCCGCCGGAACGTCGATTTTCCGCCCGCGTTGTTCGCCGCCGATGATCCGCAACATGCGCGTCGTTCCACCGAAGTACCGCTCCACACTGAAAGGGTTTGAATTCGTTTAACCCGCAGCCGCAGGCGAGGCACAACCAACGCCAGCCACGCCTCGCCTGCGGCTGCGGGTTAAACGACCGAAGCCGATTTCAGACCCTATTCAGTGTGGAGCGGTACTAAACCGTCGGTCTCAATTGTAGTGCGACGTTCACTCAGATTTCACGACCGGCTGCTCTCTCGCTGTCGGCCCGGTTGCCAGCGAGACCACGACGAGCACCGCGAACCCAAGCGGGATGGTCACGATTCCAGGCTGGCTGAACGGCACCAGCGCGGTTTCCGGCGGCAGACCGTACACGTCCTTGAACGTCTGGGCGCTGGCGAGCACCCAGGCCAGCGACGTGAGCATGCCGACGACGATCGCCGCGGTGATGCCCTGTTTCGTCGTCCGTTTCCAGAACAAGAGCATCACCAGCGACGGCAGGTTCGCCGACGCGGCAATGTTGAACGCCCAGCCGACCAGGAACGTCACGTTCATCTTCTCGAACAGCACGCCGAGCACCATCGCAACCGCGCCGACTACCACAGCGACGATCTTGCCGGCCCGCACTTTTTCATGGTCGGTCAGGCCGATCTGCATCACGTTGGCCATCAGGTCGTGCGCGACTGCGCCGGACGCCGCCATGATCAGGCCGCTAACCGTACCGAGCACGGTCGTGAACGCGATGGCCGAAATCACGGCGAACGGCAACTCGCCGAACGTGCGCGCGAGCAACGGGGCCGCCATATTCGAGTTCGTCACATCGAGATTGCCGCTGATCATGGCGCCGAGGCCGAGGTAGAGCGTCAGAATGTAGAAGGCCCCAATGCTGGCGATGCCGACGACGGTGCTCTTGCGGGCCGACGCCTGATCTTTCACCGTGTAGTATCGAATCAAGATGTGTGGCAAGGACGCCGTGCCCGCGAACAGCGACAGCATCAGCGACAGGAAGTCGAGCTTGTCGATGAAGCGGCCGCCGCGCACTCCTTTGAACGTCGGGCTGGCGCCGGGCAGCAACAGGTCGGCGCCCGAGTGCGTGGCAGGATAGTAGACGGTCGTGCCGGCGCCGTCGTCCTCCGTGATCTTCTCGGACGACCACTGCACGATCTCGCTGCGCCCAAGCACAGCGAGAAACTGGAACGGCCCGACCGCGCCGGTTTGCCGCTGATTGTCCGGCAGCGCGTCGATGTTGCCGACGGGCAACAAGTCCGACTGCCCTTCACCGCGTCCGTGCGGCAGGCCGTTCACCAGGCGTCGACCGGTCTTGTCGAGCGTTACGGTCTGGCAGTCGACCGCCATCGCCGCGGCGTCGCGTGAATCGCCGCGCGGCGACTCGATGCGCCACACGTGGATTCGATCGGCGGCGTCGCGAGCACGGATGTATGGTTTGCCGGCCCAGGCCTTGCCCGGTTCGAGCGGCGTCATGCCCTGCGGCGGCAGGTTCGCGACCAGCGTGGCGCGGCGCGGGAGGTAGTTGCGGCCGCCCGATTGACCGGGATCGACCGCGAGGCCGCGTTTCAGAATCATGACGGTCAGTAGCGCGCAGAAGAACACCAGCAGACCGCCCTTGATGAACTGCACGTACGTAGTCGATACCATTCCCGCCGTGACGACGATCAGCACGACCGTGACGCCCACCGTGATGACGCCGGCCACATGGGAGAATCCGAGCAACGGGCGCATCAGCGCGCCGGCCCCGACCATCTGCGGGATCAGATAGAAAACGCTGATCACCAGCGTACTGATCGCGGCGGCGAGCTTGATGCCGCGCGAGTTGAACCGGCCGTCGAGTGCATCGGCGAACGTGAACCGACCCATGCGCTTGAGGGGCTCAGCGACGACGAACAGCGCGACGACCCAGCCGGCGAGGTACCCGATCGAGTAGAGAAACCCGTCGTAGCCGTAGAAGGCGATCATGCCGCAGATGCCGAGAAACGACGCCGCCGACAGGTAATCGCCGGCAAACGCGACGCCGTTCACGAACCACGGGATGCCGCCGCCCGCGGCGAAGTAGCCTTGGGCCGACCGCGCCTTCGCGCCGAAGTAGAAGCTCAGCCCCAACGTGATCGCCACGAAGACGGCGAACACGACGACGGCCACCGCGGACGGTTCGTAGATCACGCAGTCGACTCCTCGGTCTCTAGCGGTTCCGGCAAAGCCAGCCATACACCAGCGACAACACAAACGCGGCGACGATCAACGCGAGGCCGTAGAGCACGGCGACGCTGACGCCGGCAAGCTCGAGCTGCATCCATTCGGCGCCGAACGCATTGAGCAGCACAAAACCGGTGTAGACGGCAAGGTAGAGGAAGAACAGCACAAGGCCGTAGCGGGCGTTGCGGGCGGCTACGTCGGCCGATTCGGTTTCCGGAATCGGCGCGTGCGATGAGTCGAAATGCGCCATGGGCAACTCCTTGCGGTCGCGTTCAGTCCCGGTCGCCGGCCGCGCCCTTGGGCAGCAGCCGTGGATTCGCAGAGAGATGTAACCCGGCGGGCGTTTGAGAACAAGACCCATTCGCAGTACGATGGCCGCCAACAAGGGAGGACCAACCATGAATCGTCGTGCGTTTTGTCTGGGCGCTGGCGCGGGTGGATTGGCGGCGCTCACCTCGTTCGGGTTTGGAGTACATGCAGGCGCGGCAGATCAGAAGACTCGGCGCGTCGGCCTGATCGGGACCGGCTGGTACGGCAAGTGCGATTTGCTGCGACTCATTCAGGTCGCGCCGGTCGAGGTCGTGGCCCTGTGCGACGTCGATCGGAACCTGCTTGCCGAGGCGGCCGACATCGTCGCCGAGCGGCAAGCGTCGAAGAAACGGCCGCGCACCTACGGCGACTATCGGTCCATGATCAAGGAGCATGAGTTCGACATCGTGCTGGTCGCCACGCCAGATCACTGGCACGCCTTACCGATGATCGCCGCGGTCGAGGCGGGGGCCGACGTGTATGTGCAAAAGCCGATCAGCGTGGATGTGGTCGAGGGCCAGGCGATGCTGGCCGCGGCCCGCAAGCACGGTCGGGTCGTGCAGGTCGGCACCCAGCGTCGCAGCACGCCGCACCTCGCTGAGGCGCGCGACACGATCCTGCGCGATGGAAGGCTCGGCAAGATCGGGCTGGTTGAGGTCTACTGCTATTACCACATGCGAGCGCGCGAGAATCCGCCCGACGCCGAACCACCCGATCATCTCGACTGGCAGATGTGGACCGGCCCGGCGCCGCTGCGGCCGTACAATCCGCTCGCGCATCCACGGCGCTGGCGAGCGTTCATGGAATACGGCAACGGCATCGTCGGCGATATGTGCATTCACATGCTCGACATGGTTCGTTGGATGGCCGACCTCGGCTGGCCGCGCCGCGTCAGCTCATCCGGCGGCATTCTGGTGGACAAGGCGAGCAAGGCGAACATCAGCGACACACAGACCGCGACGTTTGAGTTCGACGAGTTCCCCGTGGTTTGGCAGCACCGCACCTACGGCCACGCGCCCGACCCGAAGTACCCCTGGGGCGCGACCTTCTACGGCGACAAGGGGACGCTCAAGTGCAGCGTCATGAGCTACGACTTCACGCCGTTCGGCGACTCGAAACCGGTCCACCGCGACGTGACGTACGAGTTGGACCAGTATCCGGTCGACAAGAACGAAAAGGACTTGGAGCGGCATGTGGCGCCGGCGATCCGCTATCACATGCTCGACTTCCTGAAGGCGATCGAGTCGCGCGGCCGACCAGTCGCCGACATCGAGCAGGGTCACATCTCGACGGCCAGTTGCATTCTGGCCAACCTGTCGATGAAGCTCGGCCGCACACTCACGTGGGACGCCGCCCGACATCAGGTTGCAGACGACGCCGAGGCCAACCGCTTGTTGCGGCGGCCGTATCGCGAGCCTTGGGTGCACCCGGAGGTCTAGCGCGCTGCGATCTACCGATTCGCCGGGGCAATGAGTCGCAACAGGTCCGCCGCGTCGAGCCGATCGGCGATGACATCGGCGGCGGACCAGTCGGCGTGCGGCGTGTAGGCGCTGGGTATGACCACGCAAAACGCGCCTGCGGCCTTGGCGGCGGCCAGTCCGACGGGGCTGTCCTCCAACACCAACACCTCGGCTGGCGCGACGCGATGGCGCGATGCAGCCAGGCGATAGATCTCTGGGTCGGGCTTGCCGTGCGTCACGTCGGCGGCGGTGAGCAGAAACTCGAACCGCGGCCGCAGCGCAAACTGATCCAGGACTCGCTCGGTGTAGGCGCGGGTCGATGAGGTCGCCACGGCCTTAGGCAGGTCCGCTTGCTCGACACAATCGAGCAGCGTTGCCAGGCCGGGCATGGTGCGCAGTTCGGTCGGCATCAGTTCGTAGAAGATCTCGCGGGCCTCGGCGGCGAGCGATTCGGACGACTCGTCGAGCGCGTGCTCACGCTTCATCACCTCAATACCCTCAGGGCCGCGCAGGCCCAACATGCGACACATCAGGTCGTGTGTGAACTGCTTGCCGCGCCGGCCCAGCAACTGCACGGCCGTCCGAAAGAACAGGCTCTCGGAATCGACCATCAGGCCGTCCAGGTCGAACACCACGGCGCGGATCGAAACCTCGGTCGAGGTGACGGACGGCGTGAACTGCTCGGCGGTCATCAGCGGGCTAGTCGACAAACTGTGGAGCTGGGACGCTGTCAAACCGTTTCTGAGCGATCGACGGGCCCGCCGCTTCGAGGACCACCGCGGGTGGGGCGACATCACCCGACTCACGATCGGTATCGAGCGACTGGTCGGGATCGGGGGTTTCACGCAGGCTGGCAGGCGCGACGGCCTGTTCGGCAAGTTCCGCAGCCTTGAATACCCGTATGTCTGGCTCGGAGCCGTTAATCGGCGGGTCAGGTGCCACAGCCGCAACGTCTGGTTCGCGGGGCCGGATTTCGTCGGATTGAAGCTGAAGCTGGTACTTGCACGCGGCGATGGTCAACTGGTCGTTCGGCAACAGTGCGCCGCGAATGACCCGCTGGCCGTTGACCTTGGTGCCGTTCGTGCTGCCCATGTCGCGAAAGAACAAGGTGCCGTCCATGCGCACGACGACGAGATGGACCTTGGAGATGCTCGGATCGTTGATCTGAACGTCGCAGAACTCTTTGCGACCGATCACGGTGATGTCGCGAACGATCTCAATCGGATCGCCGCCGTTCAGGGGGATGAGAGTAGCTCTCATGCAAGACAGCCTGTAGCCCCTCAGGACACGCCTTAGTTCTGCAAGATGCTATGGCCTGTAAGGACCACATGTCAAGTCCCGCGACACCGGCTCGCTGTCTTGCGTAATGGTAGTAGCAGATTCCCTGGACCGCACAGGTCACGGCGGGCGTCGCAGCGGTGTTCGACCAGTCAGAATTGTCGGCATGGTTCAAAAAGGTGTCAGGCACCGTTGCCGGAACGGCCCGAAGGGTGCTTCGCACAACGGTGCCTGACACCTTTTTGAACCATGCCGAATTGTCAGATTGACCTCTCCCAATCAGTCCGACCGCAAAGTCTCCAGGAGCTTGGTTCATTGGCTCGCGACGGACGGTTCAGCCGAACGGGCAAGGCGGCTTCCAGTTATGTCGCGATTGGGCACGACGTCGGATGAATACGCCGCGTTGGCACCAACCTAGCGACTTGCCACCGCGCGGCCAGCGACACCGGAGGAACAACCGATGAAGGCGGTCATTGAGAATCTCGGACGGCGTCCCGTTTGGCGAAGCGTGGTGCTGGCGAGTTTGCTGGCATGGGCGCCTACGATTGTCCAAGCCGATGGCAAGAAGTCGCGCGACGAATCGCGACAAGACAAGACCACACGAACTCAAGAACCGAAGGCCAGCCTGAAGTTTGGCGGCAACAGCGGCAGCGAACGAACATCACAACGGACCGGCAAGCTCGACAAGCCGAACGACATCCTGGCGAACCAGTCCAAGAGCAAGGCGACCCAACCAAGCGTCAACGCCGGGTCGAACCTACAGACCGAGTCGTCGGGAAAGGCACGTCGCTCGACCTCGGAGCCGACCATAAAGAACATCAAACCGGGCGATGTCAAACGGCTTGATCCGCAGGCTGGCTCATCCGGCAAACAAATCGACGTCGCGCGGAATCCGAAGTCGGGACACGAAAAACTACAACTCCCAGCGGAGCTGGAATCCAAGGACAAGACGAAACGGGCGAACGTTGCCGACGTGAAGGGACTGAATCCGCAACCCGAACCACCGAGAGGACTCGATGGCAAGGGGCTCGCAAAGGGCCTCGGCAAGGCGTCGGGCAAGAGTGCCAAGGTCGATCCGAGCGTAAAGCTGAACTCGGCGAAGTTCGACAAGCTCGCCCAGGGCGACCTCGGCAAGAAGCTCCATCTGGACAAGCAGTTTGACTTGATCAAGTCCGGCAAGGGCGACCTGGCGCTGAAGCTCGGCCTGCACAAGAAGATCGGCCACCACGGCGGCTGGAAGGACCATCATCTGAGCGGACTGTTGAGCGTGAACTTCGGCGTCGGCTGTGCTCCGATCACTTACTGCGGACCGGGCTACTTCCCCAGCCACTGCCTGTATCCCGGCTGGAGCGATTGGGTGAGTTGGAGCTGGGGCTTCCATTGCGATCCGTGGTTCGATCCGCGACCGTGGTCTTGCAGACCGTGGGTATACGACCCGTGCGCGGCGTGGGTGTGCTGGGATTATCCGGTGTGGGTAAGTCTGCCCGTGGCGTCCTGCGGTACGTGGATCGATGTCGAACCGCTGGTGATCGACGCGCGACTCGATCTGCAACTGCTGGCCGTACGGTTTGTCGATCCGGGTCACCCCGACGAGCAGCTTGGCCCGCGGTTCCGCGTGTGGGTGCGAAACAACAGCCCGGCGACGATCGCCGCGCCGTTCAACGTGATGTTGATGGCGGCCAACTCGCGCGATGCAGTCGCCGGGCTGCCCCAGGCGGGCGTGCGGGTGATGCGTATGGAACCCGCCGAGACGCAGGCCGTGGACATTCGCCTGCCGTTCGAGGCCAGCCGCATGGGCATCGACGCCGACGGCCGACCCACGCCGTTCTCGCAACTGCACGTGCTGGTCGACAGCCATCGCGAACTGCCCGAGGCGTTCGAGGCCAACAACGGCGCGGTCATCGCACGTGGCGATATCCTGCCCGTGGACCCGACGATCTTCTCGGCCGATGCATCGGTCGTGCCGGTGGGCGGCGAGATCAACCTGGCCGGTGAGGGGTTCGGACCTGAGCCGGGTCAGGTGTTTGTTCAAGTCGGCTCGCTCGAAATGCAGGCCGAAATCACCGGTTGGTACGACCTTGGGGTCCGCATCAAGCTGCCCTCGCTCGCCCTGGCCAGTCCGACTGAGGCCGAGATAATGATCGTTCGCGGCGACACCGCCGTGTCTAATCCGCTGACGATCGAACTCACCGCCCCGGTCGCCCTACGCTAGCTCGCAGTATGAAGGCCCACCCAAGTCCGGGGACAAGCGGACACGCCGAGCTGAGAGTGGGGTGGAGCCACGAGTTGCTCCTGCTCTCAGCTCGAGTCGTTGGTTCATTCACCTTCACAGTCTAGGCAGATGAGTGCCGTCGCCTTCGGCTCGGCGTTAAACGAAGCGGCTGCGCAAAGTGCCACGCACACCCCGGTCATTGGTCGCATAAACGAACTCTTGACATTGCCGTCCGGTTCGCGTAGTTTGCTTGCGGAACATGACGCCCGAGGAGGCCCCGCCAAGACGCGGCCCGTGACGTTGGGCCTGCTGCGTTGTGTTTCCCGCCACTTAGCGACAACTGTGTTTTGCTTGACCTGCTAGCGCATACCCGTTGAGCGAGCCTGCCCAATTTCCTCGCAAGGAGAAGACGATGAATCAGTCTGCGACCAAGGGGACGTGGCAAGATGATCCGGCTCACTTTCGGCGTCCGACCCGTCGGTGGTTCATGCAGGTCGGCGCGGCCGGGTTTGGCCTGACGCTCGATTCGTTCTTCCGGATGCAGTCGGCGCAGGCCGACCAGAAGTTCTACGAGAGCAAAGAGGGGCCGGCCAAGTCGGTCATCCACATCTTCCTGCCCGGCGGACTGGCTCATCAGGAATCGTTCGACCCCAAGCCGTACGCGCCGATCGAATACCGCGGCGAGATGGGTTCGATCCAGACCAAGATTCCTGGTGCGTTCATCAACGAGACACTCAAACAGACCGCTCAGATTTCTGACAAGATCGCGATCTGCAACTCGATGACGCACGGCGAGGCTGCTCACGAACGCGGCACACACAACATGTTCACGGGCTATCGGCCGAGCCCCGCGCTGCAGTTTCCGAGCATGGGCTGCGTCGTGTCGCACGAGTTCGGCCCGCGCAACAACCTGCCCCCGTATGTTTGCATCCCCAGCGTACCCAACGAGTTCGCGGGCACGGGCTACCTCAGCTCGTCGTTCGCCCCGTTCGCGCTCGGAAGCGATCCGGCGGACGGCAACTTCCGCGTGCAGGACCTGAACCTGCCCGGCGGCGTCGATGAGAAGCGGTTCGCCACGCGGCGCACGGCGCTCGACGCGGTCAACGCATACTTCCGGTCTAAGGAGAAGTCCGACAACATCGACGCGATGGACACGTTCTACACGCGTGCCTACAGCCTGATCAGCTCGCAAGCGGCTCGCGAGGCGTTCAACATCGGCGCCGAACCGGCCCCGCTGCGCGACGAGTATGGCCGCAACACGGCCGGCCAGCGCATGCTCATGGCCCGGCGTTTGGTCGAGGCGGGCGTGCGGTTTGTCACGCTCACCTACGGCGGCTGGGACATGCACGATCAGATTCGCGGCGGCATCAACAGTCAGATGCCTGCGTTCGATCAGGCGTTCGCCGCGCTGATTCGCGACCTTGACCGCCGAGGCCTGTTGGACTCGACGCTTGTGATGGTCAACTCCGAGTTCGGCCGCACGCCTAAGATTAATGGTACGGCCGGCCGCGACCACTGGCCCAAGGTGTTCAGCGTCGTGCTCGCAGGCGGCGGCATCAAGAAGGGATTCATCTATGGCAAGTCCGACGCGACCGCCTCGGAGCCGGAAGAAGACGGTCTGACGGTCGAGGACCTGGCCACGACGGTGTACCACCAACTTGGCATCGTTGCCGATAAAGAACTGATGGCGCCCGGCAACCGGCCGATCGAGATTTGCGACGGCGGCAAGGTCCGCAAAGCGCTGATTGCCTAAATAGCCTTGCACGATTCTGGGACAGTAGCCCGACGCGCCAGCGAGGGGAG
>DAIOWH010000111.1:0-8140 GCA_036758585.1 Planctomycetia bacterium
CTCCCCTCGCTGGCGCGTCGGGCTACTGTCCCAGAATCGTGCAAGGCTATTTAGATCGCGTCAAGCGGGGGTCACGTTTACCAGGCGTAGGATGTCGTCGACGATCATGCCGACGCCCGGCGCATAGAGCTTGTTGCTGACCGCACCTGGTTCCAGCGGCGTCGTCTCGCGCACGGCCAGAACGTTTTGGAAGGTCCCGGCCGGCACGCGCACGTTGCGGCGGAAGCCGACGACCCGGCCCGTATCCTCGGCCACACCCGGCGCGTCTTCCTGCTTGAACTCCATGCCGCGGCGCGGAGCGCCCGGCTGGAACAAGCCGAACTGGGCGCCGTCCACGCCCGACCGCCACGCTCCGTCGTGGCCCACGATCACGCCGTTCTCGTAATCGTCCACGTCCTCGCCAAAGTAGTACACGTCGCCGGTGCCACGGTCGATCGCGAAAAAGTTGCGCGATACTTCCACGAGGGCGCCGTTCACCGTCTCGCGTTCCTCGACTACTCGTGTCTCGACGCCGTCGACGGTCTGCGTCTCATTGAGCACGGTGACGACGAGCTGTACCTGATCGCCGTCCTCTTCGCCTTCGAACGTCAGCGTGTGGCCAGGCTCCAAAATGAAGTAGGTGTTTCGGCCGGTCGACGTGAGGTCGAGCGGTCGTGTCACGTTGACCAGTTTCAGCTTGTCATCTCGGATCATGCCGACGCCCGGCGCGTAGAACTTGATGCTGGCGGACTGATCGAGCGGCGACGTCTCACGAACCGCCAAGACGTTTTGGAAGGTACCGGCCGGCGTGCGCACGTTGCGGCGGAAACCCAGGACCAGGCCCGTGTCCTCGGCGACGCCGGGGGCGTTTTCCTGCATGTAGGTCATGCCGCGCTGAGGGTTGGCCGGCATGATCAGCCCGAACCTGGCGCCGTCGACGCCCGACCGCCACGCGCCGTCGTGACCGACGATCACGCCGTTCTCGTAGTCGTCCACGTCTTCGCCGAAGTAGTACACGTCGTTGGTGTTTCTATCGACCGCGAAGAAGTTGCGCGATACCTCGATCAGTTGGCCGTCGGCCGACTCGCGTTCCTCGACCACCCGCGTCTCGACGCCGTCGACCATCTGTGTCTCGTTGAGCACCGTGATGATGACCTGCACGAACTCGCCGTCGTCGATGCCCTCGAGCGTCAGCGTCAGGCCCGGCTGAAGCAGAAAGTACGTGTTGCCTCCGACGGACGCGAAGTCGAGCGTGGCCGCCCCACGCGCGGCGGTCGATCGCCTCGCAGCAGCGCGATCGGACAACACGGCGTCGACCGCGGCCGCATTGTGCGATCCGTCTTCCGCATTCTCCACTCGCACGATCTCGGCTGCCGCGTGCGAGTAGCGACCCAGCAAGCTGAGCAGCGATCGTTGCTCCAACGTGTCGAAATGAGTTTGGAATGGCCGGCGGCTGCGCCGCACGCGACTCTGAGTGAACCGGTTCATCGTGATTCCTCCACAAGGGCTGTGAGTTCATTCGGTCCCGCGCTCGTGGCCGGTAGCCACACGTTCAACGATCAGGGTGACCGAAACCGAAGTGGAGTCTACGTGGACGCCGTGAACTGGCGATGAGGCGAAACTAAACTGCGGCTTATGTCGGTTCGTCGCGACGAGAGGCAGTGTGACACGTCCGAGTAGTGAAGGGTGTGCCTTACAACGGCAGCGTGACGGGCTGGGCGGTGCGGGCCGAGATGAGACACGCCTCGCACAGCTCGACTGCCGCGCGGCCCTCGGGCCCGCCAACTCGCGGCGCGCGACGCTCGTGAATGCTGTCGACGAACTCTTGGATCACACCGATGTGTGGGAACAGACGAATCGGCGACTTGGGTTCTTTCAGATAGTCGAACCGTTCGGGCGTGTAGATGCGCTCCCACTGGTCGCCCTTGCCGAGGTCGAGGTACTCGAAGTTTTCGAGGTCGATCATGGCGTCGCGGCCGAAGACCTGGAACCGGACCTCGCTGGCGGGCAGGCTGGGTGGCGGCAGCTCGGCGGTGATCCACATGTGGGCCATGATGCCGCCGTCGAACTCGATCTGCGCCATCACCGATAGGGCCGGGGCGGCGATGTCGCTGAACGTGGTCGCCTGCGCGAACACCTTCACGGCGTTGCGGCCGGTCAGCCATCGCAAGAAGTCGGTGTTGTGCGACGCCATTCCCATGAACAGCCCGCCGCCGCGCGGGTCGAGCATCCACCGCCGCTCGTCGAAAAGTTGTTTGGCAAGCGGCAGTGGGAACGCCGAGACGGTGCGCAGCATGCGAATCGGACCCAGCACGCCGTCGTCGATGAGCTGTTTCGCCTTCATGGTGATCTTGCGAAACCGTTCGGTCTGGACGACCGCCAGGTTGACGCGCGCGGCCGAGCAGGCGGCGATCATCGCATCGCACTCGGCCACGGTCGGCGCCATCGGTTTTTCGGCGAGCACGTGCTTGCCCGCCGCCGCAGCCTTGCGGGTCAGTTCGAGTCGGTCCTGGTCGGGCGTGGCGAGCACGACCGCGTCGACGTCGCTGCGAGCGATTAGGCGGTCGACCGAGGGTTCGCTCGGCACGCCGTAGTCGGCGGCAAGCTGCGGCGCACGGCGCCCGCCGCTGACCGCCGCGAGCCGGCACCCCGTCGCGTGACGGGCCACGACCTCGCTGTAGGTCAGACCCATGAAACCGCTGCCGATCATGCCGATGCCGATGGCGCCCATGAGATTGCCCATGGCTACTCGCCGGCCCTCGCCGACAGTCCTTTGATGAACGCGAGCGACTTGGCGAGGACCTCGCGTTGATGGTCGAGTAGCCAAGTGACGAAACATCAGGGCCGCCGCCGTCGCTCGCGGTTGGCACGTCAATCTACACACCGAGTGGCCGCGTCGCTAGGTTCGGGTGCGTTATCGGCGATGATCAGCGGTCCGGTTCCGCCACGATACAGTAGAGGTATCTCTGACCGCGCAGGAAGAGTTCGCGGCCGACGACGGCGGCCGAGGCGGCGAAGCCGTCGTTCAAACGGTTCACCGCCAGTACGCGGGGTGTGTCTTCGTGGCTGAGCACGATCGTGGCGCCGTCGAGATCGGTGATGTACACGCGGCCGCCCGCGCCCACGGGCGATGCATAGATGTTGCCCAGCCCGGCGAGGCGAATCGCGCCGGGCCGATCTTCGCCGGTCGCGGCGTGCACGCGAGACAGAATGCCCTGGTAGTGCGTGAGGAAGTACAGCGAGTCGCCGTACAGCAGCGGCGACGGCACGTAAGGAGTGCCACGCGACCGGCTCCAGACGACGCGGTCCGTGCCGGTGATGTCGCCCGCCGCACCGCTCAGTCGAACGGCCAGCAGCGCCCGCTTTTCGTAGCTGCTGCCGGCGAACACCATGCCCCGCGCGGCGACCGGCGAGGCGACGATGTTCGACGACAGGCCGGCGCACTGCCAAATCACTCGCCCCGTCGTCGGGTCGTAGCCGCGCAGCCGATTTGTGCCGCTGACGATCAGTTGCGGCCGGCCCTCGTGCTCCACCACGATCGGCGACGACCACGAGGTCTCTTCAGGCCGGTCGACCTTCCAGCGTTGCCGCCCGGTCCGCTTGTCGAGCGCGAGCACATAGCACGGCCCGTCATGGTCCCAGTTGATGATCAGCGAGTCGCCCGCGAGCACCGGCGAGGCGCTTTCGCCGTGGCCGTGCTTGGTCTGCATCTCGCCGAAGTCGTCTTTCTTCCACACGAGTTCGCCGTCGAAGTCCAGGCAGTAAAGCCCGTGCGAACCGAAGAAGGCGTAGACATGCTCGCCGTCGGTCACGGCCGAGTTGGAGGCGAGGCTGGCGGTGTAGTGAGCGCCCTCGTGCGGCAGCTTGCGATGCACCGTGCGCTGCCACAGGACGCTACCGTCGCGGCGATCGACCGCGAGCACGACGAACTCGTGGCGCTGGGTGACGGGCACGCCGTCGTGCGTGCCGGGCGCGGTGCTGTAGCGCGGCGGCAACGACTCGCCGTACGGCACCGCAGTGGTCACGAAGATGCGGTCGCCCCAGACGATCGGCGTCGAATGCCCCTTGCCCGACAGCCGAGCCTTCCAGCGGATGTTCCGCTCGTCGCTCCACTCGACGGGTGGGTCGGCATCGGGCGCCTCGCCGGTGCCGAACGGCCCGCGCCAGTGTGGCCAGTTCGTGTCCGCGACGCCGCGCCCAGGTCCATCCGTCGCGAAGGCGACCGTTGCCAGCAGCCCGCACGCCGCGGTCACAGCAGCGAACAGCCTCGCCATCGCTTCTCCTTCGCGACCCGAAGCGAACCCGTCGGGCCTGCGACCGGTCTGACTCGTGTGCTTGCCGAGCTTGTTAGTGCACACTATCCGGCTCGCGGCGCGAGAAATCAAGTCAAGGGTCCGGCATGTTTCGGTCTTTTCGCGAAATGGGGTGCAGATCATACTTCCGGCGGCCAACATCGAACTGAACCTGAACCGATCGAGAACTCATGAGCACGACGCTTGCCTCGCGCTACGATCCCAAGGAAGCCCAAGAGCGGTGGTACAACTTCTGGGAACAGAAAGGCTACTTCCACGCCGAGCCGCCACGCCCGGCGCAGGCTCAGGGCCCGACCAGCGACGGTCCTGGCCCGCAAGGCTCAACCCTCCACGCTCAACCGTTCACCATCGTGATCCCGCCGCCCAATGTCACCGGGGCGCTGCACATGGGACACGCGCTCAATAACACGCTCCAGGACATCCTCGCCCGATGGCGGCGCATGCAAGGGTTCAACACGCTCTGGATGCCCGGCACCGATCACGCGGGCATCGCGACGCAGGCGGTAGTGGAGAAGCGGCTGCGCGAACAGGAGGGATTGACCCGCCAGCAACTCGGCCGCGAGCGACTCGTCGAACGGATCTGGCAGTGGAAAGACGAGTACGAAAAGCGAATCCTGAACCAGCTTCGCCGGCTGGGCAGCTCGTGCGACTGGCGGCGCACGCGGTTCACGTTCGACCCCGTCTGTGCCCTGGCGGTGCGCGAGACGTTCTTCCGAATGTTCAAGGACGGACTGATCTACCGCGGCAAGCGACTCGTCAATTGGGACACGCACCTGCTGACGTCCGTCGCCGACGACGAGACGTACACCGAGGAGGTGAAGGGCGGCTTCTGGACGTTCAAGTATCCGGTCAAGGCAGTAGGCAGTAGGCAGTTGGGAGTAGGGGAAGAGGGGACAACAGAGTACGTTCGGTTCTCGACGACGCGGCCGGAGACGATGCTGGGTGATACCGCTATCGCCGTGCATCCCGACGACCCGCGGTACAAGCATCTCATTGGCCGGATCGCGATCGTCCCGATCAGTCACGACCCAAACAAATGTACTGCTTCCCCTACCACCGACTCCCTACTGCCTACTGCCTTCGCCTCCGGCCGTGAGATACCGATCATCGCCGACGGCCTACTGGCCGACCCAACGATGGGCACAGGTGCGGTGAAGGTGACGCCGGCGCACGATCCGAACGACTACGCCTGCTGGCAGCGGCATCGTGGCAAGCCGGACGAGATCGACATCATCAACATCCTGAACTCCGACGGCACGATCAACGACGCGGGCGGCAAGTACGCCGGCATGGACCGCTATGTCGCGCGCGAATCGGTCACGACCGACATGGAGACGCTCGGCCTGTTCGAGGGCCGCGAGGACCGCATGATCCCGCTCAAGTTCAGCGACCGCTCGAAGACGCCGATCGAACCGTACTTGTCGGATCAGTGGTTCGTGAGGATGGGGGATGAGGGTTCGGGGTTCAGGGTTCAGGGTTCAGTGCCCGAAGAAATGACCGGCTCGCGTACTGGTTCTGAACCTGAACCCCGAACCCTGAACCCTGAACCCTCTTTCGGCCTGGCCGAACTCGCCATGCAGGCCGTGCGCGACGGTCGCGTGAAGATTCACCCCGAACGCTACGCCAAGACCTACCTCGACTGGCTCGGCGAAAAACGCGACTGGTGCATCAGCCGGCAACTCTGGTGGGGACACCGGATTCCGGTGTGGAGTTTCGGCCAAAACGTGACTGGTCCGGCGGAGCGGATCAAAACTGTACTCGGCGAGATCATTCGGCTGTCCAAGGAATATCCGGATCAGGTTACAGTCAAGCACATGGAGACTGGTGGGGAGCCAAGCGCGGGGCCGCAGGGACAGCCACTACGGCCGATTCTGCTGCTCGTTTGCCTGGGCCATGGGACGGATGAACTTGCCCACGCGCTTGAGGCTTGCGGTCTAGTGCAAGACCCCGACGTGCTCGACACCTGGTTCAGCTCGCAGCTTTGGCCGCATTCGACGTTGGGCTGGCCGGAGCGAACGCCCGCATCCATTCCCCCTCTCCCCGTCAGCGGGGAGAGGGGCAGGGGTGAGGGGTCTTCTGGTCCACAGACCGGGCAGCCCCTCACCCCAACCCTCTCCCCGCTGACGGGGAGAGGGGGAATGGATGCAACGCGGGATGCGATCATCGAACCCGACTGGGGGCAGATGAAGTTCTACTACCCGACGAGCGTGCTCGTGACGAGCCGGGACATCATCACTCTCTGGGTCGCACGCATGGTGATCGCGGGGCTGTACAACTGCAGCGCCGTACCGTTCCGCGATGTGTTCGTTCATCCGAAAATTCTCGACGGTTTCGGCCAGACGATGTCCAAGTCGAAGGGCAACGGCGTCGATCCGATCGACATCATCGACAAGTACGGGGCCGACGCGCTGCGCTTCGCCCTGACCTATCTGACGACCGAATCGCAGGACGCTCGCCTGCCCGTCGGCTACGAGTGCCCATTCTGCGAGACCTACATCGCCCAGAAACTCGAACACCAGCAGATGAAGCCGAAGGCACTGAAGCCCGACGCGCAAGCGAGGGACGGTGGTGCGTTGGGCCCCGATTCAGAAGATCCCTCGCTCGCGCGTCGGGCTACGATGGTGAAGCCGCGCATCAAGTGCCCGAATTGCAAGAAGGACTTCCAATTCTCCAGCCCGAACTTCGACCCCGACCCCGGCGAGCCGGTCGCGCGCGTGGTGAGCGAACGCTTCGAGCAGGGCCGTAACTTCGCGAACAAGCTGTGGAACGCTGCGCGATTCGTGCTGATGAATCTGCAGGATTACGAGGATGGTGGGTTCAGGGTTCAGGGTTCAGGGTTCAGCCAGTCAGACCCGGCGGCTGTGGTCTCACCACTCACCACTCACCACGGACCACTCACCCTGGCCGACGAGGAGCGGTGGATTCTCAGCCGGCTGGCGGACACGATCGCTCGCGTCACCGAACATCTGGAGAACTTCCGCTTCAGCGAGGTCGCTAAGACGCTGTACGATTTCGCGTGGAGCGACTTCTGCGATTGGTACGTGGAGATGGCCAAGCTGCGGCTGCGCGATCCGGCGTCTCGGCCGACCGCCCAGCGAGTGCTCGCCACGGTGCTCGACCACTTGCTGCGCCTGCTTCATCCCGTGACGCCGTTCGTGACCGAGCACATCTGGCAGGCCCTGGGCGAGATCGTTCCATCGCGCGGTCTGCCGACGGCGTCGCAGGCGGCCGAGAGCGTCATGATCGCGCCGTGGCCCGCGGTGCCGGCCGAGTGGCGCGATCCAGACATCGAGACCAAGATGGGCCGGTTCCAGGAGTTGATCCGCGCGATACGCAACATCCGCAGCAAGTTCAACGTGGACACGCGCGGCCGGGTGAACGCCCACGTGCGTTGTTCCACCGCCGTCGCCGATGAGCTGCGCGGCGCGGCGCCGTTCATCCAGCAACTTGCCACCGTGGAGAATCTTGAGGCGGGGCCGGACGTGACCAAACCGCCCGAATCGGTCTCGGCCGTTGCGCCCGATTGGGAACTCTACGTGCCGCTCACCGGACTGATCGACCGCGTGGCCGAACTCGACCGCAACCGCAAGCTGCTCGCCTCGCTCACCGCCCAGCTTCAGGGTTTTCAGACGAAGCTCTCGAACGCGAACTTCGTCGCCAAGGCCCCGGCCGAGGTGATCGACCAGCACCGGCAGCGCGCAGCCGAACTCGCCGCCCAGATCGCCTCCGTCGAGGAGATCCTCCGCGAACTCGGCGGCCCCTAAGGAGGGTTCAGGGTTCGGGGTTCGGGGTTCAGGGTTCAGGGTTCAGGGTTCGGGGTTCAGGGTTCGGGGTTCAGGGTTCAGGAC
>DAIOWH010000111.1:8240-21565 GCA_036758585.1 Planctomycetia bacterium
GGTTCGGGGTTCAGGGTTCAGGACCGCCGGTTCTGACCTGAACCCTGAACCCCGAACCCTGATCCCTGAACTCTGAACTCTGAACCCTGAACCCCGAACCCTGCCCCCGAACCCTGAACCCCGAACCCTGAACCCCGAACCTCAGCCCACGCCGGCCAGTTCCAGCACGCCGCCGAACCGGCTGTGCAGCGCCGTACGCAGCGCGAGATGATCGGGATGCTCGAGGTGCGGGTCGCGGCGGACGATTTCGCGTGCGTCGTCGCGAGCGGTGCGAATGAGGTCGGCGTCACGCACCAGGTCGCCGACGCAGAACTCCGGCAGGCCGTGCTGCCGCGTGCCCAGGAACTCGCCGGGGCCGCGAATCTTCAGGTCCTCCTCGGCGATCCGAAAGCCGTCGGTCGTGTCGACCATCACCTGCAACCGCGCGGCCGCCTCGGGATTGTTCGGCGCGGCAAAGAGAAAACAGAAGCCGGGGTGCGACCCGCGGGCGATCCGGCCGCGAAGTTGATGCAGTTGCGATAGACCGAACCGCTGGGCGTCGGTCACGATCATCACCGTCGCGTTCGGGATGTCGATGCCCACTTCAATGACGACCGTGCTGACCAGCACCTGCAGCTTGCCCGCGCGGAACGATTCCATCACGACCTCGCGCCGCTTGTCGTCCATGCGACCGTGTACAAGGCCGACACGAAACCGGCTGAACTCGCCGCGCTGCAATTCCGCCGCCATCTGCTCAGCCGAGCGCAGGTCGACCGTCTCGGACTGCTCGACCAGCGGACAGATGACGTACGCCTGGCGGCCCTCGGCGAGTTTCTTGCGCACGAACTCGTACGACTTGGCTTGCTCGTCGCCCTCAACGAGGTAGGTGCGGACCGGCCGGCGACCGGGCGGCGGCTCGCGGATGGTCGAGATGTCGACGTCGCCAAAGACGGTCATCGTCAGAGTTCGCGGGATCGGCGTGGCCGTCATCACGAGCGAGTGCGGGTCGAGGCCCTTGTGCCGGAATCGCGCCCGCTGCCGCACGCCGAACTTGTGCTGCTCGTCGATCACGGCGAGTCCCAGCTTGGCGAACTCGACATCGTCCTGAATGATCGCCTGTGTGCCGACGACCAGGTCGATCTCGCCGGCCCGGATCGCCGCCAACGCTCGCTTGCGCTCGGCGACCGAAATCGAGCCTGTCAACAGCACTCGTCGCACGCGACTGTGACACAGGTACCGATCGAGTGTTTGCCAGTGTTGACGGGCCAGTAGTTCCGTGGGCGCCATGAACGCGGCTTGGTGCTGGTTCGCCACGGCGACGAGCAGTGCATACGCGGCCACGGCGGTCTTGCCGCACCCCACGTCGCCTTGAAGCAGGCGATTCATCGGCCGACCGGAGGCGAGGTCGGCACAGACTTCGGCCGCAGCCGCGTTCTGAGCGGCGGTCAGTTGAAAGGGAAACAGCCGGCGAATCCGCTGGTCGATCTGCTCGGTAGCGACCAGCGGCGCGGCCTGGCGATCTTCGCGGACGGCGCGTTGCCGCGTCGCCAGGCCCAGTTGCAACAGTAGAAACTCTTCGTAGGCGATGCGTCGCCGGCCGAGCTGGCCCGCCGTGCGGTCGGGCGGGAAGTGTGCGTGCGCGATTGCGGCGGCGACCGGCGGCCAGTGGTGTTTCTTGGTCAACGCAGTCGGCAGGATATCGGGGACGAGTTTCGCGAACTCGTCGACGGCATGACGTAGGATACGCCGCAGGTCGCCGATCCGCAGATCTTCGGTCAGTGCGTAGACCGGCAGGTACGGCTCGGCGAGCGATCCATCCTCGGTCAGTTGCACTTGTGGGTGCGCCATTTCCCAACAGCCCATGCGCCAATGCGGCTTCCCCGAAAACAGCACCGAGTCGCCGACCTGGAATCGTTTGAGCGCGCCCGGCTGGTTGAACCACACGCCGCGCAGGCGGCCCGAACCATCCTCGATGAGTGCCGCGGCGAGCGACTTGGTCGGGCCGAGTTCCTTGGCATCGAGGTCGGCCACAATGCCGCGCACGGTCTGGAGCCGCCCAGCCTCAAGTTGGGCGATTTGTCGCAGGTCGGTGAGGTCCTGGTAGTCGCGCGGCAAATAGAACAGCAGGTGACGCACCGTTTCGACGCCCAGCCGCCTTAGACGGTCCGCCCGCTGCGGCCCAACGCCCTTGACGTACTGAACGGGTCCTTCGAGCGGGTCAGCAATGAGGGAAGGTACGGCAGGCATGTCGGCCGATTGTAGCGGTTGTGTCAGGCCGAACAACAGCCGGGCGATGATGGATCGCAGCGGAGCAATTGCTTTGCAACCAAGTGGATAAGGCGGTATAAACTATCGGCAAACCTAGCTAGATCCGACGAAGAGAGTTCGCACCCATGATGACCGCACCTGTTTCACGCAACATTGATGACATCGAGGTTGGCGAGGCGAGGCATGACGCTGCCCAGTTCCTGTTTGACCTATTCCGAATTGGGAGGCGCCGCAAGCACCATATCCTAGGGTCCGTTATCTGTTCACTCGTTCTGGGCGGTCTCTATCTGGTCCAGGCAACGCCGATCTACCGCGTGACTTCGCGCCTGCTCATTGAGGAGAAAAACCCCGCCCCGATTTCATTCGACGGTCGAGTTAGCCCGGATCGACTGGCGATTACGAACGACTACCTTTCTACACAGGCCACAGTAATTCGCTCGCCAGTCATCATTCAGAAGGCCTGTGAGTTGGGCAATCTGTTGGCTCTGCCGTCGGTGAAGCGGTTGATCGCGGAGGGAGCCCGGCCCGAAGGTGTCATCGCCGCCATTCTCGACAACCTTTCGGTTGCGCGCGATACCAAGGGCGCCCGTGTGCTGAGATTGACCTACGATGGGACCGATAGGGACGACTGTTTGAAGATAGTAAACGCCATCGTCGAGAGCTACCAGACGTTCATCGCCGAAACCAACAAGGACACCAAAGTTGAAGTGGCTACATTGTTGAAGGAGGCCAGAGACCAACTAGCGATCGAGAAGCGAGACGCGGAGGCGAAGTTCGAACGGTTGTATGAAGAAAACCCACTTGCGGACGCGAAGACAAGCAACGGACTGAGCATGGCCATGAATCGGCTTGCCAACCTGGAGGCCGCGCTTCATGACGCCACGGTGAAGCGCATTCGTCTGGAGAGTCACGTGGAGGCGTTGGAGTCGGCGCCCCCAGTCGATGACGACCTGTCCAACTTGGTAGGCACCCAACAGTTGTGGGATCCCTCCTCAGAGTTGCTCTCCAGCCCCGTTGACGCAGCGAATCGTGGCTCGTCGTATGAAGACCAGATGCTTCGAGTACGTTTCTTTGAAAAAGTGCTGACGATGATGGTCGAGGAGCAGGAGTTCGATCTGCAATACAAGCGGACCAGTCCCGCGGTGGAACAGCGGAATCGCGAAATAGCGGCCATGCGGAGGTTCGGCGAGGCTCGTACCGCATTGGAACTTCGACGGCTCAGGACATCACTCGAGTCGCAGCGTAAGGAAGAAGAAGGCCTTCTGAAAGAGGTGGAACGAGAACGCGAGGTAATTGCCGGCGCAGCGAAACTAGACCACAAGTTCGCCGAGGCTCGCGAGGAGCGCAATCGTGTTCGGCAGCTATGGGATGCAACGCTCAATCAGCTAGGCCAGGTGCAGTTCACCGAAAACTATGGCACTATCACCATGACCGTCATCGAACCGGCTACACGGCCGGGGAAACGGTATCGACCCAGCCTCGTCGTAACGCTCGCGGTAGCCGTGTTCCTGGGTTGTGTGGCGGGTTTCGGACTGGCCTACCTGGCTGAAATCACCGACAAGAGTTTTCGGTCCCCCGAAGAGATCAAGGCAGTTCTCGGCCTGCCGATCATGGGGCACGTTCCGGCACTCAAGCCGTCGGAGAACGGGGACGCGCTGGACATGGGGCTGCGCAGTTTCGAGGCCCCACGGTCGATCGAAGCAGAGGCATACCGCACGATCCGCACCGGCCTATGCTTCTCGTTTCGGTCCACCAAGAACCCGGTCCTACAGGTTACTAGTCCTGCACCGGGCGACGGCAAGTCGACGCTTGCGGCAAACCTTGCGACCAGCCTCGCCCAGATGAACAAGCGCGTGTTGCTCATCGATGCCGACCTCAGAAAACCGAGGCAGCACGAGATCTTTGACTTATCGCGCGAACGGGGCCTATCGAATCTGCTCGCCGGAGAGCACACGCTTGGGGAGACTTGCGTACCCACACGTGTTCCCGGGTTGGACCTGATCCCGTGCGGGCTGATCCCGCCGAACCCTGCGGAGTTGCTCAGTGCGCTCAGCTTTGCTTCGATGCTGGAACAAGCGAGGAGTGCCTATGACATCGTCGTCATCGACACACCTCCTGTGCTTGCTGTGTCCGACGCAACAATCGTGGCGGCCCACACTGACGGTGTCTTGTTGGTGGTGCGTGTCTCCAAGAACGGTCGCCCGGCGGCTGTGAACGCACGCGAGTCGCTGTTGTCAATGGGTGCCCGCGTGCTCGGCGTAGTTGTGAACGCGGTCATGCCGGGCCACGATGCGTACGGCTACCACTACGGCGACAAGTACGGCTACGGCTATGGATACGGCTACGGCTACGGACACGAAGAAGGTAACGGTAATGGAAACGGTCGAGGCGAAGGGCGAACAGCCAAGAGCGAGTCGTCGGCTCAAGGCACCGAGTCGCCACACGCGTCATGATTCCGTTGGTCGATATCCATTGTCACGTCCTTCCAGGAATCGATGACGGTCCGGCCAACCTCGACGAGGCGATTGCAATGTGCCGCGTCGCTTGGGACGACGGCGTACGGCGCATCGTCGCGACGTGCCACCAAGGCGGACGGTACCAGCACATCCGTGCCGACCAGATTCGAGCCGCCACGCAAACGTTCAATGCGGAGCTGAAAGAGGCTGGGCTCGCGCTATATGTTCATCCGGGGGCCGAGGTGGCTCTGTCGCCCGACCTCTGCCAGGCGTTCGGCGCCGGCGAGTTGATGACGCTGGACGACCAACGCAAGTACCTGCTGCTCGAGTTCCCCCGAGGCCTGTCGCTCGACTTTCGAGAGTTCGTTACGGAACTCTTGCAGCTTGGGGTCACGCCGATCCTGGCCCATCCGGAGCGATATCCCGACCTCCGAGACGAAAGCGGCGCACTGGAGTCGTTCATTCGGCTTGGATGTCTGACGCAGGTCAACGGGTCCAGCTTGTGCGGCGGCCTGGGCCGAACCGTTCGCTACTGCGTGAAGCGGTGGATCGAGCGAGGCATGGTTCACTTCGTCGCCAGCGACGGTCACTCGCCGGAGAAACGGCCGCCCATCGTGTCAGACGCGCACAGTCAGATTTGCCACTGGGCGGGCGAAGAAGTGGCCGACCGCCTCTGTGGCCTGCACGCGATGGCTGTGCTGCAAGGCAAACGAATCACACCACCGCCGCCCCAGCCCGCGCGACGAGGTTGGTTCGGCTGGTGGTAGCGTCGGCACGCCACGCCTAACGCTCGATGGTCGTATCCACGCGGAAGTTGCTGATAAGCCGCTCCCAGAGCAACCCGGTGCTGGCCATCGAGTCGGCAATCTGGAAGAACGGTGCCAGGAACCGTTGAGCCACGACCACGTCGCGCGGCGGCACGACGATGCGGTCGCCGGGACGCAGTTGGTAGTTCGTCGACGTGTCGCCACATCGAATGATGTCGCGCAGGTGTACTGGCAGAATCTGAGGTTCATGACCCTCGAACGGGTTGACACGGACGAGATATACATCGTTCCGTTCGGCCAGTTCCGTTGCACTCCCCGATCGCACGACGACGTCCAAGACCGTCTCCGTACCGGTGATTGGCTGCAGGCTCGGCTGTGCGATTTCCTCCTGAACGTAACACACCTGACTGTTGAACCCGGTGACCTCAACGTCGATGTACATTTCGTCGCTGCTGGCCAGTCTGGGCGCCAGGTCGGGCCGTTCCTTGAGAATCTGTTTGCGCACCGCCTCACGAATCTGTGGCAGCGTCATCCCCTGAACGAACAGGTCGCCATACGGACTGAGGTTCACGGTACCGTCGGGCCTGATAAGGCGGTCGCCGGTCAACAAGTCCAATGGATCGTGCAGATAGGCCAGTTGCAGGTTCACCCGCGGCGCCAGCGCCTGAATGTCCGGGTGTTCGCGCAGCAGCGTCTTGATCTGGTCGGCAATCTGGTCGAGGTTGTTGCCAGCCACCTTAAGCTCGCCATAGTGAGCAATGCGGATCTTGCCGTCGGGCGCCACAAGTAGGGTGGGGGCGGTGAAGATGGCGGGTTGTTGCGCCGCCGGGAACACTTCCACGGAAAGCACGTCGCCCGGCTGAATGCCGTAGTTTTCCGGCGCCGGCTTCGGTGCCACGATCACCTGAACGAAAACCCGATCGGGCGCCGCCACGGCATACGCCGGCTGCGGCACCGTCTGCAACTCGACCGGCACAGCGGCGACTGGAGTCATCGTTGGAACTGTGGCGCATCCGACAAAGAAAACACAGGTCGCGATCAGGCAGCCACGCCAGCACAAACCGCGAACGGCCACGGCGGATTCTCCACTGACTGATCGAGACTCGTCGTTTCCTGACGTCATAGCGGTATTCCTCTTCGGGAAACTCAACCCTGCGCCCAACGCAGACTCGGCATAACCTGAATCGGCTGCATAGCCCGCAGAATTGAAAAACTCTACGACAACGTGTCGCACACGAGCGACGCGGCGTTAATCTGGGATGACCACAGAGGATGGCGGGGCCAGCGTCAGACTTGGAACACACGCTGGGTGTTGGTGCGAAGGACCTGGTTGGCCAGTGCGATCGCCCGCTCCTCGGTCCAACCGCGATCAATCACGAAGTCGGCAGCGAGGATCTTGGCTAGAGCCCGTCGGTACATGTTGAACTTGGGCAGGATGAACTCAAGCTTGTAGGCGTCGGAGTAGTACCCAATCTGCTTGGTGGCTGGGGCCGCCGTGAGTCGGGCCCGTGCGTCAGGCTCGATGTACGCGGGCACGTTCGAGTACCACCAATGACCGCTGGTGACCACGTTGGGGAAGATCCATGCGTAGCTGACGAGTTCCTGATTCTGCGAGCTCGTCAGTACGGAAATCGGAAAGGTCACCTGCGGGAACGCGTTGAACAATTCTCGGTACAGAATGAGCGACGTCCGTTGGTCGAACAGGTCCTGACCTTGGAACACTCCTGAGCGGTACACGCGGCGATTCACTCCGATCATGAGATCGAACGGCAGACGGAACTGGGCGCAGAAAGCGGCAAGCGTCCAAAAGACGAATCGCGACACGCTGCGGTATTCATCGCCAGTCACGGTCGCGCCGCTCAGCAGTCTACGGAGCACCGGGTCGACATCCGTGCGATCCACGGGCAACGGCTCAAAGTCAGGCGGCAGCGAGATGGCGCACGCTTTGGCCCCGTGACGAGTGAAGTGCTCAAACAATCGTCCGACCGCCGCGACGAGCGTGTTGGCGTCGCCGACGGTCGAGTTTGTCGCTTGGTTCAGTCGTTCGACAGTTCGGGGGTTGTTCAGGTGAAATACGAGATCGTCGGTGCGCAAGCAGGGAACGTAACGGCTCGTGTCAAACCCAACGAGCGGGTCATCGAAGTCGTTTGTCAGGAAAACCCGCTCGACGCCCGACGCGCGAAGCACGCGATCTTCCCAATCGGGCGTCGCGGTGTTTGCCGCAGCCGCCTCAAACAACCGGCCGATGTTCTGCGGTGTAATTGTACGGTCGTCAAACCCAAAGAACGTCCAAGCGATCTCCATCAGCCAACTGTACTGCACGGTGTTCTCGATCGCCGGCAAGTACTGCGCAATAGACCGCGCCCGCTCTATCGCGGGCGTCTCGGCCGACAGCGGCGCCTTGTCCATCCCGGCTGAGTGGGCCAACTCGGTGTAGTAGTGATAACCCAACAGATCGTCGAGCGACTTAGATGCGGCCGCGTGTGGATTGATGTGCGAGTGTGGGTCGAGAATGGAGATTCGCAGTAACTCGCCCAGCAGCCGTTCCTCAAGCTCAGTCATGATCGCAGTCACCTCGCCTCAGATGACGCCGGGAATTGGGGTCCACTCGGTCATGGTCTGAGCTATATCGCGAGGCACGTCACGCACCACGCGCAGTTCGCCCACGTCGAACAAGACGTGCATGATTGTCGCAAGCAGGTTCTTGATCGACACGGGCTGCGACAGCGCCTCTCCGGCGTCTCGCGTCGATTGGCCGATGATCTGACCTCCGCGCAGACCGCCGCCGAAGAGCAGTAGTGGGGCCAGGCTGCCCCAGTGGTCGCGGCCGCCGTTCTTGTTGATCCGCGGCGTGCGCCCCATCTCGCCGCAACACACCAGCAGTATCTTGTCGCTCAAGCCACGCGCCTCGACGTCCTCGATGAACGCCGAAACCGCGTGATCGAGCGGCGTGCCCATGTATCGCATGCCCTCTTCGACTCCGGCGTTGTTGACGTCGGCGTGCATGTCCCACACGAAGTTGGTCGTCACGGTCACAAACCCGCAGCCGCGCTCACACAGCCGCCTCGCGAGCAGGAGCAGCTTGCCCAACGACTTCGCGTTGTCCACATAGTTGTTGTAGTTGTTCCACTTGCGATCGATGTTCTCGGGCCGAACCAGCGGCGCGGTGTCGTAGCGGGCGGCCGTCAGCCGGTGTTCCTTGGCCAGGTCGAACGCATCAGCCACACCGCCGAGGATCGTGTTGAATGCCTGTTCGCGCATCCGGTCCATGCCGTCCACCAGACCCGCGTCCAGCGACCGCTTCATGCCGTCCAGCCGAGCCAGCAGGTTCCGTCGATCGTCGAGCCGGTCCATGGACAGCGAAAGCTTGAGGTCCTCTTGCAGGTCGCCGCCGGCGCTCGGATCGAACGGTGCGAATGCCGCTCCGAGCGAACCAGACGAACCGAACTTGCCGAAGCTCGCCGTCCCGGGCTGCGTGCTCGGATCGACTGACCGCGGGAACAGCACGACGTTCGTCGGAATACCCGTCTGGGCGTGGTTCATTCCGACGACCCGCGAGTAGATCGAACCGAGATTCGCACCGAACGTGTCGCGGCCTACAACCGGCTTGATGTCGTGGTTGCCGTCGCCCGTGACAAACGATCGAACGGCGATGAGTTTGTGCGCGAGCGCGGCGAGGCGCGGGAACGTGCCGCCGAACGTGACGCCCGGCATCGTCGTAGCCAACTCGCCGGTCGCGCTATGGACTCCCGCCGGCGCCGTCATCTTCGGATCGAACGTCTCCGTCTGACTGGGGCCGCCGTGCATGAACAGGAAAACCACAGACTTGTCGCTGGCGACGCGGCCGCCCTCGGCGGCGCCGGCCCGAAGGCCAAGCAACTGATCGAGCGCCAATCCACCTAGTGCCAGGCTGCCGACCTTCAGAAAGTCGCGACGTCCGCGCCGAGTCCAGTCGCCGATCGTCAGCATTGCTGTCGTCCTTCCAAGGGCGGATAGGCCCGAATCCGCCGTGCCTTCATATCAGACGGCGCCGAGGTGTTCAAGAGTCGAACAGCGGCCCCGGGCTGGTTGGCGGCAGGTGCTCCTTGCTCGCGCCCCCCTTGAACACATACCGCCGCAATGGGTTGTCTCGCGATGTGAACGGCCCGCCGCCCGTGTCCTTTGCCAACGCCTGAACCATCATGTTGACCTTGGCGTCGAGATCGTCGGCGTAGTGAACCAGCAAGCACTCGATAGTGTGCGGCTCGACCACCGCGCCCCATTCACGCTGTCCCTGGTGAGCGGCGATGATGTGTTCGAGGGCCAGCAATGTCTGCGGCGCCAGCCCGTCGATTCCCGCAGCCTCTTCGCGAACAATGTCGCGGCCGAGGATCATGTGTCCAAGCAAGCGACCTTCGACTGAGTATGCCGCCGCCGCGCCCGTCGCGTCGAGTTCGCGAAGCTTGCCGATGTCGTGCAAGATCGCTCCCGCAACGACCAGCGACTTGGAAATGGGCGGCGTCAGGTCGGCGTAGTATTCGACGTACTTGTCGGCCAGGTACACCGCCGTGCGGGCTACCGAAAGCACGTGCTCCAAGAAGCCCCCGACGTAGGCGTGATGGTTGTGCGTCGCCGCGGGAATGTTCCTGATTCCCCGCTCGTGGCGGCTGAGCACAAGCTGCACGAGCTTGCGGAGCGGCTTGGCGGCGATGTGCTTGTCGGCCGTGTCGACAAGTTCGCGGAACATCTTGTCGGGGTCGAACTTCGTTCGTTCGCTGAAGTTGGCGGGGTCGAACCCATCGTCGCGATCCTGATCTCCGGCCGCTCGGATGCGCTCGATCTCCAGTTGCGGTCCCCACTCGGTGTTTCGAAACGTTCCGCGCACCTTGAAAAACTGCCCCGACTGCCACTCATGCTCGCACGCAGCGAAGAACTCCGAGTCGTTCCAGATCGGGACCGTCACCTTGCGCGCCCGGTCGCGCATCGTCAGAGAAAAGAACGGCTTGCCTGCCCGCGTCTGCCTCGATTCCTTCTGAACCAGCAGCACAAAGCAATCGGCCGTCTGACCCTCGTTCATTTCACAGAGCTGAACTGCCGCAGGTTTGCTTTTCACCATCCGCCGTACTCCTTTGGGTACAGGTTGCCGCAGCCCGTCCGACACCGATCATACGCCACGGGCCGACAACATCATACTGTCGGTCTGGCGAGGGCGCACTACGTAGTTTGCGATTTGGCGTGCGCAGTCGTTTAACGCCGAGCCGAAGGCGACGGCAGGCAGTTGTCCAGATAGTGCCGTCGCCTTCGGCTCGGCGTTAAACGAAGCGCCTGCGCAATGTGCGTCGCACACCCGTCTGGCGAATGTCATCAGACGTGCCGTTGAACTGCGCGGCGACTTGGTTTAGCATGCTCCGCTCAACGATACGCGACCACGACAGGAGACACCCCCCAATGTCCATGGACAAGAGCCTGAAACGAACTAACGCGCTTCAACGGCAGCGGTCGGTGCTGACTCGTGCGGAGCGGATCGCGCAGCTCATCACAGAAGAACGATGGAGCGAGACGTCGCGTCCGATCGGTCTGCCGAAGGTGAAGGTCGTCCGAGCGATACTGAAGAAGGCGAAGAAGGCCAAGGAAGAAGCCGCCGAAGGCGCCGAAGCGGCCCCCGGCGCCGCTGCTGCGCCCGCAACGGCCCCCGCGGCAGCCGGCAAGGCGGCCCCCGCAGCCGCCGCCAAACCCGCCGCCGGCAAGGGAGCGGCCAAGGGCGGCAAGTAGGCGCATCACGTCCGCGCCCCGTCGCGACTGAGCGTTTCGTTCAGCCAGCCGATCAGGTCGTTGATGAACGGCTCGGGGTCGGGCTCGAACTCCAGCGTGTGATGGGCGTCTGGATACGCGCACAGGCGCTTGTTGGTGCTGGCAAACTGTTCGAAGAACGCCTTGGTCTTGCCGTTCTCGATGATCCGGTCTTGCCCAGCCTGCATCAGAAGCACAGGCATCGTGATCTTGTCCGCCGCATCCCGCACGAAGAAGTCGAGCCGCGCGCTGGCCACGAGCATCGCGGCCGTCGCGCGGTGCAGGCTGAGCGGGTCGGTGCGCAAATACTCCAGCCAGCGCGGCGTGGCCGTGAACAGTTCCGGGTCGCGCAGCGGAATCGGGAAGTGGCGATACCGGTAGTACACGCGAGCAAGCGCGATTCGCACTTTCTGATACCAGGGCAGATCGATCCGCGCGAACAGCCCCGGACACAGCAACCCCAATGCGTCGATCAGTTGCGGGTGCTCCTTGGCCAGAGCCGTTGCCAGCTTCCCTCCCCAACTCACGCCGATCAGCGCCAGCGGCCGACGCGGTACCAGCGTCCGCACGCGGCTGAGGAACAGCACGAGGTCGTCGAGCAGCACATGAAAACTATCGACGTGGCCGCGTCGCTCCGGATTGAGACCCGATCCGCGGCGGTCGAGGAAGAAGACCTCATAGCCCACTTCGCAGAGCCGACTGGACGAGTGAACGTACCAACCGCTGTGGCTCTGGATACCGTGCAACGCAACGACGCGGGCGCGAGGCGGTTTGCTCGGCAGCCAGTGGCGATAGTGCAAACGGTAGCCGTCGGCGGCCACGTACTGTTCGATGGTCGGTTCCAAGTCAGGCAAGTTGGATTCGTTCCTCTCGCCGGGTCGCGTGCACCAGTGCCGCAGGGTTGACCGACACTCCCAGCCCCGTTCCCTTCAAGGCAGGTGCACGACCCCCGTAGCCAAAAGTCACATCCTCGTTGGTCAGTTGTTCGGCCAGCAGGTGCCGGTCGTAGGAACCTTCCAAAAACTGGATGCCCGCCACGCTCGTCGCAAAGTGGCGGCCGGCGGCCGACAGTAGCCCCGTCTCACCGACTTGACAGCCAAGCTGATACCCTAATCCGTGCCGATGTGCAAGGGCCGCGATCCGCACCGAGTTCACGAACCCGCCGCACTTCGACAATCGAATGTTGAACAGGTCGCACGTCCCCTGCTCGATGGCGGTCTCGGCGTCCTTCAGACTGCACAGCGACTCGTCGTGCATGATCGGAATGCCGAACCGCCCGCGCACATTGGCCAGCGCCGCCACGTGCTCGTGTTTCACGGGTTGCTCGATCGAAACGATCTGGTGCGGTTCCATTTCGCGAATCCGATCGGGCAGTTCATCGGGCCGCCATGCCTCGTTCGCATCGACACGCACTCGCATCCGCCGACCAACGATCCTCCGGATGCGCCGCAAGCGCCGGCCGTCGTCCTGGCCATTGACGCCGACCTTTACTTTCACGTCATGGAAGCCCACTACGCGTGCGACGATCGCAGCAAGGAACTCCCGTTTCTTCGACGCGGCCGTGATCGCGCCGCTATACCGCACCCAGTCCGCGGACTGGCAGATCGGCCCAGCGTCGGGCGCCAACTGTGTGGCGGCGCTCAACGGCTGACTAAAGTGCTTGCCGTAGGCGTCAAGCAAGCTCAATTCGACCGCGCAGCGAGCGGCGTTGCCGTAACAACCGCGCGGGTCTGGGCGGGGCTGCCAAAGCTCCAGGCGACACGCCACGCCGACCGCTTTCTCAAAACTCGCCGGCGCGGTAAGTTGGCCGGCGAAGTCGGTGTGGAGCAACTGCTCGAACGCCTCGTCAATGGTCTCGCCGGTCACATACGAACGCGGCACGCCCTCGCCATATCCGACGATGCCGTTTTGCAGGGTGGTCCGAACGATCAGATTGTCGCTTGTTTCACGCTCGGCCGACGCGTGGCGCACCTTGCGGCGCAGCGGAACATGCACGTGAAACAGGGCTAGCTCAGTTACTCGCATCGGCGTCGATTCTAAATAGCCTTGCACGATTCTGGGACAGTAGCCCGACGCGCCAGCGAGG
>DAIOWH010000112.1:0-21491 GCA_036758585.1 Planctomycetia bacterium
ACACAGACTTGCAGGAACCGCGCGACATGTTTCGTGACCCAGCGCATGCGTGTACTCCCTTTGATCAGTGGCCAGTGGTCAGTTGTCAGTGATCAGTTGTCCGAAGACGTTCGACGCCAGCAAGGCGTCGAGCGACGCACAGAGTATCTGGCTGCGATTGCTTCAAGATCAAACCCACCCGCACGCCCGGCAGGATACCCGCGCCGAGATGGGACTTCAAGTACCCGATTAGGACAGTAAGACAGATCTGTCTGCCCTACTTAGGGCGGTGACTTCCGTTTGAAACCGCGCGGCTACGGCCGCGACTCTCTTGAACCCCTCCGAACGCTCGTCTACCATCGGCGGCGAAGGAGGTCTGATGGCGCTGGAGTGGACAAGGCTGCGCGAGATCATTGAGTCGCATAGTCGGTTTCTCATCACTACGCACGTTCGGCCCGACGGCGACGCGCTCGGATCGGAACTGGCGATGGCCGCGCTGCTGGCCCAGAAGAACAAGCAGTTCTGTATCGTGAACGCCAGCTCGATGCCGCCGCGGTACAAATTCATGGATCCGAGCAGGTTGGTCCGCCACTTCCCGAAGGAGACCACCACGGCTCAGTTGGACGCGGTCGAGGTGGTGCTGATCCTGGATACAAGCTCGTGGGTGCAGCTTGGCACGATGGCCGATTTCGTGCGCGGCACGGGCGCGAAGAAGGTCATCATCGATCACCACGTCAGCGAGGACGACATGGGTGCCGAAGTGTTCAAGGACACGGCGGCCTCGGCCTGCGGCACGTTGGTGGCCGAGGCGGTCGACCCGTTGAGCTGCACGATGACCACTCAGGTCGCCGAGCCGCTGTTCGTGGCGATCGCGACCGACACGGGTTGGTTTCGATTCAGCTCGACCGACGGTCGCACTCTGCGGATCGCCGCCCGACTGATCGAGGCGGGCGTTTCCGTGGACCGGTTGTATCGCGCGATCTACGAGGAAGGGACGCTTGCTCGACTGCGGTTGCTCGGGCACACGTTGGAGTCGATGCGGGTCGTGTGCAACGGGCGCGTGGCGTACAGCGTGGTTCGGCTGGCCGATCTGGTCGCGAGCGGGGCCGTTCCGCAAGACAGCGAAGACTTGGTGAACTACACACTGTCGATGAACGGCGTCGAACTGGGTCTATTGTTTGTCGAGCAGCAGTCGGGTTCGGTGAAGGTGAGCTTTCGGGCGAAGGGCGGAATTGATTGCAGCGAGATAGCCGGGCGGTTCGGCGGTGGCGGCCACCGCGCGGCGGCGGGCGCGACGCTCGACGAGCCGATCGCACAGGCGGAGCTGCGCGTGCTGCGGGCGGTGGAGTTGCTGATCGCGTCTCGCTCCTGACGCAGCCCCGTTCACCGCGTCTACAGCCGGCGGATGTGGAACCCGCCGTCCACGTTTATCACCTCGCCGGTGCTGAACGGAAACGCGTCCTGCACGATGGCGGCGACGGCCTTGGCCACGTCGCCAGGCTGGCCCCAGCGGCGAATGGGCGTGAGGCCGTCGGCGATGAGCCGGTCGTACTTCTCGCGCACCGGAGCGGTCATGTCGCTGGCGATGACGCCGGGTCGCAACTCGAACACCTGGATGCCGTGTTCGGCAAGTCGCTCGGCGAACAGCCAGGTCATCATGGTCATGCCGGCCTTGGCCACACAGTATTCGCCGCGGTTGGCCGACACGGCGTAGGCCGAGACCGACGAGATATTGATGATCTTGGGCCGGTCGAGCACGCCGGTCGTCTTCAAGCGGATCATCTCGCGGGCGACGCGTTGGCTCAGGAAGTACGGACCCTTCAGATTGATGGCCAGGATGCGGTCCCAACTTTCTTCGGTGGCGTCGAGCAGGTCGGTGCGCTCGGCGACGGGCACGCCGGCGTTGTTGACGAGCACGTCAATCCGGCCAAACGCGGCGAGCGTCTCCTGCACCAGCCGGTCGCGGTCGGCGGCGGAACTCACGTCGGCACAGATCGCTTGGCCGCATCCGCCCGCCGCATTGACCCCGGCGACCGTCTCGCGCGCGGCCGGCCCGTTCCGAACGTAGTTCACCACGACGCCATAACCCAGCGATCCGAGCTCGAGCGCGATGCCGCGCCCGATGCCCCGACTCGAACCAGTAACCAGCGCTGTTCGTAGACCGTACACGGCGACCCTCCAAGCGGTAGGGCCTTATTTCAATCGTGACGACCGTGAACGACCAGCACATTATTGGTTCGGCGTCGGCCTCGCGGGGTTTTCGCCCGGCCGCGGGCTTGACCGGCCGCTGCCGCGACTCTAGCATCGACCGGGTTACATACCGCGCTGCGGACAGCTTGCCGCGACGCGGCGCACCCTGTTGGGTTCGCCACAAACAAGTTCTCCTGCTCTTATTCTTGGATTGACACCGTGACAGAAGAAAAACCACCCGAGTCCGCGCTGCCCGCCGACAACTCCAGCCCCGCCGACGCCGCAAGTGCGGAACAGCAGCCGACCGCGGACGCGGCGCCTGCCGAGCCGCCGCCGCCCGAACCGCTCACACCCGAGCGGCTCGCGGCTGAAAACCGGCGCAACGACCTGTTCATCATCGGCGGTGTCATCGTAGTCGCGTTTCTGATGGGCGCGTTCAAGATCAACGACCCCATGCTGTGGGTGCACTTGAAGTCGGGGTCCGTCATCGCCCAGCAGGGGATTCCGGACAAGGACCCATTCTCGTACACCGCGGCCGATCGTCGTTGGGTGAACTCGCAGTGGCTGTTCGACTGGGCTTTATACCGCGTAGAGTTGGCGGAGAGTCGTTCGCGGGTGTTGCATCTCGCGGATGAGTACCAGCAGCTTCTGGAGGATTCGCGAAAGCCGAAACTGGACGAAATGGGGCGCGACACGAACAAGCCGCTGCCGAAAGAGACGTTGACGTCGTTCGATCGCGCACTGGCCGAATTGCGTGATTCCGCGACCAAGAGTGACTCGGCCGCAATGCGACTCGCCGCGGAACGCATGGCGGAGGAAGTGCGGCGAGCGGGCCTGAAGGCTGCGCCCGACGATCCCCTCACGGGCCAACCGTCATTCCGGGCCATCGCTCGTTATCAATCGCCTGGCGGCGGCGGACTGATCAAGTTGATGTCGCCGGTCGTTCTCAAGTGTGTGTTGCTGGCGGCGGCTGCGGGTGTGCTTCTGTTTGTTCGTCGGCCCGAGTCGACGTTCTGGTGGACGTCGGTCGTGACCGTCGCAACGTTGGTAGGAATGAGCGACCGCTTGACCCTCAGCCCCGAGGTGTTCAGCTTATTCTTCCTGGCGATAGTCTTTTGGATTCTCTGGCAATTCGACAGTGGCCGACCGGGACGAGTCTGGCTGCTTGTTCCTCTCGAATTGGTCTGGGTCAACCTGGACGGCCTCTTCGCTATCGGTCTGTTGCCGCCTGTTATTGTGCTCCTGTGCAACTTAGTGAGTCGCACTCGCGCGGCAGATTTGGGCACGTTGGGTGCGGCCGTCGCCGCGAGCATTGTGGCTACGCTGGTGAACCCATTTCACGTATTGGTTTGGGGGCAATCGTTCTCTTGGATCGCAACCATGCTCGGTCGGTTGGACTTTGTGGCGGCGTCACTGGGGACGGTGTGCGGCCTAGACGCCGAGTGGATCGACCGCGCGCTGGAGCGCGGCAGTGACTTGATCACGATCGCGCCAGACTTGGCCCCGCCCTTGAGTCGCGCTCTGACGACGGCCGTCGCAGTCCCCGCGATCAGAAGTCGGTCCAGTGTACTCGCGGCCTACCTGCCAATGATGGTCACCACAGCGTTGATTGTGCTGGCGATCGTGTCGAGTTTCATGAATCGTCGCGCGATACCGAAATCGCGCGTGGTCGTCCTGGTGGTGTTCACCGGCCTGTTCTTGGTGGCGTACCGTTTCGTCGGGTTGGCTGCCCTGGCGGCGGGTGTAACGCTCTCGCTGAACGGCCAGGAGTGGTTTGTGCGCCGGTTTGGCGAGGAGACTCGCATCACGCGCGGTTGGCTAGTCTGGTCGCAGGGAGGCCGGGCCGTTACGGTTGCAGGTTTGGCGGCTCTGGCCTTCGCCGCGATAACCGGCTGGATCGGCGCGGGCGCTTCCAGCACGTTTGGTTTTGGAATTCGTTGGGCAGGCATTGACCTGGATGCGGCCCGGTTGCTGCGGGCAGCGAACCTGAAGGGGCGAGCGATCAACACAGTGCCACTTCAAGGCAATCTGCTCATCTGGGCCAACTATCCCAACCAAGTCTATGTCGACGGCCGAGCCTCTTTGCACCGTCCGCTGCTCGACGAGTTCACAACTCTGAAGTTGGCATTGCGCGACGATGACAAGCGCGCCTGGCAACCCGTGTTGGACAAACACAGCGTCAGCCACGTCTTGTTGAACCTGGGATTGCAGGCCGATCGGGTTACGTTTCGTCGCACGTTCGGCGCCATGCTTGGCAGCAAGGACTGGAAACTAGTGCATCTGGATTCAACGCATGCGGTTTTTGGTCGCGTCGATTTCCCCGTTGATCACCCGCTTGCATCAGACGCGGCGTGGTTTCGACAAAACACTTTTGATCCAACACGATTGGCATTCAAGACGAACTCCGAACGTCTGCCCGATCCGCCCCCACCGGTTACGCCCCCGACGTTCGTTGATCGCCTTTGGCGGACGCGCCGCACCGCGCTGGGTCAAAGCGAACTCGCTGATCACCTGCTCGATCCGCGACTGGTCGCCGGCAGCGAGTCATCCGAGAAACCGCAATTGCAGCCCGAGAACTGTCTGCTGGCGGTGCGTGCGGCTCGCAGGCAAATAGCCAACGAGGAGCGCGTCTCATCTAGAAGCTACGCCGCGCTAAGTGACGCCTACTTTTTCTTGTTCAACATGGAACTCGCCACGGGGCAGCAACCCGACGCCCACGACATCAGACGCCTTGAGTTGTTGGCGGCGTTGCACCAGCTCGTAACCGCCAACCCAACACACGTGCTGGGTCGCTTGCACCTGGCCTTTCGATACCTCACCCTGAACTTCATTGATCTGGCCGACGAGCACTTGGATGTCGCCATCAACCTGCTGCCTGAAGAGGCCGTGGTACCCATCTTGATGGAGGGCGGACAGGTCCAGAACGTAGCGAAGACCGACCTGATCGGTATTTCAGAACGTCTGAAGATCAATATCGAGCGCGTGAAATCCGACATGATTCAGTTGGGTACTGAGCTGAACAGTCCGGGAATGCGAGTCAACTACTACTTGCAACGCGGCTGCCCCGGGCTGGCGATCCAGGAGTTGACCGAGGCCGTAGCCCTGTCGCTTGGCAGCGGCGACGCCTCGCCCATGCTGGCGGACCTGTACATTCGAACCGGCCAGGCGGGCGACGTCGATCGAGGCGCCGAGCGCGAGTTGCGCAGCATCGAAGGTACGGCGGGTGAAAGGCCTGGAGTGCTCGATGAGATGTGGGGCAAGGTGAAACTCATGCAGGGCGACTACGAAGCCGCCAAGACGTTTTGGGAAAAGGCCATTGCCGAAACCCGCCACACGATGATCAAAGACATGATCAGCATCGCCGTCGGCGGAATCCGCCACGGCGGCGTGTTGAACATGGCGCTGGAACCGTTCGATCGCGTCGACGACGCCGACCGGCAGGCGCGGTTGGAATTCCAACTCGGAATGCTGCAACTCGAAGCCGGCGAGCCGAACGAATCGCTGCGGCACTTCGAACAATCGCTTGCCGTGCGCAACGACGCGCCGTATCGACCGCTCATTGGCTTCTACATGGAGGCGATCAGCGGCAAGAAACTGGAACCGCTCCCCGAACCACCAAAGGAGGACGAGGCCGCCGGCGCCGGAACCGAGCCCGCCAAGTCGGAGTCCGCGAAGGACCCGCCTCCGGGAGAACAGTCGAAACCAGCGAAGCCCGCCGAACCGTCAGGTGCGGAGCCGGCCAAAAAGGACAAGACAAGCCAACCCGATCCGGCCGATGCGGCGCCAGCGAAGAACGACAAGTAGAGTCGCGTTGTTCGCTGTGTACCACACGAGCTAGAATCGTGGGCAGGAATGGACTTCGTTGTTCATGGGGACATGACCGTGAGTTCCGCGACAATCACCATCCCGTCGAAGAAGACTCGAACGGTTCCGGAAGTCGAAGAGAAGAACCACACGAAGCGACAGCCGCCCTATCACGTCATACTGCTCAACGACGACGATCATACCTACGAATACGTCATCGAAATGCTCATGAGCCTTTTTGGCTATCCGGTCGAAAAGGGTTTCCAGTTGGCCAAAGAGGTGGACACGGCGGGACGGGTGATATTGCTCACCACGACCAGGGAGCACGCCGAGTTGAAGCAGGACCAGGTGCACGCCTATGGGCCTGACAAACGCTTGCCTCGCTGCAAGGGATCGATGTCTGCCGTGATCGAGCCGGCCGAGTAGGAGACTGAACTGGCATGAGCGCGCCCAAGTACCAACTGTTTCAGGTCAACGAGCAGGACGGGGTGCCGGTTCTGACGCTGCTCCTGTCGGAACTTCGCACCGACACGACCGTACGCAAGCTGGAAGAAGAGCTGGAACAGTACCTCCGCGATAGTGCGGCCAAGCGACTGGTGGTCGACATGTCTGCCGTACATTACGTGTCGAGCAGCGGGTTGCGGGCCTTGATTGGGTTGCGCAAGCGTTTGCGTGAGGTGGGGGGTCGATTCACGATGTGCGGCGTTCACGCTTATGTGGCGGATGTCTTCAAGACGACGCGCCTCTTCAGTGCATCGTTTGACTATCTCGACGATCCGGCCGCCGCGGTTGCGGCCCTCAAGTCTCCTCCATCGCCGTAGCCGTCGGGCATGAACCGATCACCAAGGCACTGGCCGCTGCGGACCGTGGCGCTGGCGGGGCTCGCCGCGTGCGCGGGCGCCACGCTCATGCTGGCGACGCATCGCAGCACCGACCCGGTGATTGGTTCGCTGTCGCCGATCGCGGCTATTGCGATGATGCTGGCCCTCGCCGGAGCTGTCGCATCGGCATGCTTCATGTTCGCTTCGCCCAACAGGCTCGCCCGATTCGCTGCGTGGTTCAGCGTTCAGTCGGCTCCGCTCCGCATCACGCCGCCCAACGGATCGCCGCGTGTGGGCACGCTGCTCGGCATCCTGGCCCTAGCAACCTACGCTTTCATCGGCGTCCGGATGCTGTGTGCTCAGTCCCCGCCCGGAAACGACGAACTCGACTACCTCCGCGTCGCAGCCGAAATGCGAGAGATGGGGCTGGCCGAGTTCACTCGCAGGCTGTGGTTGGGAACGTACGGCGAGGCGAACCGTCATCCGCTCTATCCACTGCTGCTCGTTCCTGTCCAGAGTTTCGCGGCGGCCGTAAACCACGCGAGCACCGTCCACGTGAGCAGTATGATCTCGCACGCGACGATGGTTGCCGACTGCAAGCACACGCTGTTGGTGTCGTAGCTGTGTTGCTCGCCACCAACAGCGTGTGCTTGCAGTCGGCAACCATCGTCGCGTGCGAGATCATACTGCTCACGTGGACGGTGCTCGCGTGGTTTACGGCCGCCGGCGCGTTCAGGACGTCGTCGCGGATACCGGTTCAAGCGGTAGCGGTCGGCGGCTGGTTGGGCCTCGCGTACTTGACGAAGGCGTCGGCGCTGTTCCTGGTGGTCGGCTTCGTGATCGCGAGTATGTCGCTGGCAAGGCTGCGACGCTGGAGTTGGCTTGCGATGGTTGGTTTCGCGGTCTTGGCGAGTCCGCTCATCGCGCGAAACGTGCAGGCGTTTGGCGACCCGCTGTACAGCTACAACACTCGGTTCCTGTTTGCCGACAGCTTCGACGAAGGCGTGCGGATGGACTTCCGCGGCACGTGGTCGGCTGCGCGGGATTACGTCGGCTCGCACTCGGCGAGCGAGATAGCCGGTCGAGCGTTGTCCGGACTGGGCTGGGAAGGGCTCATTCTGCTGCGAAGCCTCGGGCCGGCGACGTGCGGCGAGAGTCGTCCGCTCGTCGGCATGGTCGTGCTGCTGGCGGCGTGCGTCGGGGTGATCGGGTCGGATCGGCGCGAGGTCGGTCTGTTGGCCGTGTGGCTGGCGATGTTCTACGGCTTCTTCGCCTGGTACGTACCGATTGCAGCGGGCGACCGATTCCTGGCGCCGCTCGTGCCTCCCCTGCTCTTCTATTCCGGCCGCGGCGTTGTCGCGCTCGTCGCCGCTTCGGCGACGCCCGATCGCGTGACTCGGCGGGTGGTGGTTGTGGCGCTGCTCTGGTGCGTTACGATCGCGCTGCTCGGACTGCGTCAGCGAGGAGTCGAAGCCAACGACGCAGCGATCCACTCGATGATCCGATCGGCGGCGAGTTCCTTCGCGCCCTGAAACTCCAGGCCCGGCACGTCCGCACGCGCGATGAGTTGAATGCTTGTGTCGGCCGACTCCATGGCGTCGGTGCGGTTCACGATGATCGCGTCGCAGAGCTTGGCGGCCATCTTTGCCCGTGCCCGCTCAACGAGGTCCGTCGTCTCTACGGCAAATCCGACGGTCCACTGGTGGGTCTTGCGGCGACCGAGCTCCGCCAGGATGTCAGGGTTGGGTACGAGTTCCACTCGCAAGGCGTCGGCCGTGCGGTGGATTTTTCCGACGACACGCTGGGCCGGTCGATAGTCGGCGACAGCGGCGACGGCAATGACGCCGTCGACTTGCTGTAGAAGTCCGAGGCAGGCGTCGAACATTTCGAGCGCGGTCGTGACTCGCCGCAGCTCGGCGCCGGCCGGCGGCGGCAGCGACACGGGGCCGGTTACAAGCGTTACCCGCCATCTACGCGCGATCGCGGAGGCGGCGAGCGCGTAGCCCATGCGGCCACTCGATGCGTTGGTGATGAACCGCACGTCGTCGAGGTGCTCGCGCGTCGGTCCGGCGGTGATCAAGACGTGCATGGCTTGGGCAGCCGATCTTCGATCGCCTGCAGAATCCTCTCGGGAGTGGCCATGCGGCCCGCGCCGATCTGGCCACAACTCAACCAGCCTTCGTCGGGTTCAACGATCGTCATGCCGTCTTGGCGCAACTGGGCGACGTTGCGCTGCACCGCAGGCTTGGCCCACATCTCGCAGTTCATGGCCGGGGCCAATATCACCGGTGCGGTCGTGGCGAGAACGATGGTCGACAACAGATCATCGGCAATGCCGAGGGCGAACTTGGCCAGCACGTCGGCCGAGGCCGGTGCGACGCAAATCAACTGGGCGCGTTGGGCCAAGCCGATATGCTCGCCGCGATAGTGTTCGCGCGGCGAGAACAAATCGGAGTACACGGGACGACCGGTGAGCGCCTCGAACGTAGTGCGGCCGATGAATCGACGCGCGGCCCGAGTGAGGACTACCGTAACCGACGCGCCGCCCTGGACGCACTTAGACACGAGATCAGCCGCCTTGTACGCGGCGATCCCGCCCGACACGCCCACGAGCAGCTCGCATTGCCGCATGACGGGTTACTACTCATCGCTCAGGTCGACGTCGTCCATGCCGCGGTCGCCCTTCAGTTCGGCGCTCAGTGATTCGATGGTGCGGAGCTTCCCGGAAGTGTCCAGGAATATCTTGTCCTGCATGATCTCTTGGATCACGAGAGCCATCTTGTCGTGAGTGCGCAGGTCCACGAGAGGTCGGGCGCCCTTGTTCAGTGCGACCAGTCGCTTCTGAATCAGCGACGAGAGTTTGAATCGTCCACCGACCTTGTTCACGATCGCCTCTTCCTTCAGTTCTTCATACACGGGCAGTACCTCCCAAACGTTCGAGGATGTTGCGCAACTCGCCGACAGTGCGGTCGAGATCGTCGTTGGTCACCTGATAATCGTATTGTGCGGCGGCCTCCAGTTCGCGGCGCGCCGCGGCCAGTCGCCGCTCGATGTCGTCTTCGCTGTTGGTCCCACGGCGGCGAATGCGTCGCTCGTACTCGTCGATCGACCCGGCCCTCAAGAAAATCATGACGGCGGCCGGGAAGATGCTTTTTACCGCCATGCCGCCTTGTACGTCAATCTCGAGCAACACCGAACGACCGGCGGCCAGAGCCTCGTCGACCGGTTGGCGCGGCGTGCCGTACCAGTGGCCCGACACCTCGGCCCACTCGAGCAGCTTGCCGTCGCGCCGCGACCGGTCAAACTCGCTGTGGTCCATGTGGATGTACTTCTTGGCATGTTGGTCGTCGGCGCGCGGCGGGCGGGTCGTGGCCGACGGGCAGACCACAAGTTCCAGCGGCGACTCGGCGAGCAGCCGATCGATCACCGTGCTCTTGCCGCTGCCGCTCGGACCCGACAGTACAAACAACTTTCCCTTGGCTGCACTCATTCCACGTTCTGGATCATCTCACGAATGCGTTCGATCGCACCCTTCATTTCGACGGTGTGCTTGCTGATCTCGACGTCGCTTGCCTTCGATCCGATGGTGTTGACCTCGCGAAACATCTCCTGGCTGAGAAACTCCAGTTTGCGGCCGCTCGATTCCGGCTCCTCGAGTACGGCGGCGAACTGGTCCAAGTGGCTGCGCAACCGAGCGATCTCTTCGGCGATGTCGCTGCGCTCGGCGAAGATTGCCACCTCCTTGATCAGCTCAGATCGGTCGATGGCGACGTTGAACTTCGCGAGCAGCGTCTGCACGCGCTCGTGCAATCGGTCGCGGAACAGCTCGACGACCTGCGGCGCTCGCGCGGCCACGTGAGTCAAGTGTCGGCCAATGACGGCGCAGTTCTCGCTCAGGTCGCGCCGCATCGCCGTACCTTCGTCGGCCCGCATCTTGTCGAGCCGATCGGCGGCGGCCTGCACGACCGGTCCCACGCGCGGCCACAGCTCCATCGGATCGGAACTGGTCGAGTCTCCGTCCTCGACCACACCCGGAAGCGCCAGTAACTGGCCGAGCACTGTCCCAACGTCCAACTGTTTGTGGACCGCGCGCAGTTGGTCGACGTAACTTTGGATCGCGGTAGGGCTGAGGCGGAAGTCTTCGGCCGACAGTTCGCGATGGATCCGCAGCACGACCTGCACGGTGCCGCGGTTGATCCTTGCGCGGATCAGTCGGTCGATTTCCGGTTCGAAGACCCCGTAAGGCTCGACACATTTCGTACTGATCTTCAGGTACCGGTTGTTGACCGATCGAATCTCAACCGATACTTGCAGGTCGGCGTCTTCCAGTCGTGCGGACCCGAAACCTGTCATGCTCAGTAGCAAGGCGACTCCTTACGTGCATCACTCGTTGCTCTTGGTTTCCGCGGGCTTGTCGCTGGCTTTGTCTTTGTCCTCGTCGGGTTGGTCCGACCCGGGCTTCTTCTGGTCGGGCGCCGGCTCGGCCGGTTTTTCATCCGGTGTTTTGTCGTCGGGTGGCGATTTGGTTTCCGAACTCTTGTCGGGCTCGTCGTCCGACGGAGTTGGTCCACCGGACGGCGACCCATCGGTCTGTTCCTGCGAACTCGACCGTGTGACTCCGGGGTTCCTGTATGTGCCGGCCCCGCTGCTCAGATTGATAAAAGCGAGGATCATCGCGGCCAGGAACCAGACCGCAGCGGCGCCGATCGTGATGCGAGTGAACACGTCGCCAGCTCGCGTGCCAAACGCGCTGGAGCCGCCCATGCCGCCCAACGCGCCGGCCAAGCCGCCGCCGCGACCCTTCTGAATGAGGATCAACAGGATCAGGAAGATGCTGCCGATGAGCAGCACAGTGTAGAGCACGTACTGAAGGATACCCACGACTCTCTCCTTGCAAGAACTGACGTCAGGAACCAAGCACGCGCCGCGCGGCGGCCACAATGGCGAGGAACTCCGCGGCCTGCAGGCTGGCTCCGCCCACGAGCGCGCCGTCCACGTTCGGTTGGGCGAGCAACGACTCGGCGTTGGACGCCTTTACGCTGCCGCCGTACTGAATGACAGTTCGGTCGGCAAGGCTCGCATTATAGCGTTGAGTCAGAATCTTGCGTATGTGACTGTGAACTTCCTCAGCCTGTTCGGGCGTTGCGTTGCGGCCAGTGCCGATCGCCCAAACCGGCTCATAGGCGAACACCAGTCTCGCCGCCTGATCTTCGCTTAGCCCGGCGACGGCCGACAGTACCTGTGCGGCCACGACGTCATTCGTCTCGCCCCCGTCGCGCTCGCCGAGCAGTTCTCCGACGCAGACGATGGGCGCTAGTCCGGCTGCGATGACGGCCTTCACCTTGCGACGAACGACCGCATCCGACTCGCCCAGCACGTGGCGCCGCTCGCTGTGCCCAACGATGCAGTAGGTGCAGCCGAGGTCGACGAGCATCGGACCAGAGACTTCGCCGGTGAACGCCCCCTTCGCCTCGTGATACAGGTTCTGCGCCCCGAGAGCGACGGCCGAACCCTGAACCGTACGGCCGACGGTCTCCAAGTACCCAAACGGCGGGCAGAGCGCCATGGTCACGCCGGGATACGGAGCGGCGCCGTTGACGACCTCGGCGGCCAGGGCCGCGGCCTCCGCGCGGGTTGTGTTCATCTTCCAATTGCCGGCGACGAACTTTGGCCTCATCGTTGTCCTCCACACGGCGCTCCGCCAGCGGCGCTGATGGTCTGGCCCATCACCACGGCGATCTTCTGGATCTGCTGCATCACCGTGGCGTATTGTGCGGGCAACAGGGCCTGCGAGCCGTCAGACAGTGCGCGTTCCGGCCGGCTGTGTACCTCGATGTGTACGCCGTCAGCCCGCGCCGCCACCGCGGCGCACGCCAGCGACGGAATCAGGTCGGGGCGCCCCGTCGCGTGGCTTGGATCGACGATGATCGGCAGGTGGCTGAGGCCGTGTACGTTCGGCACCGCGCTCATGTCGAGCATGTTGCGAGTGGAATCCTCGAAGCTGCGTACGCCGCGCTCGCAAAGCACCACGCTCGGATTGCCCGCGGACAAAATGTACTCGGCCGACATAAGCATATCCTTCACGGTCGCACTCATGCCCCGCTTGAGTAGCACGGGCTTGCGGGTCTGTCCGACTTCATTGAGCAGGTTGAAGTTCTGCATGTTGCGTGCGCCGATCTGGAACATGTCGGCGTAACGATCGATCAGCTCAACCTGGCGCAGATCCATGACCTCAGTCACGACGGGCATATCGAACCGGTCGCCGACGGATCGCAGGATCTTCAGGCCATCTTCGCCCAAACCCTGAAAGCTATACGGGCTGGTTCGCGGCTTGAACGCGCCGCCCCGGAGAATGTTGGCGCCGGCGGCCTTCACTTGCCCGGCGATTTCGACGAGCAGCTCCTCGCTCTCGACGGCGCACGGACCAGCGATCATGCCCAGCCAGCCGCCACCGATCTTGACCCCGCGCACGTTGATCACTGAGTCATTCGGGTGGATCTCACGTCCGGCGAGTTTGAACGGCTTGAGGACCGGCAGCACCTGCTCAACGCCTGGGATTGCCGACAGCGGGGCGACTCGCAACGTGTCTTCATCGCCGATGACGCCGATGATCGTTCGCTGTTCGCCGCGGCTCAGGTGCGGCGTCAGTCCCAACTCGGCGATCCGTTCCAAGACGTGTTCGATCTCGGCGTCGCCGGAACCAGGTTTCAAGACGATGATCATGGATGGATGGCACACCCCGAGTCTGCGAAGGGTGTGGGTCGGAGTTCATTGACACGCCGGTGCAGACTCGCGGCGTGTTTGTCCGAGCGAGGCGCTGTATTGCCCGCAACTACGCGTCGAGGCAGTCGCTCATCGGGAACGAACCGAGCGTCACCAGTCGCTGGCAGCGTCGTTCGAGGGCGGCCAACGTGCGGCGTGTGCGACCGTCGGTCGCGTGTCCCTCGAAATCGACAAAGAACAAATACTCCTGCTCCGCCTCGCGCGAAGGAAATGACTCAATCCATGTCAGGTTCACGCGGTTCTTTTTGAAGACCATTAGCGCGTCTGACAGCGAACCGGGCTTGTGCGGAATCTGGAACATGATCGCTGTCTTGTCGCGACCTGTCCGCTGGCTGGGCTGGTCGCCGATCACGGCGAACCGTGTTATGTTGTGCGGTACGTCCTCAATGTTGCCTTGGACGATGTCCAGGCCGTAATGGGTCGCGGCTTGGCGACTAGCCACGGCCGCTGCGTTCGGCTCGCGGGCGGCCAACTCCGCCGCTGTCGCCGTGCTGGCCACTGGAATCAATTGGGCCTGCGGGACGTTCTTGCTCAGCCACGTGCGACATTGTGACAGAGCCTGCTCCTTGCTGTATACGCGTCGGATATCCGATTGCGGACACTTAGCGAGCAGATTGTGGTGCACACGAAGGCGCGCTTCGGCGCAAATCTGCAGCGGCAGACGGGTGAACATCTCCAGCGTGTCCGAGATTCGGCCATCTGTCGAATTCTCGACAGGCACCAGTCCAAAATCGGCGTGACCCCGGTTCACCTCCTCAAACACCGCCTGAATGCTGCCGACCGGGATGTAGTCGACCGACTGCCCAAACTTCTCCAAAGCGGCCAAGTGACTGAAGCTGTACTGCGGTCCGAGGTAGGAGATCTTCAACGTCTTCTCAAGCGCCCGTGAGCCGCTCATGAGTTCGCGAAAGATCGCCCGCACGCATTGTTCCTGGAGAGGTCCGGGATTCGCTGTCACGATATGAGACAGCACCTCATCCTCACGCCCAGGCGAGTAGATCTCCATCCCCGCCTCGTGTTTCACTTCCCCGATTCGAGAAGCAAACGACGCTCGATCGTTAACCAGGCGCAGTAAGTCTCGATCCAGCCGATCGATCTGATCTCTAAGCTGTTTCAGTGAAAGGGGTTTGGAGTGGCCAGATTTCGGTTTTCGCTTCGACGACATAGGTTCGGCCTTGTGATGGTCTCTTCTCGGTTTTGGCCGACGACGGAAAGACCGAAACACGGCACACCTTATAAACACGGCCCGTTACGCTGTCAAGGAATTCACCCTGGTGTATCCACACATGCCAAGTTGGCATTCCAGAGGCGCACAGTCCAATAGGTTCATTTGTCATTAGTGATATAAGTTAATATTTTATAAATAGTTAAGTTCAAGACATCCCATCGCAACATCATAGGCACAGTGTTTGCGTCTCGTTCGAACATCCGCGGTTTTTTGCTGCCGTGTGACGTAGCCCGTTTTCGCATCTGCAGCCCGTGGATACAGAAAGGAACGATGGCTGTGGCTGAAAGTGAAAAGATTATCGGAATCGACTTGGGGACAACCAACTCCGTCGTTGCGGTACGCGAGGGCGACGAGGTTAAGGTCATCGCCAACCAGGAAGGCAACCGACTGACGCCGAGTGTCGTCGCGTTCACCGACAAGGCCGACACTCTCGTCGGCGATCCTGCCAAACGGCAGGCCGTGACGAACCCGAGGCGTACGGTCTATTCGATCAAGCGGTTCATGGGCCGTCGCCACAGCGAGGTGGATGTCGAAGAGAAGATGGTGCCGTACGAGGTAGTCGGCGCGTCGAGCGAGTTTGTAAAGGTCAAGGTGGGTGACAAGTTGCACACGCCGCCCGAGGTGTCGGCCTTTGTGCTGCGCAAACTGAAAGAGGCGGCCGAGGCGTATCTTGGTCACAAGGTCCGCAAGGCCGTGATCACCGTACCGGCCTACTTCAACGATAGCCAGCGCCAGGCGACAAAGGACGCCGGCCAGATCGCCGGGCTTGAGGTCGCGCGGATCATCAACGAGCCGACCGCTGCGGCGATGGCCTACGGCCTCGACAAGAAGAAGAACGAGAAGATCGCCGTATTCGACTTGGGCGGCGGCACGTTCGATATATCGATCTTGGATGTTGGCGACGGCGTCTTTGAAGTGCTGTCGACGAACGGCGACACTCATCTCGGCGGCGACAATTTCGACGAAGACATCGTCAACTACGTCGCCGACGAGTTCCAGTCCACAAACGGCGTGGACCTGCGTAAGGACGCGATGGCGCTCCAGCGATTGAAGGAGGCCTGTGAACGAACTAAGAAAGATCTGTCTTACCAACAGCAGGCCGAGATCAACCTGCCGTTCATCACGGCCGACGCGAGTGGACCAAAGCACCTGCAGATGACGCTCACGCGGTCGACGTTCGAACAGATCATCGACAAGTACGTGGACCGGCTGAAGAAGCCGGTGCTTCAGGCGCTGGCCGACGCGAAGCTCAAGCCGAGCAGCATCGACGAGGTGGTGCTCGTCGGCGGCCAGACGCGAACGCCGAAGGTTCAGGCGGTCGTGAAGAGCATCTTCGGAAAAGACCCGCATCAGGGCGTGAACCCGGACGAAGTGGTCGCCGTGGGCGCGGCGATCCAGGGTGCCGTGTTGACGGGCGAGGTGAAGGACATCCTGCTGCTCGACGTGACGCCACTGTCGCTCGGTATCGAGACGCTGGGCGGTGTGATGACGAAGCTGGTCGAGCGCAACACCACGATCCCCACAGAAAAGAAGCAGACATTCTCCACTGCCGACGACAACCAGACGGCGGTGACCGTGCGGGTGTTTCAGGGCGAGCGCGAAATGGCCGGCGACAATCGGCTGCTCGGCCAGTTCAACCTCGAGGGCATCCCGCCCGCGCCGCGTGGTATGCCGCAGATCGAGGTCTGCTTCAACATCGACGCCAACGGCATTCTGAATGTGGCGGCCAAGGACCTGGGCACGCAAAAGCAACAGTCGGTGCGAATCGAAAGTTCGGCCGGGCTGAGCGAGAAGGAAATCGACCGGATGCGCAAGGAGGCCGAGTCTCACTCCGAAGACGATCGCCGCAAGCGCGAGCTGGCTGAGGCTCGCAACCAGGCCGACACGATGAGTTACGAAATGAAGAAGCTGCTCAAGGAGCATGGCGACAAGCTCAGCGACGCCGACAAGCAGGCTGTCGAGCGGGCCATCGAGAACGTCAAGGAGAAATCCAAAGGCGACGACGCTGCCGCAATCAAGCAGGCAGTGGAGGAGCTGCAGCAGGCGAGCCACGCACTGGCCAAGCACCTGTATCAGAAGGAAGGCGCTCAGGCCGGCCCGCCGCCGCCCCCAGGTGCGGGCAGCAAGAGCGGCGGCAAGGACGACGGCATCATCGATGCCGACTTCGAGGTAAAGAAGTAGGGCTGCGGAGGGGTCAGGTGTACGTTTTTCGGATAAGGCCGGGGGTGACCTCCGACTGTTTCCGAGAACGTTGCCCGGCCAAATCCGAAAAACGTACACCTGACCCCGGAATGTGTGCTTCGGGGTTGGAGGAACAGAAGCATGGCCGTTCGATTTGACAAGTTCACCGTCAAGGCCCAGGAAGCGGTACAGCGGGCACAAGGCCTCGCGACCGACCGCGGCCACCAACAGCTTGATCCGCTGCACCTCTTTGCGGCACTGCTCGAGGAAGAGCAAGGAATCGTGCGCGGACTGCTGGGCAAGGTCGGCGCCAACGTCGGGCAGCTCACCAAGATGGTTGAGTCCGAGCTGCGGCATCTGCCGCGCGTGAGTGGTGGAGACGGCCAACTGCATCTGTCGTCGTCGCTGAATCAGGTCTTTGACTCGGCCCAAGAGCATGCTCGACGCATGAAGGACGAGTTCACGTCCACCGAGCACCTTGTGTTGGCGCTCGCCGCAGTCGAGAGCAAGGCAAAGGAGTTGCTCAAGCTCAACGCCGTCGATGAGGCGGACCTGGTCGCCGCGCTGCAGTCGCTGCGCGGCGGCCAGCGCGTGACCGACCAGAACCCCGAAGACAAATACCAGGCGCTGCAGCGGTTCGGCCGCGATCTGGTGGAGCTGGCCGAACAGGGCAAGCTCGATCCGGTGATCGGCCGCGATCAAGAGATTCGGCGCGTGGTTCAAGTGCTCTCGCGACGCACGAAAAACAACCCGGTGCTCATCGGCGAGCCGGGCGTGGGCAAGACCGCAATCGTCGAGGGGTTGGCTCAGCGGATCGTCGCGGGCGACGTTCCCGAGGGGCTCAAGAATAAGCGTGTGATCGCGCTCGACATGGGCGCCCTGATCGCCGGGGCCAAGTATCGCGGCGAGTTCGAAGACCGACTCAAGGCCGTGCTCCGCGACATCCAGCAGGGCGACGGCCAGTACATCATGTTCATCGACGAGATGCACACGGTAGTCGGAGCCGGGGCGGCCGAGGGAGCGATGGACGCATCGAACCTGCTCAAGCCCGCGCTGGCCCGCGGCGAGTTGCGTTGCGTGGGGGCCACGACGCTCGACGAATACCGCGAGCACGTCGAGAAGGACCCCGCGCTCGAACGGCGGTTTCAACCGGTGTTTGTGGGTGAACCGTCGGTCGAAGATTCCATATCGATCTTGCGCGGATTGAAGGAACGCTACGAAGGACACCACGGCGTCCGCATCACCGACGCCGCGATCGTGGCCGCCGCGGTGCTATCGCACCGATACATCGCCGACCGCTTCCTGCCCGACAAGGCGATCGACCTGATGGACGAGGCCGCCAGCCGTCTGCGCATGGAAATCGATTCGATGCCCGTCGAGATCGACGAGGCCTCGCGGCAGTTGACGCGGCTGCAGATCGAGGCGACGGCGCTGCGCAAGGAGAAAGACGCCGCCAGCCGCGAACGACTCGAAGCGATCGAACGAGATATCGCTGAGACGACCGAGCGTGTCAGCGGACTGCGGGCGCAGTGGCAAAACGAAAAGGAAGTACTGGGGCGCGTCCAGCCGCTGAAGCAAGAAATCGAGCGGCTCCGAACGGAGTACGATCGCATGTTCGCCCGCGCCCGTCAGACGAACGCCAACGAGGATTATCAGGCCGCCTACGAACTCGACCAGCGACTGCGCAAGGCCCAAGGCGAGTTGGCCGAAGTCGAGCGAAAGCTCGCCGACAAGGCGCCGAGCGGACCCCGACTGCTCAAGGAGGAAGTGACCGATGAGGACATCGCCGAGGTCGTCGGGTCGTGGACCGGCATTCCCGTGGCCCGGTTGCTCGAAAGCGAAAAAGAGAAGCTGCTGCAGATGGAGGAGAAGATTCGGCAGCGAGTCGTCGGCCAAGACGACGCAATCACGTCCGTTGCCAACGCCGTGCGCCGAGCGCGGGCGGGCCTAAAGGATCCCAAGCGGCCGATCGGGTCGTTCCTGTTTCTTGGGCCAACCGGCGTGGGTAAGACGGAGTTGTGCCGCGCGCTAGCCGAGTTTCTGTTCGACGACGACAACGCGATGGTGCGGATCGACATGAGCGAGTACATGGAGAAGCACTCGGTCGCCCGCATGATCGGCGCGCCGCCGGGATACGTGGGCTACGAAGAGGGTGGGGCGCTCACCGAGGCGGTCCGCCGCCGACCGTACAGCGTCGTGCTCTTGGACGAGATCGAAAAGGCGCACCGTGACGTCTTCAACGTGCTGCTGCAAGTGCTCGACGACGGCCGCCTGACCGACGGGCAGGGACGAACCATCGACTTCAAGAACACGTTGCTGATCATGACGTCGAACGTCGGCAGTCAGTACATCGCCGAAGGCGGGCGCCGGAAGCAGACCGGCGGGAGCCACGAACGGATCGAGGCGATTGAGGAAGAGACGCGCAACAAGGTGATGGAATCGTTGCGCGGGCAGTTCCTGCCCGAGTTTCTCAACCGAGTCGATGAGGTGATCCTGTTCCGCAACCTGGACCGCGAGCACATCACCCGGATCGTCGACATCCAACTCGATCGGCTGCGAGACCAACTCGACGAGATGGGCATCCGGCTGGAATTGACCGCCGCAGCCAAAGAGCAACTAGCGGCCGAGGGCTACGATCCGATCTACGGCGCCCGGCCGCTCAAGCGAGTGATCCAGCAGCGGATTCAGAATCGGCTGGCCACTGAGATGCTGGAAGGCAAACACCCGCGCGGCGAGGTCGTACACGTCGACTATGTGCGCGACCGGTTTGAGTTCACCCGCGGCCGACGCGCGGGCGTGGTCGAGGCGGCTACTTAGCGGCGCCCTGCGGGATCACGTAGGGGTTGACCTTCCAGAGCTTGTCGATGACCTTTGCCTTTTCGCGTGCATCGGGCGCCTTCTCCAGCCGGGCCAGCAGCTTCTTAGTCTTGGCGCGGCGATGGCGGCGTCTCTTCAGGTACCGTTGATTCTCAGTCGACATCCGATCAGGTCCTTTCGTATTGGCCCGGCTGTGTGCCTCGTCACGAGCGAAACATCTTGGCCAGCGTGCGCGCGTGGGTCAAGACGCCTTGCCGCTCTAGCTTGGGGTCGATGTGGCGTCGCGACCATTTGGGCGATGGAGCTAATCGCCTTTGTCGAGCGCGTCGAGCCGCTGTTGGACCTGGCGCTGCAGTTCTGGGTCGGCCCGGCGCAGGGCCATCTGGTAGAAGATTCGGGCGACGTTCCGCTTGCCGTCGGCTTCGGCCTTCTGACCGCGGCGAACGAATTCGGAAGCGCTCGCGGGCGGCTGGTCAGACGGTTCCTTCGACGTGGCGTTCGCTGCCGTGGCCGCGGCGTGTGAGGGAGCGCTGGTGTACTCGGCGATGCGACTCAGGAACTCGTCCGCGCGGTTGCTGGCGGCGGTCGTGTCGGCCGACGAGTCGGTGCGATCGGCGTCGTCGGCCGGTCGGCTTATTCGCGCGGCGGCACGCTGCCGGGGCGGCGGAGCGTCAAACGCCACGGCTGCTTGGCCGCTGTGGGCGGACTGAAGCCAGCCACTACCGTTCTCCAAGTGGCTGCGGGCGATGCTCATCGAACGAGGTTGAAACACGCCGGGTCCGGCGCTCACCACGGGGTCCAATCGCGTGACGAACGGAACCACCAGGCCGCTGCCGACGACTCCCGGCACTCCGTTCTGAAGCGTGATGATGGGCGCGACCGTCGAGAGGCTCCGCATCGAACCCTGGCCGGCGAAGATCGACAGGCCGCCCGAAAAGTTTCCGCCGCGAAACGGGATGTTGATCGACCCACCGGCATTCGGGTCGAGTCCGCTGCCGCCCGCGCCGCTTTGCGGGCCCCGGAAGCTGAACCCGATGCCGTTGTAGCTGCCCCCGAAACTCACGCCGATCCGTTCGGAGAAACTATCGCTGACGCTGTGCATCGGGGCGGTTACGGTGACTTGCTGGCCGTACGCGGCTGAACAGCAGAGGCACAGCACCAACAAGACTGCCCCGAGCTTTTCTGATCGCTCTCGTGGCATGAATCGCCTCCTGGACAGGACCACCAGCGACAACGAGCAGTATTCTGCGAGATGGATCGTCCGATTTCAACAGGGAGTTGATACCCATGTACACTTTGCGCACTTGGCAGGAGGTGTACAATGGCCCGCGGGAGGTGGCAACCATGTGGAGGATCACAGGGTTCGGAGGTCAGGGACAGGGGCGGAAGGTCAGGTCGACCGGCGCGTTGTCCTTTGAGCGGCTTGAGCGGCGAGTGCTGCTCTCTGATGTTTCGTATTACGAAGTGCTCAAGGGCCGGAACTTTGGGCAGGTCGGCGACGCCGCACCGGTGCTTGGGGGCGGCGATCCGTTTCACTTGCACGCTGCGGTCGAGGCGACGTCGGCCATTTCGATGAGTGGGGCGACGCTGCGAACGCCCGCGGGCGTCGCCAACAATTTCACGCTGGCCGCGCCGCAGCACTTCACGATCGAACGGAGCTTCGCGAACCAGGGTGCGCTGGACGCTAG
>DAIOWH010000113.1:0-21486 GCA_036758585.1 Planctomycetia bacterium
ACGGCCAACTACACCAATCGCGGCTGGCTGGCCGACCAGAGCGATCCGATGAGCATGATGAACCAGTTCCAGTACAACGGCGTTGGCCGGCGCACCTGGGTCATGACCACGGGCGGCGGCATGTGGACGAGCGAATCCTACGAATACGACGCCCTCGGTCGGCGCACCAAGGCGACCAGTTCAGAGTTCTAGTCTTTCCGATAGTCTGTGGAACCGCCGGCCGGAGCTGTTTCATGCCGCGACTGCGCCACACCAGACGGTACGCCGTCAGGGGGATCCTTTGGGGACTGCCATTCGCTTTGTGGTCCGCTGTTGTGCATGGCCTTGTTGAGATCCAGCCAACGGCGCGGAGTTCCGTAGCATATGCGTTAGCTGGCTTTCTTGTCGTATTCGCGATCTGTGTCGTCATGGGCCTGAAACGAGACATTCAGGGACCCCAACTGAATCCCATCGGCTTCTGGCATCGACTGGTTCGAAACGCGGTGTTCGGGTGCCTGGTGGGATTACTGTTGGGCGGCGCCAACGCAGCATTGGATCCAGCCTATGCTTGGGACTACATCTTGGCGTCTCCCACAGTACTCGCTTTCTGGTGTTCTGCCTGGACTATCGTCACGGAAGTTTGGCGACGGAAAGATGAGTCGACCGGGCGATGACGCATGCACGTTTTCGTGAGCGTTCTGAAGGCGGCGGGACAGAACGGGGACAGTCCGGACAGCCCCGCTTATACCCCCCTGGATCGGTGGATCGGTTCCTGATCACGCCCGAAGGCGGCTGGGGCGGCGGCCGAATGGGACCACCACGCGTTTGCCTACTTTGCTGAAAGCGGCGTGCTCTCGATACCTGTGGAGGGCGGCCGATACGTCGACGCGGCCTGCGACGATGAATTCTGCATTCCCGAGTGGCACTATCAGTCTGAATTCTGGGTCTTGTAGGTGGACCTGTCGGCCGGCTTCAGCCTGCTGGGTCAGGTCGCGCACGACTCGACCGCGCTGCGCAGCCTGCGCATCAACGAGGCGCTGTTCACTCTGGCCTACAACGACCTCAAGGCCCAGCCGCTCACCGACCCGACGACGAGTATCGTCACCGTGTCGCTGGCATGAGGTCTAAATAGCCTTGCACGATTCTGGGACAGTAGCCCGACGCGCCAGCGAGGGAGCACATGGCGAAATCACAAGAAATCAGGCCCGGTCCCTCGCTGGCGCGTCGGGCTACTGTCCCTGCGGACTCCCAGAATCACGCAAAGCCATTTAGCGAGTCACAGACGCCGTGCAGCACAGCCTCGGTCACCTTGGCGAGAAACGCGAAGTCGATAGTTTCGATCGTGTCGCTTGGCTGGTGGTAGTGTGGGTTGCGAAAGAACGAAGTGTCCGTGACCATGAGCGCGGGGTAGCCGAGATCCCAGAACGGGCTGTGATCGCTGAGGCGGGATTCGGGAAGCAGTTCGCCGTCGCCCGGAACGGCGAGTGACTCGACTCTCAACCCGGCGACGCAATTCATCCGGCGGACGAACCGCTCTAGGAACGCAGCCGACCGCTGGTTGCCAACCAGGCCGATGAAGTCGCCGGTGTCTGGATACATGCCCCGAAGTTGTGCGGGCATTTTCTGGCTGCCCGGACGGCGGTCGGCGTAGCCCAGCATTTCGAGCGATACCATGCCGATGACTTCACGACCAGATCGCTTCAGCGCTTCGGCCAGGTGCGTACTTCCCAGCAGGCCAGACTCTTCGAGGTCGAAAGCCACCAGCCAGACGTCGCTGGTCGAACTCTCCTTTCCCACTGCTACCGCCGCGAGGCACGCGGCGATTTCGATGAGCGCGGCGACAGCAGTCGCATTGTCGTCTGCGCCGGGCGAGCCGGGGATCGAATCGTAGTGCGAACCGAGCACGAACAGCGGACGTTCCCGTTGACCGCGGTCCGGCGGCTCGGCGATCAGGTTCGTCCCGACGTAGCCCGCGTAGCCGAACGGGTCGCGGCGAACCTCCAATCCCGCCGCGCGTAGAGATTGCTCGACGTATTCGGCCGCCGCGCGATGCGCCTCACTGCCCGGCGGCCGCGGCTTCGCTGCGAGGCGTGCGACATGGTTTCGCAGGCGAGATTCGTCGATCGCGTTTCGAGGCGCGGCGGACATACTTGCTCCGGGATCACGCCACCTTGTGCAGGCGGCACGCTGATCAAGAACCGTTGAGTTTGGCGATCGCCACGATCGTCAGGATCCAGAACATCACGCTCACGAGGCCAACCAGGTTCGACCAGCTCAGCGGCGCACGGCGAATCTGAATCACCGGGTTTCCGGTCAGGTAGGCCACTGGCAGAGCCACCATGAGTCCGACGTACGCGACCGCCGCCGCACCGGGACCGAACCGCCGTATGACGACCACGGTTAGCACCACAACCTGAACCAGTATGCCGGTCGCGAACCAGAGCGCCTCGCCCAGCCCCCAGATCGCTCGACGCTTGCCGAGCCGTTCACGCCAACTCACCAGGATCGGACCGCTCAGACCCAGGCCGATCGACAGGTAGAGCAAGACCGAGACGATCAGCGCGACTGGGTCTACCACGCGATTCGGCCAGGAATCGGTGTATGACATGAATCCGCCCGCACAGCCGAAGCCCGCGATCAACACCACCTGTTCGACGATGGAGAAGGTGCGGGCCTCGGCCGGCTGGACGTACGGCTGACTCGCGTCTTCGGATTGCTCGGATTGCGCGGACCGGTTCCATCGGGCCGAAGCGAAGGCTCGACCTCGCCCACGGAGCACAGAGGGACTGGCCAACGGGTCTGGCACGATCGGACCTCACAGCCCGAAATCCGGGCATGGTTGCCCGCTGGTTATTTCTTTGCGGCCGGCGCAGCGGGCGCGGTCGCCGCTGCGGCCTTTTTGCGCTTGTACGTGATCGACATCATCGGCGCCTCTTTGCCGTCCGGGCCGTTCATGAACATGGTCCACTCGATCGTGTCCTTGTCCTTGTGTTCAGTGGTCGCTTTGTACTTCATCGGGTTGCCGTCAGGCCCCGGCCCTTCGCCGGTCATGGTCAGTACTTTGCCCTCCTTGTCGTAGGTGCCTTCCAGCACGAGTGGAGCGGTCGACCACGAATCGACCCAGACGCCCACGTACTTCTTCTTGGCCGGGTCGTAGCCGTCGAGCCCGCGTCCGGTGAACTTCATCCCACCGAACTCGCCTTGGAAGTCGCTCGCCAGCCAGAGACCCCCGAGTTCCATCTTATAGGTCACCGTGCCTTTGGATTCGTCCGGTCCGGCCTTGATCGTGGCGTCCCAGACGCCTTCGAGCTCCTTGAGTTTCTTGTGCTCGGGGCCGGGTTGAGGCGCCGGCGGCTGGGCCGATGCGACCGACGCCCAGATGCAACCCGCCACCACCGCCGCCACCAACGAACGAACGTTTGCCATGATTGTTCCTTTCACTCAAAGATGCCGCCACGAGTTTCCGCTTGACGAGGCCGTGACTCGGCCCCAGACTGCTCCAGAAAATAACGCACGCGGATGCGAAAGTCACCCAGTTTTTTCATCAACAGGAGGCACAGCCATGCCGAAGCTCCAACTATCCCTGCCGCTCGCGCTGCTAGTCATGTCGATCGTGGCAGCGTGCGCCGTCGTACTTCGGGCAGCACCCGACGAAAAGGACAAGCCGACCGCGTCGAAGCAGCGGTTCTTTGAGATGCGGACGTACATCAGCCCGGCCGAAAAACTGGATGCACTCAACGCGCGCTTTCGCAACCACACGAACAAGCTGTTCGTCAAGCACGGCATGGAACTCATCGGCTACTGGACCCCCACCGACGGCCCGGCCGCCGAGAACACGCTCGTCTACATCCTGGCCTATCCCAGTCGCGAGGCCCGCGACAAGTCGTGGAAGGCGTTTCAAGACGACCCCGAATGGAAGCGAGTCCGCGCCGAGACCGAGAAGGACGGCAAGATCGTCGACAAGGTCGAAGCGTTGTTTTTGAAGCCGACAGACTATTCACCGATCAAGTAGGGGACGCCCCATGGCTCTGTACCTTGGCATCGACGTGGGCACGTCGGGAACGCGCGCGCTGATTTGCGACCGATCGGGCGTCATCCTCGCCTCGGCCACTGCGCCGCACACCTCGCATCATCCTCGGCCAGGCTGGTCGGAACAGGATCCCGCCGAGTGGTGGCAGGCGACCGTTCAGAGCGTGCGCACGGCGATGGCCCAGATCGAACGATCGCGCGACGCTCGCGGCCAGGGCAAAGTCGTCGGCGTCGGACTGAGCGGTCAGATGCACGGCTCGGTGTTTCTCGACAAGAGCGACCGCGTGCTGCGTCCGGCGATCTTGTGGAACGACCAGCGGACGGCCGCCGAGTGCGCCGAAATCGAAGAACGCGCGGGCGGACGCAAGGCCCTGCTGCGCCTCGTGGCCAACCCAGCACTGACGGGCTTCACCGCTCCGAAGATTCTCTGGTTGCGCAACCACGAACCCCGCACGTTTGACCGAACCAGTAAGGTGCTGCTGCCCAAGGACTACGTCCGGTTCCGAATCACGGGGCAGTACGCGACCGAGGTGAGCGACGCATCGGGCACGCTGCTGCTCGACGTCGCCAAGCGCACGTGGTGCAAGAAACTGCTCGCGCGGCTCGATCTCGACGCGGACTTGTTGCCGGATTGTTTCGAGTCGGACGAGGTGTCCGGGCGAGTCACGGCGTCGGCTGCGGCCGAGCTGGGTATTCCCGCGGGCACGCCGGTGGTGGGCGGCGGCGGCGATCAGGCCGCGGGCGCCGTGGGCAACGGCATCGTTAAGCCTGGCGTAATCTCGGCGACGATGGGCACGAGCGGCGTCGTGTTCGCCTTTAGCGACAAGGTGCAGATCGACCCGCTCGGCCGCGTCCACACCTTCTGTCACGCCGTGCGCGGCAAGTGGCACGTGATGGGCGTGGTGCTGTCGGCGGGCGGCAGCTTTCAGTGGTTTCGCAACAAGCTCGGCGCGGCCGCCGTGTCCGAGGCGGCGCGGCGCGGCGTCGACCCGTATGAGTTGCTCACCGCCCAAGCCGCCGAAGCGCCAGCCGGCAGCGAGGGTCTCTTCTTCCTGCCCTACCTCACCGGCGAACGCACGCCGCACGCCGACCCCGACGCACGCGGCGCCTGGATCGGCCTGACCGTACGGCACGGCCCGGCGCACCTCGCGCGTTCCGTACTCGAAGGCGCGACCTACGCCATGCGCGACAGCCTCGAGATCATCAAAGCCATGCGGGTGCCCATCCGACAGATTCGCCTTTCCGGCGGCGGCGCACGCAGCAGGTTCTGGCGACAAGTGCAGGCCGACATCTATGGCCAGAAAGTGGCCACGATCAACGCCGAAGAGGGCCCGGCCTACGGCGTCGCCCTGTTGGCCATGGTCGGCACCGGCGCGTACAAGACGATCGCCGAGGCCTGCGACGCCACGATCCGAGTGGTCAGCGAAACCGCGCCCGACCGCCGGACCATCACGACGTACGCGCGCGCATATCCGGTCTACACACAACTCTATCGGTCGTTGCGCGACGACTTCAAGGCAATGGCGAAACTCGTCTCGTGACCTGAACTCACCCGGCCGCGCATCGTATGATGGGGCAGTGAATCGCAACGAACCCGACTCAGTGCAGGCAAGACCGCGTGCTGGACACGAACTCCACGTGGTTCGCGCGGCCGCCCCTGCCCGATGGCCGTGGTTCGCCGCTGGCGTCCTGCTGCTTGTTCACGCGCTGCTCGCCATCGACACCCTGCGGCAAAAGGCCGTCACTGTGGACGAGGTGGGCCACTTGCCCGCGGGGATCTCGTACTGGCAGACCGGCAGCTTCGAGTTGTATCACCACAACCCGCCGCTCGTGAAGCTGTTGGCCGCATTGCCCGCGCTCGCCGCCGCGCCCACGGTCGACTACTCGAAGAGTTGGGAGTCGAGCCGGCTGAGCGGCATGCCGCTCAGCCCGTGGGCCTTCGGCTGGGAGTTCATGTACGCCAACGCCGCTCGCTACGACGCCATCTACTTTCGCGCGCGGCTGGTGGTCGTCGCCCTGTCGGTGCTCACGGGCGGGCTCGTGTTCTTGTGGTCACGCAGACTGTTTGGCGACGCGGCGGGCCTGCTTGCTGTGGCGCTCTGGACATTCTGTCCAAACACGATCGCGCACGCCGGGCTTGTGACCACCGACATGGGCGCCACGGCGGCCGGGTTCGCGGCGACCTTTGCGTTCTGGCGGTACCTCGAGCGACCGAACTGGCCGCGTGCCGCTGCGGCGGGCGCGCTGCTGGGGCTGGCCCAACTCACAAAGTTCAGCATGCTGCTTCTGTATCTGATATGGCCGGCGGTGTGGATGTGCTGGGGCTTGTTGCGGCGATGCGATGCGAACAGCCACGCCGCTGAATGGAAGACGACGCTCCGCCACGGCCTGTTGCACGGCGCTGGCATGGTCGGCATCAGCGCGGTGGCGATCAACGCCGGCTACTTGTGCGAGGGCACGTTCACGCCGCTCGGCCGGTTCGCCTTTCTGAGCCGATCGTTAACCTCACCTCGGCGCCTGGGGCCGCCGCCTTCGGTGCCGGCCGCGCACCCGTGGCGCAGCGTGCTGCTCGCCCGTGAGAATAGGTTCGCCCGCACCTGGCTCGCCAACGTCCCGGCGCCGCTGCCGCGCCATTACATCGAAGGCTTCGATGAACAAAAGCTCGAGTCGGAGGGCGTCGAGGGCGGCGGGTACCCGGTCTACTTGCGCGGCGAGCTGCGCCGCACCGGCTGGTGGTGGTACTACCTCTACGCCCTGGCGGTCAAAGTACCACTGGGCCTGTGGCTGGTCACACTCCTAGCGCTGGCGTGGGGCGCTCGCGTGGCACGCACGACCACAGTGAAGTCGTGCAGTGCCGTCGGCGCGCGGGTGGCTGATGCCGTCGTGTTGCTAGTGCCTGCGGGCGCGGTGTTGTTTGTAATGAGCTTTCTGACCGACATCAATCTGGGCCTGCGCTACATCCTTCCCGTGTTTCCCTATTGGTTTGTGCTGGCGTCGTGTGCGGCTTGTTGGCTAAGCGCGGGCCGAGTGGCAGCGGCGGCGGTGCTGGGTCCGATCGCGTGGAACATGGTCGCGTGCGTGGCCGTTTCGCACCCGCACCACCTGGCGTACTTCAACGAACTGGCCGGCGGCCGAGCCGGCGGGCATCGCCATCTGCTCGACTCGAACATCGACTGGGGCCAGGACCTGCTTGGCCTGGCCCGCTGGCTGCGCGAGCATCGGCCCGCCGAGCGGATCGGCCTGGCCTATTTCGGCAACGTCGATCCGTCCATCCTGAACGCCAGCGGCAACGGCTTCGAGTTTCGACTCGCGCCGCCCATCAGACTGGACGATCTGGAACTCGTCAGCCTTCAGCCAGGGTCGGCGCTGCGAACCGTCGTCGAACGCTGGGCCGAGTCGCAGCGACAAGCGATCGAGCAGTGGACTGCGGCCAACCCCGGCAAGACGCTCTGGCACATGCCCGCGTTCCGTCAGCAGCTCATCGAGCAACTCGATTTGCTCGAAGGTCCGCAGCCGGGATTAGTGGCCGTCAGCGCGAACTTCCTGCACGGCCTGCCGTTCCGCCTGCGCGACCACCAGGGAAACATCTGGGACTTCGCCCGACGTCCTGGGCCTGGACGCGCCGACCCGTATGGTTACCTCCTGTCGCTGCAACCGATCGAAGTGATCGGCGGGTCCATCTTCATCTACGACTTGTCGATGGAGCAGGCGAAGCTGCTCGGCGACCGAGTGGACCGCTGACGATGGCCGCGATCACTGACATGACCAGCAGCAACGGGCCGACCGGTTCCGGCTGGAGCCGCCAGCACCACAGGCTGCCGAACAGTACCAGGGCGATCGGCAAAGCCAATCGAAATGCGGTGCGACCGAAGAGCAACACGCCGGCCGCGACGACGAGTCCGACCACCACCGGCACAACGTTGCGAGCCAGTACAGCGACCCAACCCTGCGTGGGCCGCAACACCAGCGTCAGCCCGTCTGATTCTGTAACGAAGTACTGCGTCGGCTCCGACCATGTCCACGGCAACGACAACGTGGCCGCGTCGCTCGCGCCGTCTGGCAGCCGCGCTGGGCCGACCATCGCCGCGGCCAGCGCGCCGGCCGCAGCTTGTTCCGCAGCGCTGCGAGTGGTTGCAGCGGGTGCGACGCTGGCAAGTCGCCAAGACTCGGGCAACGAAACCGCCCACACAGCTAGGCCAGGCGCTTCGGCAAGTCGCGGCAGGGCGATCGTCATGGATTCGTCGCCCCCCACGCTCGATGTCGCCTGCCACAACCACATGACCTTCAGTTCCTGATCCCGCGCGCGTCCCGCGAGGTATACCGCCTTGCCGCCGTCGGAGTGGTCGCGCGGCGACACATCACGCCCGTTCACGGTGAGCGCCAACACCTGTGCCGCGTACGGGACCGCGAGCCGTACGTCGCTCGACGCCGGCGATCGGACCATCAGCGTGCTCTCGACGGCCACCGTCCCGTCCTCTCGAATCTGAGCGCGATGCCGCTCCAAGATCGTGGTGGGTCGAGGCGATGCGTCCTGCTGCGCTGGCGGTCGTGGCTCGCTCGCGGGCGGCGGACTATCGCGCGGCGGTGCGGGGATCGCGGCGGCCGGCGAGCCGATCGCGCGGACCATAGCACCGAACGCCGCCGACTCGACGACGAACCGGGAATCCAACACGCGATCGCCAAACGGACTGACCTCGTCCGATGCCACGGATGACTGCTTCATTCCCGTCACGTCCGAGACTTCGAGCCGCACGTCGCGCGCCCTCCAGTTTCGGATCGTGCCCGTCAGTTCGCAGTCGCCCAGCGGGCGCACGACTGGAATGGCCCATGAGTCTGCATCGCGACTGACCCACCCGTCCACTCGTATCTCAGGCCGCTTGGTCGCGGTAGACTCGCCAAACCACAACAATCGATCCTCAGCCAACTCGTGCCAACGGCTGTCGCCGGTGACCTGGACCTGGCGCACCTGCATGCCCGCGGGGATTTGCACTTCGTGAGCGAACACCGCGTCGCGCGCCGCGGACGTGAAGCGCGTGATAGAGCCGACTCGCGTCGCGCTGATCTCAAGGTCGGCGGCGACTTCAAGCAATTGGCGCCACGCCGTCTCGATACGTTCCAACTCGATGTCCCGCACGCTGTCGTCGACCCGCACGAACCGCAGCGACGACGCCGCGGGCAACGACTCGCCCCACAGCCCCTGAAAATCATCCTCGAATGCAGGCTCGATGCCGTCATTTTTGACGGTCGCGACTTGGGCCGCGGCGTCGCCGCCTAGCGCCAGCAGTCGCAGCCGCGATTGCGCATCGGCGACTTCGATCATCGGCGCCGTCAGCTTCGCGCCCAACGGGCCGCGCACGAAGAATATCACCGCCACGCGCAACGGGTCGTCGATCGGTCGATCGAACTCCATGATCAGCCGTCGGGTGTCGCCGGCGTCTTCCACCCAGTATCCTGCCAGTCCCGGCGCTCGCACCGCGCCCGGCGCCAGCCGCGGATCGTGTACGAGCACAACTCGGTCGAGCGGCCCGGGATCTGCGTGCAGCACAAGCCGTTGTTCGATCCATGCGGCCGCGGCGGTCCAGTTCACGACGGCGGCCGAGTCGACGCGCACGGCGGGCGGCTTGGCGTTGCGGCGCCATCGCATCGTGATGCGGTCCGACGCGCCAAGCTCCGCGCGAAGGGTGCGAGCCGGCGAGCCGACCGACGCAACACCCGGCGCGAGGGTCAGCGTCAGGTCCGCCGGGATGTCGATCGACAGATCGGCGATCGGCGCCGCAGCCACGCCAAGTTCGATGGCCCCGTGACCCAGAGCCAAGTCGATTGCGACATCGGCCTCGATGTGCATGCGGTGCACGCCCGGCTCACCCACGCGTACGGCTAGCCCGTCCGGCTCGGGCTGGAGCAGAGTTTCCTCGCCATCGAGGCTCGCCGATCGAATCGACAGACCCGTCAGCGGCAGCGTACAGCGACTGCCCGCGCCGCCGAAGTTCTCCAAATCGAGATCGATCGCCAGTTCCAGGCGATTGTCCACGATCTTGCCGCTGTACCGCGCGGACCGGACGAGCACCTGTTCGTTCAGGCGTCGGCGGCCCGCGGCGCGGGCGACCAGTTGTTCGTGCGTCGCGCGGGGCACAAGCACTCGATCGGCATCCTGCCACTTCTCCGGAGCAGCCGGATCGTACGGCAGGAACACCGTCCACGTCGTCTCCGGCTTGTCGGCCCTGGGCGATTGCGCACCCACCGTCGAACCGACGAGCAGCCACAACAGAATTGCTCCCGCCGTTCCCAATGCGACAGGGGTCGCCGGCATGCCGCGCTGTGGGTCGGGTTCAGCAACCGTCCGTCGGGGCATGAGTCGGCGAGCTACGACGATCGCAAACTGGCTCCAACCGGCCGCTGCAAACGGCACGTTCAGTGGGTACGGCGCCGCAATCGCCCCAATGAGGCCGGCGATCGACAAGACGGCGCACGCGCCGACCTTCGACCGGACCAGTAGCCCAACTCCCAGCGACGCGATCGCGACCAGCCAGGCGATGCGCCGCACGTACGCCTCATCGACCACGACGACCGAGACCATTCGCAATTCGCCCGCTCGGTCGAATCGCCACGGGCGAGTTGGCTGGTCCGTGGACGAGCCGACCGGATCCGCGGGCGTTGCGTTGGTGGTTGCGTTCGCGGGCGACGTGTCAGTCCGCACGCCTTTCCACCAGCGACGCCACGCGCTCGGCTTCCAAAACTCGAATGAGCCGCCTCGGTCGGTCCGCGCGAGTGGGCCAAACAGCTTCACCAGCGCCGACGGCTGGGCGACCGCTGAACCGGCATTCACGCCCGGCGACCAGGCCGCAGGTCTGTAGCCGAACGGAGTCTCGAATTGCCACGTCGACGCCAAGACCGGCAGCGACACCACAGGCAGCGAGAAGTCGCGACGCGCCCAGCGGCCCAGCATCGGGCCAGCGAGCGCATACTCGACCTGCAAAGTCCACGCTTGCGACGCGATCGATGGAGGGATGTGGATGACATTGTCGCTGTCTGGCGCCAGCACCTCGCCCGCCGAGACCGCTCGCACGGCGACGGCGCCGGCCGGCAATCGCAGAGTTGCAGCGTCGCCCAGCGGCCCACGGACCTCGTAGCGGACGAGGTGCAACGACTCGCCGTGGGCGCCGAGCGTCGACCGTACGGCCGCGCGCTTCACGTACGCGGCGGCCGGACGAACCAGCGGACTGAGCGTGGGCTGCACCGCGATCTGTGGGTTCGGGCCGCTGTACGTCCACCACTGTTCGCGCGGTGCGGGGTCGTCGGACTCTCGATCGCTGTACGAATCGCCGATCGCCGAGTCGGCCGCCATCGCGAGGTCGGAGACCAATGCGCGAACGTCTAGCGACGCATCGGTACGCAGCCGAACACGCCCGTCCGTGGCCGTGGCGTTGCGGACCGTCGGCAGAGGGACGGCAGTAGTCTCAGCGGGCCGGGTCTGCCAGATCGCTTGAAGTTGAGTCCGGCGAGATTGTCCGCGCGGCAGCGTGACCCGCCACGACTCCTGTGCATCCGGCGTCGACCCCGACTGAGGCAGCCGTTCTACCCGGGCGCCCGACGGCATCCGCCACTCGACCGAGTCGCCCGTCGCGCTACTGAAAACGACGTCCACCAACTCGACTGGTCCGCCTTCGAAGGCGACGTCGATCGCGTGAGCCGCTCGCAGTCGCTCGGCGTCGATGCGGATCACCGAGTTCACCGTGGCTGCGAGCCCAGCCGCACGCGGCCGCGCCACCAGCCTGGCTCGTGCGTCGGGGCGGTCGAACTGAAACGTACGCTCAGCGGCCTGAACCGGATGCAGTCCCACCGTGTCGGTCAGTTCGGCCGACCAAGTGGAACTGGTCCCAATCGTGAGCGTCTCGCGGGCCACACGCGCGCCGAGCGCCGTCAGTCGCGGAATGCTGATCTCAAGCGGCGACGCAGCCGTCTCCAACGACGGCCCAATCAACCGGACTTGGGCGGCAAACGGACTGGCTGCACTCACCGGCCGAGCGCAACGGAGTCGCAACACGTCGCCATCGCGACCTTCGGCCGACCATTGGGCGAGCGATCCCTCCTGCACCGGCTCGACGGACTCGACCGACCATCCCGACGGAACGCGCAGCCGCACCTCGCTCGTCTCGCCGTCGACCGCGCGCCACTCGATCGTCGAGACAGCCTCGACGCGCGCGGACCACTCGATCTCGGTGTCGATCTCGCACGACACGATCGGTCCGCGGGGCGAGGTGCTCGCGGAAACGCCCGCATCGACGGCGCGGTGGTCGACGACGAACGTCGGCGAGTCGGCCGCCTCGTCGATTATCGCCGTGACCACTCCGTTCGCGGCTCGAATGTCGTAGAGGTTCAGCTCGGTCGGCGGCGGCAGTCGCGTGCGGCCGCCGGTCCAGAACGCGTTGCCGAGCGCGAGGCGAGGCAGGTCCCAACGTCGCGATTCGTCCGGGCGCGACCCGATCGCCCGCAGCGTGACCTCGGCAGGCCCTACGAGCGGCTCGACGAGTTCCAAGTGCAGCTTCCCGTCGCGTTCATGCCAGTCGCTCACGTCGATTCCCGACCAGTCGAACACCTTGAGGCCCGCACCGCACTCCACGTCGAGACTGCGGACGGGCTGATGCGCGACCGTGATCGAGAGCTTGGCGACGACGCTGACGCCGTCGGGCGCCAGTTCCACCTCGGTGTCGTTCGCGTACAACACGAGCGGCGCGAGCGACTGTGGGCCTGTGTTGCGAACGATCGCGAGTATGAGCGGTTCCGTCGGCCGAAACTGAATCGCCCAACGCTGCATGTCCCCTGCCTGCGACGGCGGCGCGACAATGGCAGCGGGGGCGATCGCACTCCAGCCGCGTGGCAGGTCGATCGCCAGTTCGCCGTGCAGACTGGGCGGCAGGCGCAGCAGCCAGCGCAGCCCGCCCGAGTTGACCAGCCCAGCAGCCGACCAGTCGAACGTGAGCACATGCTCGTCGCCGGCAGGCGCTGCGACCGCCAATTCGCCGCGACCGGCGTATCCCACGCTTGCCGGCCGGTCGCCCCACTGGGCGCGTCGGATCGTTATCGGGCTGGCAGGCCAGCGCAGCAGCGTCGGCCCGTCGCGACTGCCGCGTATCCTCAACTCCGCCGTGCCGATCAGGCGATTGCCGTCAAGCCTGGCCTGGTAGCGAGCGTCGTCGACTTGCGGCAGCGAGTCTGCAGCAGATCCCTGCGCGCGGCGGAGCAAACTGTCGAATTCATCGCGCGACATCGCGCGAAGTTCGGGGTACCGGTCGCCGAGCTTCTCAACCTGATCGGCCGGAAAGTACACGCGACGCACTTGCGGCGGCGGCTCGGCGGCCCAGGCGCGCGACGCGACCAGACCGAGCAGCAGAATCGTCAGGCTGTTTCCGGGCCAGTTCATCCCGCGTTCTCTCGATCGGACCTCACTGGACGCTCGAAGACGGAGCGAGTTGCGGCGACAGCGTGGTCGACGGCTGTTCACGCGGCGAGTCGGGCGGCGCCGGGCCAAGATGGTAGTCGGCACTGGAACGACGCGACGAACCTTGCGACTTGGCGAGGACGCTTGGCTCGGGAAACACAGTGCGCCGCCCTATGCGCGACCGGCCGACCCACGCGTGCCCCGCAGCGACAAGCAAAACCAGGACGACGCCGAGCCAACTGGAACGGACAATCTCGAGCGAGGCAATCGGCTGAGCCGCCGCGCCCAACGCAATGCCGATCGCGATCACCCATAGACCCACCGCCCGCCGCGCGCGGATCGCGATCAACCCGCACAGCATGACAAGGCCGGATGAGCCGAGCACCAAAGCAGGACGCCGGACGACGCGGATCGATGGCGACTCGATTGAAACGACCCGGCTGAACAAGTAGCCGCGCGACGGCGCCGCTGGAGCGACCGACGGGGCGCCGAGCCAACGGTCGAGCGCGGCCGCGCTAGCTGCCGGGGCGAGCGTCGGCAGCCCGCGCGCCCAGACGACATGGTTTTCGTCGCTGAACCCAGCGGGGCTGTGCAACAACGCCTGCTCGGCCGGGATGGTCACCGACCAGTAGACCATCCCCCACGAAGCGTCGCCCGTCGGACGCGGTGCATGACACGTGAGCGATTGAACCAATCCGGACGTGCTCGGTGCCTTGCCCTCCAGGCTGATGTCGAGCAAGTTGGGCAACCGCGCCATGCCGGCGTCGTCGAAGTCGACCACGAGCGTGTCGCGATCGCGACGTGCTTGCACCGGACGTCCGGCCCAAGCCACATGGTTGATCCGGCTGTCGGCCGGCACTGCAAAAGTCGCAGTGCGGGCGGTCTGCGAGACGACATAACGCACTCGCGTGTGCCACTCGCCGATCGACCCAAACGTCGTATCGCAGACGGCGCGATCGACCACCAGCGCCGGTGATGCGATGGGCGCGATGGTCGAGACGGCGAGAGTGACCGAGTCGGCCTCGCCGATGTGGCGTACGGCGAAACGAGGAGCAACGCCGCGCGTGCCGGGTTGACCGGGTGGGACGTCGATGGAACTCCACGGCCCACTCGGCGCCCCGATCACCAGGTTGGGCGTCGCGGCGACGTGAACCTCGGTGGTGTCGCAGTGTGCATCGAGCGCTCGAACGAGCGGCACCGTGAGCGGCCGCCCGTCGCTCGTCGGTCGATCGACGAGCGGCACGCGGTAGCTCAGCGCGAGCGAGGCCTGGTCACCCTGGTCCCGGTCGAACTGCAGTACGAGTTCTCCGTCGGCCCCCGTCGCCACGATCCTCGCGGCGGGCGATTCGACGCGAATCGCGCTGCGTAGCGCTGCCGGCGCGGCCAGCCGCACCTGGCGCAGGCCGGTCGTGTCGCCTCGAAACATCATCGTCTGGCGGACTGCCGCGGAATCGACTTGCAGCTCGACTTCCGCACGGTTTTGGTACCACACGTTTGGGAACGACCGCGCCAGCCGGAACCCGACGCGATCGAGCATCGCCCGCGTGCGGAACGCGTGTACTGACTGGGGCGGGCCGTCGATTTCACCGGCGATCGCCGGGTCGATCGGGGCGTCGTCGCGCAGCAGATCGGGCGTGGCGTCGAGCGTGAAATCATCGGCACCCGCGAGAAACAGTCGCGAGAGTTCGCTGCGCGAGTTCGCGGGCCACGGCAGCTCGAGCTTGGCGAGATTGCGAGCGGCCACCAGCGGCACGACCGTGCGAAGCCGAATCTCGAACGAGTCGGGCGTCCCCTTGAGCGAAACGCGGGCCGTCCGTGCGTCGCCGGCGGTTTCCTCGCGCACCGATTGCACGGCGTCGCTCGACAGGAAGTCGTCCGCCTTGAAGCCGGCGGGCAGGTGGAAGCTCACGGTCGACACCTTGCCGCCGTGAACGGCAAACTGCCATCGTTCGAGCACGGTTGCCTGTTGGCCGTCGTACGACAACACGGCGGTGGTCCGCACGGTGGTCGTGGGCCGGCGTGGCACGACCGATAGTTTCGCTTGAAACGGCTGCGCGTGCGCGACCAACGCCGCCTCGTTCTGAGGCGACCGTAGCGACGAGGCGAGCGCGAGCGGATCGACGCGCCGCGCGTGCTGCAGCTCGGTCACGCCCATATCGAGTTCCGCCGCACCGCGCAGCGCGAGCATGGCTCGGTGACTGTGCGCTCCCACAACCGACAGCCCGCGAATCACGACCGTCTCGCCCGACCAGGGCAACTGGCTGGCGACCACCAGTTCGACGCCGCTCGCGACAGGCTCGTCGAACCGCACGTTCACTCGCTGCTCGCCCGCCTCGACGCGCGACGTCCACTCGACCGCCGCGCCGTCGAGCTTGGTGATGTCTCGAATGACCTCGTCCGAACGCAGGGCGAGTTCGACGGAATCTTGCAGGCCGCGCAGCACCTGGACGAGCAGTTCGGTGCGCATTTGGACCATGCCCGGTTCGACGTTCGCGGCGACCTTGCTCTCGGCGCGGAGCAGCGGCGTCGCACTGGGCGATTGAGCGTCGCTCCATCGCCACCGCACGTCGAGTTTGCCGCGCGGCCCGAGCGCCGCCTCGAGCTGCGGTTTGGCGTCGCCGGCCGGCCGCACCGTGAGCGGAGCCGTGGGCGTCAGCTTCACGTCGGCCATCGTTCGTGTGGCACGCAGCGCGAGCGTCGTCACCGGTGTTTCGGGTATCGATGAGGCCAGCGTCGGCTGAGATCGTGAACCGCCGAGCGGCAGCCATGCCTCGACGACGACCGTGTGCTCGCCGGCCCCTTCCAACCAGACGCCCCAACCTTGCGGCCCGTGCGTCACGAGCGCGCGGCGCCCGTCCACCGTGATACTCCGCAGGTTCGCTTCGGCCAGTCCGATGCGCAGCAGCCGATTGGGTTCGTCGCCGCAGTGTGCGGTGATCTCGAGCGACAGTTGGGCGCGATCGTCAACGATTTCGCCTTGGATGCGACATTGCGAGGCGGCTAGGGCGGCTTGGCCCGCGTCGTCGCGCTTCGCGGCGCCGGCCAGGTACTGCCGCATCTCTTCGCCACGCAGGATCACGGCATCCGAGTCGCCTTCGAGAAGCTGGTTCAGGTCGCGGCCGATGATGAACACGCGGTCGCCCGTCGGCTTGGGCTGTTTCGGGTCGTCGTCCGCGTCCAGCGCGGCCGCGCAGACCATCGCCGCACCCGCCAGCATACCGGCCCTGAGCATCACCAGACGTGTCATGAGCAACCGTGCGCCCTACCTGAGACTCTTCGGTCGTCCACCACGGTGGTCTCGCCTTCCCTGTTTCCGGTGGATGTGACAGAGCCATTATAGGGGCGTGCCGAGTGAAGCGGAAGTCACGGACCGACCCGGACGCGGCCGGCCACGTCGACCATGGCCGCGTGGATGCCACCGTTGGTGGCGAGGATGTCGGGCGTGTAGAGGTCGTAGGGCGAGCCGTCGAGATTGGTGACTCGGCCGCCGGCCTCGCGCACGATCAGCACCCCGGCCGCGGCGTCCCAGCAGCGCAGGTTCGGAGCATAGAAGCCGTCAAATCGACCGCAGGCGACGTAGGCGAGGTCGAGCGCGGCCGAACCGAGCCGCCGGACCGAGTGGCTCTCGGCGCAGAATTCTTCGAACAGTCGCAATAGATCGGCTCGCCCGCGCAGGCCCGGCGGGAACCCGGTGACCAGTAGCGCGTCGCGCAAGCTGCTCACCGTGCTCACCGTGATGCGTTCGTTGTTCAGGAACGCGCCGTCGCCGGCCGTCGCGTGAAAGCAGCGGTCGGCCGACGGGTCGTAGACCACTCCGGCCACGAGGCCGCCGCGCGATTCGAGCGCGATCGAGACCGAGTAGAACTCAAAACCGTGGACGTAGTTGCTGGTGCCGTCCAGGGGGTCGACGATCCAGCGATAATCGGCGTCGACGGGCGGTCCGCCCTTGCTCTCCTCACCGATGAAGGCGTGGTCGGGAAACTCGGCGAGCACCGTCGTGCGAATCAGATCCTGGGCCGCGATGTCGGCGGTCGTAACCAGGTCGCCCCGCCCCTTCTCGCGGACCGAGACGCGCCCAGCCATGTCGCGCAGCAGCGAGCCGGCCTGCCGGGCGGCTCGTTCGGCGACTTCACGGTAGTGCTGTCGGTCGGACTGCGTTTCACTGCCCACGGTGTTGACTTCCCTTGTAGGCTATTTGGCACGGCCGTATGATCGGCCCGGGCGTATTGTACACTCGACCGCAGAACGTGCAGCGATGAGTGAACCAGTTTTTCGGCTCCAGCGACTTTGTTGTGTGCTTGCCCTGGTCGCGTGGACATTTCCCGGCCGATCGTGGGCACAAGACGCGCCCGCGACGAGCGCGGCAACCGCGCCGACGGCGTCGCCGGCTGCCGCGCCGGCCGCCGACCAGTCTCCGCAGAGCTTGTTTCGCAAGTTCGACGCCAACCGCGACGGCATCCTGACGGGCGCCGAGGTCACCGACCAACCGATCGGGGAGTCAGGCCCAACGGTGAAGGAGGCCGATGGCAACGGGGATGGCCATGTCACGCGCGAGGAGTTTGCCGCCGCGCTCAAGACGCCGCTGCTGCGAGACCCACGCACGCTCGCGGCGTTGTTGCTGCTCGTCGGCTTCGCCGGATTCTGTCTGTTTCTCGACGAGTTGCTCGACCCGGAACGGCGCGAGTATTACTTGTGGGCGATCCTGAGTACCGTGGTGACGGCCGCGTTGGCGTTCCTATTCGCGAGCGGATGGTTCATTACCGAACAACCGTACCTCGCGTTCGTCGCGATCGCGCCGGTGGTTGTCGTCGTGCTGGCGATCGTGTGCGGCGCGACCAAGGAGATCGAGCGTCAAATGCTGCCGCAAGGTCCCGTGGTGTACAAGGTCGGCAGCGGCGGCAAGTCGACGGCGAGTCCCGCATCGGCTGGGGCATCGAGCGGCGGCGGCACTGGACCGGCAGCAGCGCCGCGTCGCCCGGCGGCCCGTCCCGTGCGCACCGTGCGCCCCGCACCTGTGCCGCGACCACCGGTTCCCGAACGCCGACCCGGACCAGGACCCGGTTCGCCGCCGCCGCAACGGCCCGGTGGACCGCCGCCGCGGCCCGGTGGACCACGACCGCCAGGCGGCGGACCTGCCAAGTAGTCCGACGGCGCACCTGGTTTTGTGGTGCGAGTGGGTAGATCGTCGTGACCTGCCACGTTCACACACACCAAGCTCAAGGGGAAGCCATGCATCATCTCAGACTATTCATCAGCGTAGTGCAGGCGGCCCGCCTGCAACGTCGTCAAAGGAAGCCGCAGGCGAGCCGCCTGCACTACGACTTCCTTGGGAGCGTCGTCGTCGCCCTGGCCTGCGGTTGGCTGGTCGCCGCCCCAGACGACAAGGTCGTTCAGCCGTTTGACGGCAAGAGCCTCAGCGGCTGGCAGTTCAAGAACCCCAAGGAACGCAGCAAGTGGCGCGTGGGCAAAGCGGCGCTCGACTCGACCGATCCGCGAAAACTGGCGGTGGCCGACGGCGGCGAACTGGTGAACGCCGAGGGCGGCGGAGTGGACATCTACACCGAGGCGAAGTTCGGCGACGTGCGCATCGAGGTCGAGTTGATGGTTCCGAAGGGATCGAACTCGGGCGTCTACGTGATGGGCGAGTACGAGGTGCAAGTGCTGGACAGCTTCGGCAAGAAGGACAGCGAACTGAGCGCCGGTGACATCGGCGCGCTCTACGGCGCCGCGCCGCCCAAGTCGAACGCATCGAAGGCACCGGGCGAGTGGCAAAAGTTCGTCATTGACTTTCGCGCGCCCCGGTTCGACCAGTCGGGCAAGAAAACCGCCAACGCCAAGTTCGTGAAGGTCGAACTGAACGGCAAAGTGCTGCACGAGAACGTCGAGATGAAAGGCCCCACGCCGTCGGGCGTCACCGGCAAGGAAGCGCCGACCGGCCCAATCATGTTCCAGGGCGACCACGGGCCGGTCGCCTATCGCAACATCAAGCTCTCGCCGCTGGCGGACAAGTAGCCTAGCCGAGCCTATGCCAGCCTAAGCCGTACTGTTCGTTCCGGAGATTTCTGACCGTGTCCCGGATTGAAGCCTGAAGCGCGAGCGAAGGCGAGTTTCCGACATGCTTCGCTGGCGCTTCAGGCTTCAAATCCCGCCTTGATTGGGCGATGGGCGAGTGTGGAATCCCTACGCCAGAATCGGCCGGACCACTTCGCCGAACACGTCGGCGAGCCGGAAGTCGCGGCCTTGATGGCGGTAAATGAGGCGGGTGTGGTCGAGGCCGAGGCAGTGCAGCAGCGTCGCGTTCAGGTCGTGAACGTGAACCGGGTCGCGGGCCACGCTGTACGAATAGTCGTCGGTCTCGCCGTGCGTGACGCCGCCGCGAATGCCGCCGCCCGCGAGCCAAATCGTGAAGCAGCGCCCGTGGTGGTCGCGCCCGTAAGTGGTCGGTTCCAGCTTGCCCTGGCAGTACGTCGTGCGACCGAACTCGCCGCCCCAAACGACCAGCGTGTCGTCGAGCATTCCGCGCTGCTTCAGGTCGGCGACCAGGGCCGCGCACGCTTGGTCGACGTCGCGGCACTGCAGGCGCAGGTCGCTCGGCAAGTTGTAATGCTGGTCCCAGCCTCGATGATAGAGTTGAATGAATCGCACGCCGCGTTCGGCGAGTCGCCTCGCGAGCAGGCAGTTGGCTGCGAACGTGCCGGGCACGCGAGCCTGTGGGCCGTACGCGGCGAACGTGGCGGCCGGCTCATCCTCGACGTCGGTTAGCTCGGGCACCGACATCTGCATGCGAAACGCCAACTCATACTGTTCGATCCGCGTCTGAATCTCGGGGTCCAGCGTCGCGTCGAAACGCCTGCGGTTCAATTCGCGGACGGCGTCGAGCACATCGCGGCGGCCGGCGCGACTCACGCCGGGCGGGTCCGAAAGATAGAGCACCGGATCGCCGCTCGATCGCAAACTTACGCCCTGATGGTTCGACGGCAGGAAGCCCGATCCCCAGAAGCCGCGCGTGCAACGGATCGGCCGGCCGCGCGGCGCTGCCACGCGACAACAGCACGACGAACGCCGGCAGGTCGCGGCTGTCGCTGCCGAGTCCGTAGCTCAGCCAACTGCCGAAGCTCGCGGCTGGTCCAGTTCGCTCATGACCATCATCTTGGGGACTGCGGCCTCGGCGTCGCGCTCTTGCCGGCGAGCTTCGACGAGGGACTGCCACGCGCCGCGGACCTCATTGCCGGCAAAGTGTGCGACGAAGTCGTCGAGCAGTTGCTGCTTCTGCAACGTCGATCGCTGAGTCGATTCGGTGCGTACGATTCCGCGCAGCAGGCCGCCGCGGTGAATCGCGGCGACCTCCGAATCGGACAGGAGTCGGCGATAGACTCGCCAGTCGTCGATCTTTCCGCGATACCCCAGCCCGGCGTCGCGGCGACCAACGCGCCACGGCTCGCGATTAGCGATGCCGCCCGCAAGGCTGTCGAGATCGACGCGCAGGTCGCGCAAACGGCCGTCGACGAAGACCCCGAGGCCGGCGGCTCGCCGGGATCCGTCGTACGCGATCGCGATGTGGTGCCACTGGTTTGCCGGGAACTCATCCGTGGTCCACGCCTCGATCGCGCTCTCGCCCCAACGATCGACCAGATGCACGGCGAGGTAGTGCGAGAGGACGGTGATGGCGAAGAGGACGTAGAGGCGGACATTGGGACCGAGGGTGCAGCGCTGCGGCGGGATCGGGAGAGCTTCCGCCAGAGAATCTCGATGCCGCGCCGGTCGCCGGTGGGTTCGATTTTGGAGAGCACGCAGCCGAGCGACGCGGCCGCGTCGGGGTTGCTCCAGATCGACAGCGACCAGGGCGAGTCGCCGGCGAGGTTCAGCCCTGCATCGGGCGCGAGTTCCGCGTACGCCACGTTGTCGAGTTCGATCGCCGAACCAAGCACACCCGGAGCAAACCGCACCGATCCCTGTTCGTTCCATGGGGCGACGCCCCTGGCTGCGGCTAAATAGCCTTGCACGATTCTGGGACAGTAGCCCGACGCGCCAGCGAGGGA
>DAIOWH010000114.1:0-21428 GCA_036758585.1 Planctomycetia bacterium
TGCGGCTGCGGGTTAAACGAATTCGGACCCCTTTCAATGTGGAGCGGTACTAAGTTGTGTAGATACCAATGCCCCTTTGGGGAGAGGGTTGGGGTGAGGGGCCGCGGGCTGGAATGCCCAGCGACTGGGGTCGCGGCTCGGTGCGGCGCCGGTCCGCTCGTCGCCGGCCTGCGCCGGGACCAAGGCACACCACAAGATCAGGCTGATCGTCTTCAGAGCGTGAGCACATCATGCCGTGAGCCGGCGCGGTTCTCGCGACATCCCGTGGCCGGGCTTCCACGGGCAACGCGATGGGCGGCGCGGCTTACAGTCGTGCCAGCGCTGCTCCGTTGCGTTGGATCTTCCTAACGGCCGCGGCAATCTCATCCATGTCGCTCCGGCTGCCCAGCAGCATGTTCTGTGTCAGCCACACCGCCTCGCTGCACAGGCGATCGTTCTCGGGGCATTGGTTGCTCGACCAGTACGACGCGAGTCGTTCCGCGGGGTACAACCGTCGGTAAGCCGGCGAACCGATGACCTGCTTGAGGAACGCTTCCTTGTTCAATGGCGAGTAGCCGCCCGAACACGGGACGCCCTCGGCGCGAAGGGCCTTCATGAACTGGTCGCGCGACGCACCGCCGAACGCGGCCGTGTCGTAGCGAAACATGTACAGGTGGTAGGCGTTTCGCGTGCAGCCGTCGTACTGCTTGGCAGGTTCGATGCCCTCGATCTCGCTGAGTTGCGGCGTGAGGTACTTCGCGTTCTCGTCGCGAGTGCGCGACTGCTCCTCGACGCGAGTCATTTGTTGTAGCAGCAGAGCGGCCTGAAACTCGGTCATGCGCAGGTTCGCGCCGCCGCCTGTGTACCGAAAGCCGGTGCTGCGCCGGCCGCGGCCGTTATTGTGGAAGGCGAAGCAGCGCTCGATGAAATCTGCGTCGTCGCTGATAATCGCGCCCCCTTCGCCGGAGTTCAGGTTCTTCGACGCCTGAAAGCTGAAGCAACCGGCCGCGCCCCACGCGCCGAGCTTGCGGCCGCGCCACTGGCCGAGATGAGCCTGGCAGGCGTCTTCGAGCACGGCGATCGAGTGCTTCTTGCCAATCGCCAGAATCGCGTCGAGGTCGGCCGCGTTGCCGCCGAGGTGGACCGGGATAACGCACCGCGTGCGCGGCGTGATCGCGGCCTCAATCTTCCGCGCGTCGATCTGCATCGTCGCACGATCGGTATCGACGAAGACCGGCAGCGCATAGTTCAGCAGCACGACGTTGATGGTCGCGACGAACGTGTACGGCGGCACGATGACCTCGTCGCCCGGCCCGACGCCGAGCGCGCTGAGCGATGTGACGAGGGCGCTGGTCCCGTTCGCCGTCGCCAGGCAGTGCTTCGTGCCGGTCAGCTTGGCGTAGGCCGCCTCGAACGCATTGGCGTGGTTGCCATCGAGCCGGCACCAACGGCCCTCGTCGAGCACCTTGCGCCAGCCGTCGGCGTCGTCCTGTTTCACGACCGGCCAGCCGGGAAACGGTTTCGTGCGCAGCGGCTTGCCGCCGAGCACGGCGAGCGGACCGTCGGCGCCGCCGCCGCGCGGCTGTTGCGCGTGCGACGCCGTTGTGGTGAGCGACGCCGCCACGCCGGCCGCCGACGCTCGGTGCAAGAATCCGCGACGATCGATCGGTTCGTTTTCCATGGCACAACTCCCGGCAAAGGTGTCTCGTTTGGCGTCCGCGCCCATCATAGTCGCGCCCATCATAGTCGAATGAAGATGTTGTTCTTTTCGAGGTACCGAACCAGTAGATAGGTGATCGCCAAAAACAAGCCGAACGCCGCAAGAGCGAACCAGAGCGGCGAGTCCTTCGGCGCGTACGGCTTGATCGCCTCGGCCACGAGGTCGTGGATGATATAACCGGCCAGCGCGTTGGCGCCGAGTGTTCCGAAGATCCCGACGCGGACCGTCCGCACGTCGCAAGCCCACACGAACCCGGCAAACACGGCAAGCGAACATCCCGCGCCGAACACGAGATACGACACGCTGCCGGCCCGCTGGCTCATGGTCCACAGGTTGATCGGCCGCGACGGCGGCACAAACGGAGGCTCAATCAGCAGCGACCGGCTCGCCGCGTCCGACGCCGACGGCTGGGGGCCAAGCTTCAGGCCCGCCGGCGAGGTCACTGCGTTCAGGCACGAGAGCGAGTAACCCGCGAGCATCAGCACGCCGCCCCAGCCCAAGAGTTGTTGCCATGCTCCGGGCCGCAGCTTCAGGAGGTCGTGGGCGAGTGCACCCGCCGCGAGCGGCACGGTCCACGTGAGAAAACCCAACGGCCCGCCGTCGATGACCGGCCGGTTCATCGCGAACTCGTAATAGAACCAGTGCGACAGCACAACGTGCAGCACGGCCGATCCGGCGGCAAACGCCGTCAGCACCGCCGGCCGCGCGGCCATCACAGGCATTACCCATAGGCTCGTCACGCCGATATGCACCAGCGTCTGAAAGAGGTTTCGCTGAAACGACTGCTTCAGGAACCCCGCCACGCCGAGCGTCTCGAGCTCAGTCCAGTTCTTGACGCCGCCGTCGAGGTGATAGATCACCGCGCCGATCAGCACGAGGCCGAGACATCGCCGAACCACCTTGCCGTACGCCGTCGCCGGTCCGTCGCTCGCCAGCCGCCTGAGCAGCGTCATGCGGTAGGCGAACCCGACCGCGAAGAAGAAGTGCGGCATAATCGTGTCCGCATAGCTGCAGTAGGTGTTGTGGTGCTTGAAGATCGCGGGGATCGCTTGAAAGCCGCCGACGAAGTTCACGAAGAACATCCCAAGCACCGTGTAGCCGCGGAACTGATCGAGCGACGCGATGCGTGGCGGTGGGTTCATGGCCAGGCGACGATCCCAGATCGAGTTTCAACCACGGACGGCGGCGAGGCGGCAGTATGATAACAAGCCTCAAGCCGAAACTCGATCGTCGCGTCCGGCCGATCAGGGGCCCTGATCTTGACGCCCCGCGCACCCGCCATTATGGTTGCCCTCGATCGCTGAGGGCGATCCTCGATAGGGCGGTTAGCTCAGTTGGCTAGAGCACCAGCTCGACACGCTGGGGGTCAAAGGTTCAAATCCTTTACCGCCCATTCTCCAAAACCAAGCCGAACGCTTGATAGCGCCGTCTTTCGACGACGCTGATGTTGACACTTGCACTTCCGTGCTTTGTCCGCAGGGTTGAACAGCGTCCCAGAGTTCGCTATATAAGTAATGCAATGGAATTCCGCTGGAACGCATGGAACGTCGAACACATCGCCAAGCACGGCGTCAATCCCGACGAAGCGGAACTGGTGGTTCGAAACGCCAAACGGCCCTTTCCGCGATACCACGGCGACGGCAAGTGGATTGTGTGCGGACGCGGGAATGGCGGGCGGCAAGTCCAAGTCATCCACGTGCTTGACGAAGACGGCGCCGTGTTCGTAATCCATGCCCGACCGTTGACCGACCGCGAGAAACGACGATTTCGGAGTTTCGACCGATGAAAACCAGAAAACCCGCCAAACCCTATTGGGAAATGAACACCCAGGAACTTGCGGAAGCGACCAAGGAATTCGACCGCGAGATGGTGGTCGATTCGTTCCGCGAACCGACACCAAAGGAACGAGCCAAGTGGGAACGATCCCAGCGCAAACGTGGGCGGCCGCGCCAGGGACTCGGACACAAGGTCGTCGCCGTCAGCATCGAGAAGGGTCTGCTGAAGCGCACCGACGCGCTCGCCAAGCGACTCGGCGTCAGCCGTGCCCAATTGATCGCTCGCGGACTGCTGATGCAACTACGGTAGAATCGACCACGCTGCGGCCAGGCGGGCTGGTTTCTTTGTGTCCCCACTACTGAGGCGCTTCCTTGCTGCCCACGACCGTCAGATTCATGCCGATCTGAACGTTGACGGCGACTCCATCTACGTCAATCACGGTCTTGCCGTTCAAGTACCAGCCGAACGAGCCGGTGGAAAATTCTTTGACTTCCGCCAGCATCGAGTTGCGGTTGATCTCGACCTTCACGGGGTGCGCCTTCTCGCGAAATGTGCTGCGGCTAATCGGGCAGGGCTTGGCCATTGGATGATTCCTCCTTGGTAGGTTGCTGGTTGCGGAGCACAGTAACGAACGACTGCTCACAGGGGAAGTCGTCTCGCAGTGGTCTGGAATTCGGCGGGCGCGGCTGTTACCTTGCGGTGCGGTTGCACAGAAAGGAATTGGCGAATGACCATCGATCCGTATCAGAATTGCCCGTGCGGCAGCGGCAAGAAACTCAAGTGGTGCTGCCACAAGCTCGCCAAGTACGTCGACAAGTGCGAACAACTCCTGAACAACGACCAGGTTGCCGGCGCGCTGCTGGCGCTCGACGAGGGCCTGGCCGTTGATCCCAAGAGCCTTTGGCTCCGCACGGTCAAAGCCGGCATCCTGCTCGATCTGCACGACCATGAGCCGGGCTACCGGATCGTCGACGAGTTGCTAGCGGAGAATCCTGGCTATGTGCCCGCGCTGGAGGTTCGGGTCGAAGACGAACTGGCGCACGGCATGGCGCCGCAGGCGGTCGCGACGATTCAGTGCATGCTCGAGAGCGTACCGGCAAGCGACGCGAGTGACATTGTTCCGTGGATGCTGGCGGCGGCCCGGCCGCTGCGCGAACACCATTACTACTTCGCTGCCATCCAGCATGCCCGTTTCGCGGCAGCCCGCGAAGATCTGATGGAGCACGCGATTCGCGTTGAGGTCGGCATCGAGACGAGCCCCGAGGTGGCGCCTTGGCTGAAGGACACGTGGGAGTTGCGCGCCGCGCCGGCCGAGGGCGAGCTGAGCCGCAGATGGACCGAGGCGATCGACGAGGCCAAATTGGGTCGGTGGAAGCGGGCGGGCGACATCTTTGATTCGCTCGTCGCCGACCAGCCCGCCCATGCCGACCTGCTGTTGAACCTCGGACTCTGCCGCGGCTGGTCGGCCGACGAAGAAGCCGCCGCCACAGCGTTGCATCGCGCCGCCATGGCGGCGGCCGACGCGGAAACGGCTGTGCACATCGAGGCACTGGCTCAGACGATTTCGCCGCGCGAGTCGGCCCAAACAGTGGACGTCGTGCGCATCAGCTACCCGATTCGTGACCACGCGCGGTTGGTCCAGCGGCTCAAGGATCACCCACGAGTGCAAGTGCATGTTCTGGATGCGAAAGAGGGCGAGGCGCCCGAGGGCGTGAAGGACGAGTTCTATCTGCTCGACAAGGATGCACTGAAGAATCTCGACAACTTGTCGCTGGAACAGGTTCCCGTCGTCGCCGGCTTTCTGCGGACTCGCCAAACGCACCTGGAGCTTGAGTTTCCCGATCCAGCGCCTGACGACTGGAGGCCGCAGGTGACGATCGACGCGGCAGGCGACGCGATCGACTCGAACGGCGAGCGAACTGTGGCGGGCACGCTGCCGGTCAGCCTGGTGCGGGCGCGTCGCATGTGGGGCCTGCCGCCCAACGCCGACCCGCGAAGTACTTACCTTGTTCGGCGCATGGCGCACGACCAACTCTACCGCGATGTTTGGCCCAACACGCCGCTCGGCTGGCTCGAGAACAAGACGCCGCGCGAGGCGGCGGCCGTGCCGGAACTCAAGACCAGCCTGCGCGCGGCCATGCTCATCGCCGAACACTCGAGCGAGGTCATGTTCCTCGATCACGATTTCGGCCCACAGCGAGCCAGCCTGGGCATTGACCCGGAGCCGACGCTGGAAGGCGACGACCTGGATATCGGTCGCCTTCCAGCGTCGGCTCCGGGTCAATGCCCAGGCTGGCTCGCTGTGGGCCGAAATCGTGATCGAGGAACATGACCTCGCTCGAGTGTTCGGCGATGAGCATGGCCGCGCGCTGCTTGGTCGCGCGACCCGGTACTGATCTGACGGAGCGAGAACGGGCGTACCAGGCCCTCATCGTGTCCGAGCGGGCGCGGGCCGATCGCGCCGCCGCCGCCGAGTGGATCCGTAAGGCCCGTGAGTCCGACGCCGCCCTCGGCGCCGGCGGCAACCGGCCGGTGTGGGAGGTCGCCGAGTGGGAACTGTCGTTGGACTTCGACCCGCCGGCAGTCTGGGTCCCACCGCTCGCCGACATGCTCAAGAAGTACGCCGGTCACCAAGAGACTCTGCAGACACTGATCCGAATCTTGCTGCGGTTGGGGCTGGTTCGGCCCGTCCAAGATCCATCGAAGCCGTCCGAGGTCCTGATGGACTGGCGCCCGCTCGAATACCTGATGGTGCAATATGGGCGGCGTCAACCGGGCGCGCTCGACCTGACGCCGGTGACGGCGGATCAGTCGGGCAAGATCTGGACGCCCGACGCCGGCGGACCGGCCGCCGCGCCGCCGGTCTGGTCGCCCGGTCAGGCCCAGCCCGCCGCCATCGGAGAGAAACCGAAACTCTGGACGCCGGGAAGCTAACCTCATTGTGGCGCACGCGGCCCGCGTGCGTCTGGAAGGGTTTGGGTGGCATGCCCTCGGATCGGCGTGGGCATGCCGACGCAAAGCCGACGGCATGGCACCCGTCATTTCAGGGTGGACGGACCACTAGGCTCGGCGACATAAGGAGACTCACGTGAACACACTCGTGCGACCAGTCCTGTGTCTGCTGCTCAGCGTCGTAGCCCTTCAGCAAGCCAAGAAGCGAGACCAGTCGGCGGACTTGCCGCGGCCGACGCACGCCGAGGTGAAGTACGGGCCGGCCGATCGAAACGTGCTCGATTTCTACGCGGCCAAGTCGGACCAGCCGACGCCGCTGGTCGTCTACATCCACGGCGGCGGCTTCGTCGGCGGAAACAAGAACAGCATCAACCCGGCCATGCTCCGCGCGGGACTCGACGCCGGCATCAGCTTCGCCTCGATCCACTACCGTTTCGTGGACGGCAAGACGACGATCTTCCCCGCGCCGCAGCATGACGGTGCTCGCGCGGTGCAGTTTCTGCGCAGCAAGGCAAAGGAGTGGAACATCGACTCGAAGCGAGTCGCCTGCTTCGGCGGCTCGGCAGGCGCGGGCATCTCGATGTGGATCGGCTTCCACGACGACCTCGCCGACCCAACGAGCGATGATCCGGTGCTGCGCCAGTCCACGCGCATTGCGGCCGTCGGCACGTTCGGCGGCCAGGGGACCTACGACCCGATCGCGATCAAGAACCTGATCGGCGGCCGGGCGTGGGAGCATCCGTCCATCTTCAAGGTCTACGGCGTCGACTCTGCCGACGAGGCGCTGCACCCGACGCCCGCCATGCAGAAGCTCTACGACGAGTGCGCGGCGATCACACACCTGACTAAAGACGACCCGCCGCTCTACATGGTCTACAACGAAGCCGACGGCCCGCTCGCCGCCGACGCCCGACCGGGTCAGGGCATCCATCACCCCAACTTCGGCAGGCAACTCAAAAAGAAAATGGACTCGCTGGGCATCGAGAATACCTACGTCTACACGCCCGATGCTAAAGGCCGCAACGTCGCCGCCGAGATGCTGGAGTTTTTCCAGAAGCAGTTCGCCAATGTGAAGTGAACTGCAGTAGGGTCTACTCGCACGGACCAAACCGCCGTCCGCAATAGCAGACCCTACCAACTACTTCACTCGCCACAACTTGATGGTGCGGTCGCCGCCGCCTGCGGGCGTGCGGCCGTCGGGTGAGAACGCGACGGAATTCACGCCGGACCGACCGGATGCGACGGGTGACGCCGAGCGCCTTGGGCACGAAGATCTCGGGCATCACGATGTTCTCGTACGTGGACGAGTGGTGCTCGCCCACCCAGAACTCGTCGAAGCCCAGCTCTTCGCACCGGACGACCAGTTCCAAATCTTCGTCGTAGCACCGCGCCGGCGGCTTGGCCGGATCGTTCAGGTTACTGTCCCGATCGGCTGCTTCAAATGCGCGACGCGCTCGGCGAGACCGTCGGCTGCAACTTCGACGCGAGCCACTTGTTCTGGCAGGCAATCAACCCGAGCGACGCGATCAGGCGGCTCGGCGGCATGATCCGTCACATGCACGCCAAAGACACGCGCATCTACCCGCAGAACTGCAGCGTCTTCGGCGTGCTCGACACCAAACCGTACTCGGACGAGGCGAACCGCAGTTGGATCTTTCGCACGATCGGCTACGGCCACGACGCCGACGTTTGGAAAGACATTTTCAGCACGCTCCGCATGGTCGGCTTCGACGGCGTCGTCTCAATCGAGCACGAAGACAGCCTGCTGGCCGGCGAAGAAGGGCTCGTCAAGGCGATTGCATTCTTGAAGGATTGCCTGATCGATCGGCCCAGGGGCAAGATGTGGTGGGCGTAGCTGTACGAGTCGCTCAGTCAGTCCGACTCTCGGCGCAGGCCCCCGCCCATCGCGTGGACGATCGTGGTCTGGGATTGCTCGGCGAACCCATCGCAGATGAACCGGTATATGACACGGGCCTCCGCCCCGCCGCCGGAGCAATGTGCCCACTCTACATCGCCGCGTTGATGATGGATCTCTCGGCCTGCGCTGAGTAGCTTCTTTCTCGATTCATCGAATCGCAGCGCGGAAAAGTCCGCCCTGTTTGTTCGACTTCCCGCGGGCGGCTCCTCATACTTCTCTTTCGCCTCGGCGAGGAACGTGGCCAACGGCAGCTCGTCAGGCTCACGCTGCAACAGACCGACGGCAACGTGAAAGCACGATGCGACGTTGTCCAGCACTGCCTGAAGCTTCGCGCCGCCGGACTTGGTAGCATTGGGGCCGCACGACGCTGCGGTGATGACGATGCCGACGAGGAGCGAGTGACGGGGGAACTGGGACATGGGCGAACTCCGACGTCGCTGACCCTACATTCCACCGAGCAAGCGTCGCGGCGGCCCGGCGGCCACGGGTATTGTAACGGCTCATTCTCGAGGGAGGAAGCGTGCCATGTCGTTCGATGCCAAAGTCGGGATCGTCACCGGCGCGGGCCAAGGGCTGGGCCGAGCGATCGCCCAGGAACTCGCGGGCGCTGGCGCACACGTCGTGGTTGCCGATGTGAACGCTGAAACGGCCGACCAGACCGTGCGATCGATTCGCGAGTCCGGCGGATCGGCCGAGCCCGCAGTCGCCGATGTCACGAACGAGCAAGCCGTGCGATCCGCCGTGGACGCGGTGCTCGCGCGGCACAGCCGCATCGACATTCTGGTGAACAACGCTGGAGTCGGCCAGGCGATCGGGCAGCTTGTGGAGTTGGCTCGCGAGGAGTTCGATCGGGTGCTGGCGACGAATCTGACGGGCACGTTTCTTTGCTGCAAGTGGGTGTGCCGGTCGATGATGGTTCGCGAATCGGGCGTCGTCGTGAACATCTCATCGCTCAACGGACTGGCCGCCGCCCCGCTGGTTGCGGCGTACAACGCAGCCAAGGCGGGCGTGATCTCACTGACCCACACACTCGCTTTGGAACTTGCCCCCTACGGCGTGCGAGTGAACGCGGTTGCGCCCGGGCCGGTGTACACGGACTTCAATCGCAGAGTGATGCAGCAGCGAGCCGACTACTTGGGCGTGACCGAGCAGCAGATGGTCGAGCGCGTTCGTGCGGCCGTTCCGCTCGGTCGCTGGGGCGAGCCGGCCGACATCGCTCGTGCCGTAGCCTGGCTATGTTCCGACCAAGCCGCGTGGATCACCGGTCAGGTACTGCCCGTCACCGGCGGCCTGTCGGGCGTCGCCGTCCCGCCGCCCAAGCGGTCCGCGAAGGCACCCGACGGAACCGCAGACAGTCGATGTGCGAGCGAACGGCCTTGATCCGTGAATATGCCGAGAGCCCCTACTACTTCACGGAATGACCGGTGGTTTGTAGAATTCAACGCATGAACCCGAAGAATCTCTGCAACGTGTTTCACTCCGATCCTGAAATAATGATGGGAACGCCCGTGTTCACAGGTACAAGGGTACCCGTCCAGAGCTTGTTCGATCATCTGGAAGCCGGCGATTCCATCGACGAGTTCTTGGATGGGTTCCCGAGCGTGCGACGAGAACAGGTGATCGCGCTCTTGGAAGAATCCAAGCACCACCTTTTGCAGACGGCATGAATTGAGAATCCTCCTTGATGAACACTTGGATTGGCGGCTCGAGCGCGATCTGCCCGGTCACAGTGTCGAGTCCGTTGCCAGAATAGGTTGGGCGGGTGTGAAGAACGGCGAATTACTGGCTCGTGCGGAGCAACCATTCGACGTGCTCGTGACGATGGATGCGAATCTGCCCTACCAACAGGATTTGACAAAGCGCAACCTGGCAGTCGTGATTCTGCAGGCACCATCTAACCGGTTGGTGGACACGCGGCCGTTGATGCCGCAAGTACTCGCGCTGCTGCAAAGATTGAAGCCGGGTGATTGCGTGACGGTGAGCGCGTGACGGAACTGCGGCATGCACAGCACGGCGTACGAGCCTGAATATGCTGAGGGCATCCGGCACTTCAACGCGCGCGATTTCTTTGAGGCCCACGAGGCGTGGGAGGCCGTGTGGGTCCGCACGACTGGCCACGATCGGCTGTTCTACAAAGGGCTGATCCACGCGGCGGTCGCGCTGCACCACTTTGGCAACGGCAACCTGCGCGGCGCCCGCAAAGTGATCGCAAGCTGCGTGCAGTACCTGACCCCCTACGTGCCAAGGCACCTCGGGCTGGACGTTCAGGGATTCCTCGCGCAGATGCAGCGGTGTTTCGCGGACCTCGCGGCGGCCGACGAGCCGGCGCGCGGCGCCCGGCTCGACGAGGCCCTGATCCCCGACATCGCGATCGATCCAGCGCCGGCGGCCAAGGAGTGACCCGTGGCCGATGAGTCGAACGGTTTTGAGTTTGACAACGCCGACCCGCTCGCCGATTTCAGCGGCGTCGCACGACTGTTCCCGCTGCCGAACGTTGTGCTGTTCCCAGGCGGGCTGTTGCCGCTGCACATCTTCGAGCCGCGCTATCGCCAGTTGGTTGCCGACGCGGTGAGCTCCGACCGGCTGATCGCGATGGTGTTGCTGAAGCCCGGCTTCGAGCCCGACTACGAAGGCGCGCCCGCGATCCACGACGTCGGCTGCATCGGGCGGATCATCGAACATCGCTCGCTCGCCGACGGGCGATCGAACCTGATTCTCCAGGGTCTCGCACGGGTGCGGATCGATTCCGAGCCTGCCACCGATCGGCTGTATCGGTCCGCTCGGGTGACGTTGCTCGAGGACGAGTACCCCGCGGCCGGCGCGGCAAGTCTGGCCCGGCAATTGGGCGCAGTCACCGACTCGATGCGGGCGTTCCTGAAGCTCATGGGTCGACCCGAACTGGACAGCGCACTCCCGCTGCACGATGCGGTCGACGCCGGCCGGCTGTGCGACACGGCGGCCCACTGTCTCGGTCTCGACGTCGCGGTCAAGCAATCGCTGCTCAGCGAGCCGCGCGTGGCACGCCGGCTCGATACGTTGATGGCGTGGATGCAGGCGCTGCTGAAGGCGATCGAACGCAAGGTCGGCCCGGACGCCCGCCCGCCCGACTTCAGCGCGAACTGACGCCGCCACGTTCAGTCGCGCCGTCCCCACGTCTCGCGCGGCGGGTTCACGTAACCGTGCCGTACCGACGGAAACAATCGCCGCAGCCGGTCGATCAATCGCCTCATGCCGATCGCGGGTTCGTCGGCGTCGAGCGCGATTGCGTCGGCATAGACATCCGGATCGATGTTGAGGTTTCGCCATTGAATCATGTCGACTCCCGGCCAGCGGATCAGACCATCAAGCGCGTCGATCTCGGCCGCGCTGTCCGTGACGCCGGGAAACGACAGATAGTTGATGCTGGTGAATATGCCTCGCGCGCGGGCGAGGCGAAGCGATTCGACGACCTGCTCAAACGAGTAGTTCCGCGGCCGGTAGTAGCGAGTGTAGACGGCGGGTCGCGCGCTGTTCAAGCTGACTCGGATGCTGTCTAGCCCGGCGTCGCAGAGCTGCGCAACGACGTCGGGCCGACTGCCATTCGTGTTCAGGTGAATCGTGCCCCGGTCGGTGCGGCGTCGGATCGCACGGATCATCTCGGCGATTAGTTCACCCTGCACGAGCGGCTCACCCTCGCACCCTTGGCCGAAGCTGACCATCGCCCGCGCGGCCGATTTCAGGTGCGGCACGGCAAACTCGATCGCCTCGGCGACGGTCGGCTGGAACGTGAGCCGATCCTGCGGCGACGAAATCGGCGCGTCGGGCTGGGCCGAGATGCAACCGATGCACGCCGCGTTGCACACCGAAGCGACCGGAATAGGGCATTCCCATCGGCCATAAAACAGGTTGCGAGCGTTTGCACAGCCGTACTTGATCGCGCAGTTTTCCGCGAGGTGGCGGACCAGTCGATTGGTCGGGTGCTTCGCGGTCAGTCGCCGCACGTGCGCGGCCAACGCTCGCTCGGAAAACTGCGACGGGTCGTGCTTCACGTCGCGTTCGACTCGCATGCCGGCGACGTGGAACCTGCCGCGATACCAGCACGCGGCTGCATACGCGAAGAGCGGCAGCGGCGCGGCCTGGGACTGTCGCTCGTAGGCCGCCAGCGCCGACGCCACGTACCCGGGCGGCAGGAACGCGGCCACCGCCCTGCCCTCGCCGATGACTCGCGCGTCGCCGCCTGCGGCATCGAACCCCATGGGGTCGCGCTCGGGTAGCAGATACAACTCGCTTCTGCGCGGCAGCGGGATCAACTCGCCCGCGTCGACCGGTCGGATCATCCGGCCGGTGCGCGCCGCCGCGGTGGTTCCCGGCGCGTCGAGGATCGCGCCGGTCGAATCGACGAACAGCAGCGTCGGCGGCGCCGCTCCCACCGAACGTTTCGTTTGTCGCCTGACGGCCGTGGAGGTTTTCATTTGTCCGCAGGAAAGGTCGCCGTCACCGACGTGGTGATGCCGCCGCGCGGCGTGAAGCTGCCGATCACCCGGCACCGCGCCGGCTGGCAACTCGCCACGACGTCGTCGAGAATCTTGTTCACCACGTGTTCGTAGAAAATGCCCTGGTTGCGGTAGGCCTGCAAATACAGTTTCAGCGACTTCAGTTCGATGCACCGCTCGGCCGGCGTGTACGTGATCCGAACTTCGCCGTAGTCTGGCTGCCCGGTCTTGGGACACACCGACGTGAACTCGGGACAGCGGATGTCGATCTCGTAGGCGCGACCGGGATACTGGTTGGCGAACGTTTCAATGGGCGTCGTCACGGCATCGGCTCACTCAAGGCTGTTGCTCTGCCGACGATTCTACAGTCGGCCGTGGCTTCGCGAAACTCGACGATTGACTTCGGGCCGCGCGGCTGCCTATCCTGCGTGCCAGTGTTTGCGTTCCATTTGCCCATTTCTCTAGCAAGGAGGGAAACTATGGCCACCGAGACTCTGCAAGCGAAGAAGCCGGCGAGCAAGTCCGAAACGTTCGCGACGATTGCCGCCAAGACCGGCCTGACGCGCAAACAGGTCAGTTCAGTATTCGACGCTCTGACCGAGTGCGTCGCCAGGGGCGTCGGCAAGAAGGGACCGGGCGTGTTCGTGATACCCGGACTGGCCAAGATCACGGTGCAGCACAAGCCTGCAACGCCAGAGCGAGCGGGTACAAATCCATTCACCGGCGAGCCAACCATCTTCAAGGCCAAGCCCGCGCGGAACGTAGTGAAGGTTCGTCCGCTCAAGCGGCTCAAAGAGATGGCGTAGCCATTGATGCCGGCGCTAGAGTCTTACTCGGTACCATGCGCGCATGTTCGTGGCCGACGCTGTCAGCGTCGGCACCGGACGCTGGCAGCGTCGGCCACGTTGGGTTGCGGGCGCTGCTCGCGCTAGGACTTCGCTTGTTGGATCAGCCTGTTCCTCAGCTCGGCGAGCCGCGGTTCAAGCCCGACGAGGTAACGGTCGGGCTTGGTCAGATGCATTAGGCCGCTCGGGAACTCAGCGAGCTGGTTGCGTGCGGTTTGTCGGCATTCGGCGACCGACGGAGCGGCGTACACCAGGCGGCCCGCGCGGAACACGCCCACGAGCAGATCGCGCGACGCGCTCGCAGCGCCAGCGGCAATCGAGCAGCCGCGCGAGTCGTCGGCAAGGTCCGCGACTGTGTACGGCTCGGCGATACCCATCGGCGCGTCGTAGATGACGTCGGCCATTGCGCCGACCGGGCCAAAGTAGCGGCGCACTTGCTGGATGCCCGGGCACGATGTCTTGATCGACTGCTCCGACAGCTTCACTTTGTATTGCCAGCGGCCGCCGGCGGATCGCACCGCCGACAGCTTGTACACGCCGCCGAGCGCCGGTTGGTCGTAGGCGGTCGCGAGCCGTGTGCCGACTCCCCAAACGCCGATGGTCGCGCCCTGTCGTTTCAGCTCCGCGATCAGGTGTTCGTCGAGGTCGTTGGACGCGACGATTGCGGCGTCGCGAAAACCGCCCGCGTCCAAGATCTTGCGGGCCTCGATGCTCAGCGCCGTCAGGTCGCCCGAGTCGAGTCGCACGCCGACCATCTTGTGGCCGCGCTCGCGTAGCCGTTCGCCCACCGCCACCGCCCGGCGTACGCCTTCGACTGTGCCGTACGTGTCCACCAGGAACACACAGTTGTTGGGCATGGCCGCCGCGTACGTCTCGAACGACTCGAGTTCCGAATCAAAACACATCACCCAACTGTGCGCGTGCGTGCCGCGCACCGGAATCCCGAACAGTTTCCCCGCGAGCAGATTCGATGTCGCGGCGCACCCGCCCACGAACGCGGCCCGACTGGCCGCGAGGCCGCCGTCGATTCCCTGTGCCCGCCGCAGTCCGAACTCCAGCACCGCATCACCGCCCGCGGCCGCACACACCCGCGCCGCCTTGGTCGCGATCAACGTCTGGAAGTTGATCATGTTCAAGAGCGGCGTTTCCACAATCTGGGCTTGAATGATTGGGCCTTGGACGCGAACCAGCGGCTCGTGCGGAAACGCCACTGTGCCCTCGGGCATTGCGTCGAGGTCGCACGAGAATACCAACCGCCGCAGGTAGTCGAGAAACTCCGCGTCGAACAGCGGCTTGCCGTCGTTGCCGTTGAGCGTTGCGAGATACGCGAGGTCGCCATCGTCGAACTGAAACCTTTGCAGGAACTCGATCGCGTAGGCGAGTCCGCAGGCAATCGCGAAGCCGCCGCCAAACGGGTTCTGCCGGAAGTGCAAGTGGAACACCGCCTCGGCGTTCGCCTGCCCCGACTTCCAGTAGCCGTAGGCCATCGTGAGCTGATACAGGTCGGTGAGCAGGCTGAGCGAACCGCCGTTCGACCTGGGCAAAATCGTCATCGACCGTCTCCGAAGTCGGGCCTTCCGCCGCCGCGCTTCTCGGCGGCGGGCGCGCGCGTTATTATTCCGACCATGATGTGGACATATCTTGACGCACGATGCGATCTCCTGGAAGTGCTCGGCGATCAAGAACGGTGCGGATGATTGAACTCGTAGGGAGGCGGGCATGGCCAAAGTTTGGAAGCTGCCGCTGCACGACGCGGCGAAGATCGCCACGGTGGCCAACGATTTGAAAGTGCCGGCCGTGCTGGCGCAGTTGCTGCTCAACCGCGGCATCACCGAACCGGCCGGCGCCAGAGACTTTCTCGATGCGTCGCTCAAAGGACTGCACGACCCGGCGACGCTGCCTGGCGCGACCGACGCGGCTCGGCGAATCGTTCAGGCAATCCGCGACCGACGCCGCATCGTGATCTACGGCGACTACGACGTGGACGGCGTGACCGGCTCAGCGATCCTGCTCGAGTGCCTGAAACTCGCCGGCGCCGACGTGCGGTTCTATGTCCCGCACCGACTCGAAGAGGGTTACGGCCTGAACGCGACGGCGCTCGAGACGATTCGCCGCGACGAGCATGCGGACATGGTCGTCACGGTCGATTGCGGCATCGCCAGCGTGGCCGAGGCCGACGCGGCCCGGACGCTGGGCGTCGAGCTGATCGTCACCGATCACCACGAATTCACCGAGCGGCTCCCGGCAGCCGATTGCCTGGTGCACCCCCGGCTGCCGGGCGGCGCGTATCCGTTTGGGGAACTGTCGGGCGCCGGCGTCGCGTTCAAACTGGCGTGGGCCATCGCTCAGCAGCTTGAGGGCGCCACGCGCGTCTCACCGCAGTTCCGCGAGTTCCTGCTTCAGGCCGTGAGTCTGGCCGCGCTCGGCGCGGTCGCCGACGTGGTGCCGCTCTGCGGAGAAAACCGAGTGCTCGTGCGCCACGGACTGGTCAGCCTCAAGGAACGCCCGTCGATCGGACTGCGCGCGCTGATCGCCGCAGCCGAACTGGCTGACGCCGCGCAGTTGGATGCCGAGCACATCGCTTTTCGACTGGCGCCGCGCATCAACGCCGCGGGACGGTTGGGTCAGGCCCGCCTGGCGGTCGAACTACTCACTACCCGCAACGAGACTCGCGCGCGAGAGATCGCGCAATACCTGAACGGTCAGAACGAGCAGCGTCAGACGCTCGAACGGCGAATCTTCAAGGAGGCCAAGGAACTGCTCGATGCCGAACACGACCTCGAGCGCGACCGCGTGATCGTGCTGGGCAAGCGCGAGTGGCATGCCGGCGTAATCGGCATCGTCGCCGGGCGCATGGTCGAGCGTTTCTGGCGTCCGGTCGTGCTGGTTTCGCTCGACGGCGAGCCGGCCCAGGGTTCCGGCCGATCGATTCCCGGGTTCAACTTGCACGAGGCGCTGCACGCCTGCGGCGAGTGGCTCGAAGGCTATGGCGGGCACGCGATGGCCGCGGGCGTGAAGATTCGGCCCGAGAATATGGTTCGGTTCCGCGCGGCCATGTGCGAGTACGCCGCCGCTCGGCTCAGCCCTCAGGACCTCGTCGAGCACATCCGCATCGACGCCGAAGTGTCGCTGGGCGATGTGAACCCGCGACTGGTCGGCGCCATTGAGCGATTGGCGCCCTTTGGCGCCGGCAATCGTCGGCCGCTGCTGATGGCCGCGTCGGTCGAGTTGACCGGCCCGCCGCAGGTGATGGGCGGCGGCGATCGCCACCTGTCGTTTCGCATCCGCCAGAATGGGGCCGCGGCTGTGAGGGCCGTCGCCTTCGGCATGGCCGAGCGAGCCACTGAACTGGTGTCGGGGCGCCGCTACGACATCGTCTTCAGCCCGCAGCTCAACACCTACCAGGGTCTGACGCGCGTCGACCTGCACATCAAGGACTTTCGTCCCTGCTTGCCGCCCGGCGACCAAAAATCAAGCGAGAAATCCGAGTCCAACGCCGGCTCGAAGCCGCCGAACCCACAGACGGCTTGATTCCTGCGCCGATCTGGTATCCTGGACTCGGTCGACTTGGGCGCGATCATGGGTCGCTCAGCCTGCGGTGAGGAGCACGGCACGCCACAGGCCGAACCGCGTTCGTTTCAACCTTGGCGGGGGCAGAGAGGCTGTGTCGTTCCATGTCGAGTTATCGACTGCAGCGTGAGCAGATGGTGGAGTGTCAGTTGCGGCAGCGCGGCATCAGCGACGAGCGAGTGCTGGCCGCGATGGGTCGAGTGCCGCGTGAGTGGTTTGTGCCGCCGGAAATCCGCGAACGAGCCTACGCCGATTCCGCGCTGCCGATCGGGGCCGATCAGACCATCAGCCAACCGTACATCGTCGCCCTGAGCACTCAGGCGCTCGACGTGAGGTCCGATCACCGCGTGCTCGAGATCGGCACGGGCAGCGGCTATCAGACCGCAATACTGGCCGAGATGGATGCCGAGGTCTTCTCGATCGAACGCATCCCCGCGCTGTCGTTGCGAGCGCGAGCCGTGCTCGATGGGCTTGGCTACGATCGCGTTCATTTCCACACCGGCGACGGCACGGTCGGCTGGCCCGAAGCCGCGCCGTTTGATCGCGTGATCGTCGCCGCCGTGGCCCCCGACGTCCCTCGTTCGCTGTTCGCTCAACTCCGCGAAGGCGGACGCATGGTCATCCCGATCAGTCGCGGCGAGCGTCAGTCGCTGCAGCTCGTGCACAAGTACGCGGGCCAGCCGGTCTCGGACGACCTGTGCGGCTGCGTGTTCGTCAAGTTGATCGGCCAGGAGGGCTGGGCCGAGGTGTAGTCGGCCCGCTCATGCCCGGATTAGGTCGAGCGGCGCGAACCGCTGACCGAGCAGCTTCTCGGCGGGGCAGCCCAGCCACTTGTCGAGCACCGTCGCGTACACACTGCGGAAATCGACGGTGTGCACGAGGTCGCCGTCGCCAAGTTTCGCCAGGCTCGGATGCGAGCCGGTAACGCCGCCCTGCACCTTCGCGCCCGCCAGGAACATGCACGACCCGGCGCCGTGGTCGGTGCCTTGGCTGCCGTTCTCATCGACGCGACGACCGAACTCGGAGAAGACCATGACCAGCAGCTTGTCGGCGACGCTGTGCTTTTCCAGGTCGTGTTGAAACGCGGCGAGCGATCCGCTGAGTTCGCCGAGCAGGGCCTGGTGCGCGCCGGCCTGCCCGCTGTGCGTGTCGTAACCGCCTTGCGAGACGAACAGCAGTCTTACGCCGAGGTCGGCGGTGATGACCTGAGCGGCGCGACGCAACTGGTCGCCCAGTCCCGGCGGATACTGCACGTCCGACTGATACTTGGCCGCCGCGTCGCGCAGCTTCTCGGCCGCGCGAAACACCGCGTCGGCCTGCCGGCGTACAAACCGAATCGCCACGTCGTCGGTGTTGCCGTGCCTGCTCAGCTTGCGCAACGTCTTGTCGCGTGCACTCGGTTCTGTCCCGCCCGCGAACGCTTCCAACTGCTGGATCACGGGCACCGACCACTTGTCGGCCTGCATCGCCTGAGGCAACCCGCCGGTGAACGCCAACGCCCGCAGCCCGTCCGCCTCGTCCGGATCAAACCGCGCGTCGAGCGCGCGGCCGAGCCAGCCGGTCGTCGGAGTCCTCGCGGCTGTGCTGGCCGTGTGCCAGATTTCCATGGAACGAAAGTGCGATCGGTTCGGTTCCGGGTACCCGACGCCCTGCACGATCGCGAGCTTGCCGTCCTTGAACAACTCCTGGGCGAGCGGCATGGCCGGGTGCAGCCCGACTTGGTCGTTCAGTTTCAGCGTCTCGCCCTTCGGAATGCCGAGCGTCGGCCGGTTCTTGTAATACAGGTCGTCCTCGAACGGAATCACCGTATTCAGACCGTCGTTGCCGCCGGCCAGTTCGACGACGACGAGCACGTGATCATTGCGGTCCGCTGTCTTGGCCGACTCGGCCGCCCGCGCGAACAGCCCCGGCGCCGCGCCCGACAGCGACAGGAACGAGGCCCCCGCCGCCGTCCGGCCGAGAAAACCACGTCGAGTGAGCATCGTTGGTCTCCTTGTCAGCAGGTCTGATACTCCGGCAGACTCAGAATCAATCCGATCGTCTGGCGTAGTTGCCCGTCGCGGAAGCCGGGGTCGGTGCGAAATGTATCGGGCTGAGGTCCCTCGTCGTTCGAGATCACGAACCGCACAAGTTCGGCTCGCGAGTCGGCCGGCAACTCACCGCCAAGCAAGTGGGCGACGAGTTGGTCGACCGCAGTCTCTGGGTCGGCCACGTCCGGAGCGACGACGGCGGCAACGTCCATGTGCGAGCCAAACTCAGTCGCGCTGAAGAAGCCGGTCAGGTAGCTCGCGAAGTTCGCCCGTGCGGCGAGGTTCGTCGAGTTGATCCACTTCTGTTCGCCGTCCCAGCCCTTCACGTTCGGCGGAGCAAACAGTTCCTGTCCCGCCGCCGTGATGTGGTCCTTGAATTCGGCCGCGTTCAGCCGAATGCCCAGCGAGCGGATCGTGCCGATGACGAATTCCGCCGGGCTGCTGATCCGCTTGCGAATGCACTCGTCCGAGTAGAAGTACTTGGACAGGAACAGCTCGCGCAGAAACCATTTGATGTTGAGTTGCGTGCGAACGAGCACGGCGGCCGCCTCGGCGAGCACGTCGTCGCCAGGTTCGGGCGCGGCAAAGAAGCGTAACAGCTTGCGGGCGACGAACCGCGGCGTCGCCTCGTGCTGCATCAGGATGTCGATGATGTCGCCGCCGTCGAACTTGCCCGATCGGCCGAGGAACGTCTTGCGGCCGAAGTCGTGGGCGTCCGCGTTGAACTGGAACTCCGTGCCCGTCGGGCCACGATGCCAGCCGGTGAACGCCCGGGCGGCCTCCAGCACATCGGCTTCCGTGTAGTTGCCGATGCCGCACGTGAACAACTCCATCAGCTCGCGAGCGAAGTTCTCGTTCGGGTGTTCCTTGGTGTTCGTCTCGCCGTCGAGGTAGACAAGCATGGCCGGGTCGCGGGCGATCGCAAACACAAGGTCGCGAAAGTTGCCCCACGCGAGCGCGCGCAGCGTTTCGTTCTGGCGGTGCATGAGGTACATGTCCTCGACCTTGTAATAGCTCGTCGCGAAGTGGCCGTGCCAGAAGAGTGTGAGCTTTTCGCGCAGTGGCGTGCGCGTCGAGACCATGCGGTAGGCCCACCACGCCTGCAACCACGCCGCATTGCCAAAGTCGATGAACGATCCGCTGATCCGCTGGAACGTGTCCTGATACACGGCCTGCTCATCGGCCGAGTCATCGAACAACGCCTCAACGGTTTCCTCCAGACCCTGATCCACCGCCGCTTCGATTTCCGCTCGCGTGGCCCCAAACCCCGCGCGACGCAAAAGGTGACCCGCGGTGCGCGCGTTCCACTCGCCGTCGGTTCCTGCAACGAACGGGGCAAAGTGCTTCGCGGCCATCCAGCTCACTCCCAGGTTGGTATTGCGCCGTAGAGCATAACACGCGAGCAAGCACATTCAACACCGCCCAGCGTCGCGTCACATGAGCAATGCCTGGAAGCTCGGGAAGAGGCTTGGCGGGTTTCTTTTGTGCCGGCACAACGTTAGAATCGGTCTCGCTCACAGTGAGCGTGGCCGGGTGATACAAGCGATTCGGCCACGCTAGGACAATCGCGTGTCATGTCGGGTGTTCAATCGTAGGAATCATTGACGTAAGTCCTCATGGCCCTCGTAGCTCAGGTGGATAGAGCGGCGGTTTCCTAAACCGCAGGTCCCAGGTTCGAATCCTGGCGGGGGTAATGGATACCCTTACCGCCATCGAGAAATGCTGTACTTGCCGATGATTCTTGAACGGCGTGCGACGATGTGCGACCTCGCCCGATTCGAACCCGTTGAGATCCTGGCCGTTCGAAACAACGCTAGTTTGGCTGCTGCGTCGGCAGATGCCACTGGAGTTGCATGGCACAGCCCGCTCAGTTCAGCGATAACTCGGTAGCCGCGGGCATGCTCGCGCCGTGGCGCGTCGGCGAACTGCCCGAGCCGCCGGGCGGGGGCTGGCGACTGTGGGCAGGGCTGCTCGGGCCGGGGGTGCTGTTGGCAGGCTGTTCGGGCCGGCGGTCAGCGCTCAGCTGGCGGCACGCTTCTGTGGCTGGCCACTTTCAGCATCGTGGCGCAGGTGTTTTGCAATCTGCTCATGATGCGATACACGTTGTATTGCGGCGAGCCTGTGCCCGTCGGAGGCTTTCGCACCTGGCCCGGCCCAGCCGCATGG
>DAIOWH010000115.1:0-21189 GCA_036758585.1 Planctomycetia bacterium
CCTTCTTGTGACCCCGCCCCGATTGTCGAAGAATAGGACCCCGCCCACTGGGCGGTTACCGGCCCACGCCGGCCCCATCGCCCACGGCAGGGTGGCCCCGGCCAAGAGCCGCAGTTCCATCGCCTCCGGTTCGCGCGGCGCGGAACGAGCGACTCGCACACGCCGAGCACTAACGGATGAGTCGTGACCCGTCACCAGAGATCGAACACAACGCACGACGAGATCGAGCGACGAGAAGTGCATCGAAGTCCCCCCCCGACTAGAACGACTCATAGCCTCCGAGCCGTTTCCGCGCCCAGTGCGTCCAGACCGGGCACTGAGAATGACCGTGATGGGTCACATTCTGTCCGTCGGCCGGGTCGAGTCAAATGGAATCCTCAGATCTCCTACGTCACCGCGGATGAGAGTGAGACGTTCGTTGCGCGTGCCCAGGCAGAGCGCGACAGAGCAGGATGCGTTGTTATTCTCCCGCGCCGGTTAGGCCGCGGGCGCGGTCGTAGGCGGGGAGGCGGACGGGGCGCGGGATGCCGGTGCCCATGCTCTGACGCGGCGGGTTCGGCTCCCAGACGCCGGGGATTTGGCGGCCGCAGTTGAAGCAGCGGTCGCCGTCCATGGTGTTGAACAGCACGTAGAAACCGTGTCGCTTGATCGCGAGCTGGTCGCAGTGCGGACAGTAGGTGTGCTCGCGAGCGCCGACCTGGCCGGGCAAGTTGCCGGGGTAGACAAAGTGCAGACCCGCTTCGCGACCGTAGTCGTAGCCGCGGACCAGCGTGTCGGCCAGCGTCTTGGTGTAGCCCTTGTCGGCCGTCATCTTGTAGTCGGGATGAAACGACGTGATGTGCCAAGGAATGTCGCGCGACACGCCCGCGAGAAATTTTGCGATGCCGCGCAACTCGGCCTCGCTGTCGTTCCAGCCCTGCACCACGAGCGTGACGATCTCGACCCAAAAACCCATCTCGCGCAACATCACGATCGTGTCGAGCACGTTCTTGAGCGTGCCGCCGAGTTGGCGATAGTGCTTGTCGTCGAAGCCCTTCAGGTCCACTTTGTACAGACTCACCAGCGGCCGGATGAACTTGAGCACCTCGGGCGTTCCATTGCCGTTCGATACGTAGCCGCAGACGATGCCGCGCTCGCGGGCGACCTGGAACACATCGACGGCCCAGTCGCTGGTGATGAGCGGCTCGTTATAGGTGCTGACGATGACCGGGGCGTGGTTGCGCACCGCAAGGTCCACCAGGTCGGCGGGCTGGCAGAACATCGGTGGAGCCAGCGCTTGATCGTCGCGCAGCGCCTGGCTCGTCACCCAGTTCTGGCAATAGCTGCAATGAAAATCGCAGCCGAGCATGCCGAACGACATGGCGTCGCGGCCGGGGAAGGCATGAAAGAACGGTTTCTTTTCGATCGGATCGCACTGCACCGAACCGACATAGCCCCACGGCACGCGCAACTCGCCGCCGCGGTTGAACCGCACTTTGCACACGCCCGATCGACCTTCTTGAATCAGGCAGCGATGCCCGCAGGCGACGCACCGGACGGCGCCGCCCTCCTTGACCGCCAGTTCCGGCGCGGCGGCGTGGGTGTTGTCGTAGAGCAGATCCTTGAGCGAAACTGCCGCCGTCGAGGTGATCATGGTTGTCGCACTCAACGCAATACGGTCATGGGCGGCATGCCGCGACCGACTATACCGCACGCGGCCATGAATGAGACGTTTTCGTTTAACGCCCAGCCGAAGGCGCCGGCAGAACGTGGCTGGGATTGTGCATCTCCGGTCGCCTGCGGCTCCGCGTTAAACGAGTCAAACCTACCGCGTGCGGTATACATTCTATCGCCGAGGTGATTTCACGTCAGCCGAAGCGTCGGCGACGTCTAGCATGTGCGGCAGCGGGCCACCGCCGAGGCGGTCACATCACGGGCAGGGCGGCGACGAACTCGCGCAACGACTCGATCTCGGTTGGGCTGAGGCCCGCGCTCAGGAATATCTCAGTCTCGGCGAACCGGCCGCCGACCGGGTCGCGCGCGGTGATTCGGACGCGGCCGTTGGCTTCGTACGCGTAGGTGACTTCGATGCTCGATCCGGCGGGGAGGCCCTCGGGCAACTGGTCCAGCCGGCACTGGCCGATCGGCACGCACGCCTCCGGCTCGGGCGCCTCGCCTTCGAGCACTTCCACGAGCGCGCTGCGTTGGCCGTCGCTGACCGTGCGGAACCGACGCGTCACTCGGTGCGGCAGTGCCGTGTTGCGCGGAATCATCACCGACGTACGATCGCGACCGGTCGCGCGGTCGAGCAGCGAGATGCCCAGGCTGTGCGCGTTGACGTTGATCTCTTCGACCGGACCGATTGGGCCGGGCCGCGAGGGCGGCGCGGTCCCGGCCTGTTGCCCGACAATGGTCGCGTGGATTGCCGCGCCGAGCGCCACCGCTTCGCCCGGAGGCAGCGTCGCGTCGGGCCGCCACCCGGCGAGCCGCTCGAACATGCTCGGAACCATCGGCATGCGCGACGCCCCGCCGACGAGAATCACCTCATCGAGTTCAAGCCAGTCCGACTTGGCCGCCTCAAGCACGTCGCACGTGGTGGCTTCGGTGCGCAACAGCAGGTCGGCCGTGAGTTCCTCGAACTTCTCGCGAGTGATGTCGACGTCCATGCGTTTCGAATCTTGACCGACCGGCAGCGTGACGCGCGGTCGTTTCGACAGAGCGTGCTTGGCCTCCTCGCACTCGTGAATCAATCGCTGTCGCAGCGACAGGTCCTGTCGCAAGTCGTAGGCATGTCGCGCCAGGTACTCCTCGGCGACGAAGTACAGCAGCCGGCCGGTCCAGTCGGTGCCGCCGAGCCGCACGTCGCCGTCGGTCGCGACCACGCGAAACCGCCGCGCGTCGTAGGCGACGTACGCCACGTCGAACGTGCCGCCGCCCAGGTCGTATACCAGCACACGTCGCGACGGCTGGTCGCCGTCGAGCGGCGCGGCGTCGCCCACCTGGCGGCGTCCGTAGGCGTGACACAACGTGGCCGCGACCGGCTCGTTCACGATGTCGAGCACGTCGAGGCCCGCGATGCGCCCTGCGTCCTTGGTCGCCTTGCGGCGCGTGTGGTCAAAGTAAAAGGGTACGGCGATGACCGCGCCGGCGATCGGGCCGATCCGCGCCTCGGCCTCCTGTTTCAGCTTCTTAAGGATGATCGCCGAGACCGCCTCGGCGGGCAGGTTGCGACCGCGATACCCGAAGGAGAACTTGCGATCGCCCATGTGGCGTTTCACTTCGGCGACCATGCGAGTCGGGTCGCTTTGGCCGTACCATCGCGCGTCGCGGCCCACCATTACGCCGTCGTCGTCGAAGAACACGACCGACGGCGTGAGCGGGTTGCCGTCGGAATCGGGCACCACGGCCGGTCGGCCGGTGTCGTCGATGTGGGCCGCCACGCTGTTCGTGGTGCCGAGATCGATTCCGATGATGCGGCCGTTCGATTGGTTCATGGCGCCTCGCCCGTCACCTGATCGAGCGCTGTTTCAAGGGCCGCGCGCGCGGCCTGGTGGTCGAACTGGACGAGACTGACGGCATTCTGACGTTTCTTCAGGGCGGCGGCCTTCTGGACGCTGTTGCCGCTGCGGTCGGCCGCGGCGACCTCGTCGAGGATCTTGCGCATCTCCGTCGCCGCGAGCTCGCGCGCGTGTTCGTAGGCGGACCGCTGCTTGGCGCCGTGCTGGGCGACAAGTGCATCGAGTTCGTCGAGCGTGGGCTTGAGCAACTTGGCCCGGCTGCCGTCGACCGCGTGTTCGACGTAGCCGCGCAAGCTGCCGAGCCACGTGTAATCCTTGGTCTGGTCCGGGGCCGGCTGAGCCGTGGCGGCCTTGGCCAGCTTGAAGGACACGTACTGCGCGTCGCGCAGCGCCTGTTCGCATTTGTCCTCCTGCAATCGCAGCGTAGCCAGCGCCTGATGGGGCCAAATCTGAGCCACGGCGTCTTCGGCCTTGAGCAAGTCTTCGAGCAGGCGGACCGACGCCGTGCGCTGGCCGGGTCCGGCGCGGAACAGGACGAGGGCGTACGCGAGCTTCGGCTCCATGGCGGTCGGCGCGGCTTGGTCGGCGATGGCGAACAGCGACTCGGCCTCGCGAGCGACAATGCGTTCGCGATCGAGTTGCGTGAGCAGGGTCAGCACCGCGCGGCGTGCGTTGTCGTCGAACCGCCGCTTGGTCGTGTTGGGCGCGAAGTAGCGCGGCGTCTGAGGTTTGGCGGGACCGGGCCGCGCCATGTTCGCCGTCAGGGACGCGAACAGTTCGTCTCTTAGATCGATCCGGCCGTCCTGATCCTTGTCGGCATGACCGGCAAACGCCTCGGCGAGCGCGTAGGCGAACACGCCCGCCCCGACATCGTCGCGCACGCGGCCCCGCTCGTCGCCGTCGCAGGCCGCGATGATAGCGACCGTCTTGGTGAGCGGTTGTTTGCCGCCGCTGCGAATCGTCTCGATCATTCGGCCGGTCGACGGCTGACGCGCCGCGTCGCGAGTGGCCTCGTGCGAGCAGTCGAGCAGCAGAGCCTTCTGCCCGCCCGGGCAGTTGTCGAGTTGTTCTAGCACCGATCGCAGCGACAGGCCGGTCGTGTCGGCCTGGTCGGCGGCGAATTCGGGCGTGGCCAGGTAGCCATCCTGACCTCCGGCATCGAGAAACCCGTGGCCGGCGAAAAAGACGACGATCTGCGTCGCACCGTTTGCCTGCTGGGCGAGCGCCGCCAGCTTCTGGCGCACAAGCACGCGGCTGGGGTCGGTGAGCAGCCAGGTTTGGTCTGCGGGAAAGCCGGCGCGTTTGGTCAGCCGCGTGGCGAGCCGCTGAGCATCGCTCGCGGTGAACTTGAGCGGACTGAGGGTGGCATCGTCGTAACGCCCGACGCCGATGACGAGCGCCCAGCGGCCCGAGTCGGTTGGGCGAGTGGCCAGAATCGCCTTGGCCCGCGGGGGCTGCTCCACCGATTCGTCCTCAACCCGCACGCGATCGCCGGGGCGCAGGTCGGCAATCGCGACGGTCTCGTCGCCCAGCACGACCGCCGTCTCGCGGCCGACGATGTACTCGACCGTCTTCGATTCGCCGTCGACCGCGATTTCGATCGCGCCCTGACCGGCCCGCACGATTCGCACCACGCCTTCGCGACGGGCGATCTGGGTGGCTTCGATGCGGCGGACCAGCGAATCGAAGTGGATGACCACTTCGGCGTCGGGCCGCAGGTGAGTGGGCTGGAACGCCTCGCCGGCAGCCGATTGGCGTTTGCCATTGATCGTGATCTCGCACGGAGCGGGCGCGGCCGGCAGTTTGAATCGCCTCGCCTCGTTGCCGGCGAGTGCCACGACGATTTCGCCGGCGGCGGCATCGACAGATCGGAACACGCCGCGCTCTTGCAACTCGCGATAGGCGTCGAGCGACACTAGTTCGTTGGCGCCGTTGTCGAGCGGCAGGTACCGCACCTCGACGCGGTCGTTCGATGCCAGCCTGGCCAGCGAGGCGGCCGCCTCATTCAGGTGCACCTTGGTGAGCTCGGTCGGGACCAGCTTGAGCGTTTTTCCGCGGGCGTCGCCGTCGTCGATCACGATCTCCAGCTCGGGCTGTGGCTCCGAGCGGACGTCGGCGACGCGACCGACGCGCGTCTCGGGTCTGGTCAGCGCGATCTCGCTGAACGGCTTGCCGGCCTTGGTCGTGATCGTGACCTTGACGCGATCTCCGTCGTGTAGTTCGGCGAGATCGACGATCTCCTTGCGGTTGCGGCGTACCTCGACATCGCCCATCAGTACGACGCGGTGCAGGCCGTCCTGGGACTCGATCGTGATTACGCGCTCGTCAATGCCGCGCACCACGCCCGCCACCGGCTCGCTGTTGCGTCGGGACGATGGTCCGCCGCCCGACGGGACGAACAGCATGGCCGCGCTTAAGATGCCGCTGGCAGCCACGGCGCCGATCGTGAGCATGCGCTTGCGCCGGGAGGCCTGTTGTTGCTGCGATTCTTCCTCTTGTTTGACTTGGTCGCGGCGGGCCTTGTAATCGGCCGCGTCCAGTTTCAGTTCGGCGAGCGCCTCGTCGGCCGATTGGTAGCGCTTGGCGAGGTTCTTCTCGGTGAGTCGCTGAATGACCGTGGCAATGTCGTCGGGCACGCCTTCGAGCACGCGGCGGATTTCGGGCAGCTTGCGGTCGGCGGCGGTGTGCCACATCATCCACGCGATCTGCTTGTCGCGTCCGAAGGCGCTGAGGCCGGGGAAGAGGTTCTCGAACTGCTCGCCGCACATCAGTTCGTAGGCCGAGAAGCCGAGCGAGTACAGATCGCTCGCCGGACCGACTGGGCCAAACTGGTCCGACGCGACCTCAGGGGCCATGTACTTGGTGGTGCCCTTGAGCAGACTGCCGCCGTCGTCGGTGACGCGGCGCGCGAGGCCGAAGTCGCCCAGCTTGGTGCGCTGGCGCTGATCGACCAACATGTTGCTCGGCTTGACGTCGCCGTGGATGATCTTGTTCGCGTGCAGAAACTTGAGCGCCCGCAGGCAGTAGCCGATGCTGAACCGCAGCGAGTCGAGGTTCATCGCGCGGCCTTGGGCCAACTCGTGCAGGCTGCCGCGCATCAACTCGACGATCAGCCAGCCGCGACTGCGCACGACGTCGTAGATCGTCATGATGTGCGGGTGCTGCAGCGAGGCGAGCATCTGCGCCTCTTTCCAGTAGCGATCAAGCTGGCGCTGGTCGGCCAGGAACTGCTCGTGGATCTGCTTGACGGCGACTTCGCGGTTCAGCTCGCGGTCGAGCGCGCGGTAGACGGCCGCGAACGAGCCGCGACCGAGCAGCTCTTTGATTTCGTAGCGGTCGTGGATGTCCATCGGTGTGATTCACGGCCCGCTCACCGCGGCCGTGCATGCGTCGCTGAGCAAACGGTGCAACAACGCCTCCAGCGCCTTATCGCCGTTCCGTGTCACAAGGTGAGAGGATACTTGCTGCGGTGTTCGGCGTACAGCAGTTCTTGGACGCGCTGGCAGGTGGCTCGCTCGCCGTCCCCATTCCGACGCCTTGCCGACGGACAGTCGGTGCTTCGCGGGCCTACTTCCAGCCGCGTGCGATTTGCTCGCGAACCCAATGGCGAAACGAGCGGACGAGTGTTGTTTCATCGACTTTGCCGCGGCGCTGAAGGAAATGAAGAAGGGCGGAGATGGTCAGTTGGGGAAAGTATGCGCTTCGATTTACTTCGGCGTACGCTCCATCGTCCGATAGCCGAAGCACTCGGAGGGTCTCGCCGTCGAAACGCCAGACTTCGGGGACGCCGATCGCGGCGTAAATGCCCAAGCGGTCGATGGCACTGCGACTGACTTCGATCTCGAAGGCCAAGTCCGGCGGCGGGTCCACCGACAGATCGATGCGGTTCTTGCCTCGGACGGCGGGCTCGTTCGTAATGTAATAACACTCGTCCGGTTCGATGCCCCGGTCCACGTCCTCACGATCGAACGTGGTGGAACCGCCGCTCTGACATGACATGTCCAACTCTTCCGTCAGGACCTCAACAAATCGCCTGAGCAAGCCCTTCCAGTTCTCGTGCTCGAGTGAAAGCGTCATGAGTTCCAACCTTCCTCGGTCGTACGCGAGGCGGAGGTGCTGTTCGCCCAGAGAATCGGCGATCGCGCGATAACGCGACCAGTCGAGATTGCGCAGCATGAATCGTTGTTGGTTTGGGATTTCGACGGTTGCCACGGTTTCACGACCCTCCATCGGTGTGAATTCACGGCCCGCTCACCGCGGCCGTGCATGCGTCGCTGAGTAAGCGGTGCAACAACGCCTCCAGCGCCTTATCGCCGTCCGTGTCCCAGGTGAGAGGATACTTGCTGCGGTGTTCGGCGTACAGCAGTTCTTGGACGCGCTGGTAGTTGACTCGCTCGGTGCGGTGGTCGCCGCGTGCGTGGGCCTGTTCGGCCTCGCGCAGCAGCGTTTGGAAGGGTTCCTGCGGGTTGACGGCGCCTTCATAGAATCGCCGGATCCCCGTGCGTGCGTCGCGCTCGGTCGATCGGTCCACCGAATCGAAATCGGTGAAGAGCAGCAGCACCGACAGGCCGACGCTGCCGACCAGGGCGACGACTAGCAGCGTTGGGTTGGACCCCGACGTTTGTGCGGCCGCCGCGGGCGACTGTTCCTGGCCTTCGACCAGTCGCAGCTCAGGCAGCTTGCCGTCAGTGGCGATTTGCTCGAGCGCCTTGTCGGCGTCGGGCGTGATGAAACGGGCGACGCGGCCGGGCGTGTTGAACTGCGGGTCGCCCGTTGTTCGTTTCGGTCGCGTTTTCTTCGCGCCGCCGGGATCGGGCACGGCCGGTGGTGCGACGTCCGTCGGCGCGGCGACCGCCGGCACTGCGGCTGATGGATGGGTGACGGGCGTCCGCGACTCGACCGGCGTGCCGTCGGTGTCGGCGTCTGCCACGGCGGTTGAATCGGAGACGGCGAACTCGCTCCGGCAGTTAGGGCAGGTGGCGCTGCGGCCCACAAACTTGCGCGGCACCGACAGCTTCTGACGGCACTTGGGACAGTCCAGTTTGATCGGCATCGCCTGACCTAGAGGCCTGAGTACAAGTAGTTCAGCAGGAACGGACCGAGGATGACCAGGATGGTAGACATCATAACCAAGACGCCGGGCAGAAGCATATTCACCCCGGCCTCGCCGGCGAGCGCCTCGGCGCGCTGGCTGCGTTTCAGACGCAACACGTCGGCCTGGCTGCGAAAGATGCGGGCCAGCGGCGTGCCCAGCTCTTCGCCCTGGATGATCGCGCCGATGATGCTCGTGATCTCATCGTCGCGGAGCCGCTCGCGCATCGCCCGAAACGCCTCGATGCGCGGCTTGCCCAGGTTCATGTCGGTCAGCACGCGGCCGAACTCGACGCCCACCGCCTGATGCGAGTATTGATCGACCGCCTGCTGCAGCGCCAACAGAAACGTGGAACCCGCCTCCATCAGCAGCGTCAGCAGGTCGAGCAGGAACGGCATGCGTCGCTTGATCTGCTGCAGCCGGTTGCGGGCCTGCACTCGCAGCCGACGACGCAGGAACCAGACGGTCGCGACCGACAGGACCGGGCCGAGGAAGACGCCCGGCGCGCCAAACCAGTGGAGACACAAGTAGATGTAAAGCGGCATGAGCATGAGGGCGACCAGTTCCGCGCGGCCGAGGTATTCTTCGGCCAGCCAACAGCGGGGCAGGCCGGCCGCCTGCAGTTCGCGCCGCATCTCGACCATCGAACCGGGGAACGCGCCGCGGTTGACTCGTGCGAAGAATTGAATGATCGGTTGAAACAGCCGATAAGTCACGTCGACCCGCCGCAGCTCGTTGATGCGCGAGACGTCGTAGCGCCACTCGTCCGCCTGCTCGGCGTCTTCGCTTTCGATCGCCAGCAGAATCCAGAGCACGAAGACGCACACGCCCGCTCCCATCGCGGCGCTGGCCACGAGCGGTATCAGCAGTTTCATTTCGATCGCAGCGAGCAGCATCGGGTCGTCTCACAGTCCTAATCGTCTGTCCCTGGTCTAAATGTCCGGCGTCAGGATCACTCGCGCCCAAAAGTACGCCAGCAGGTTGAGCAGCACGGCCGCACACAACACGAGGTTTCCGGCAAACGTCGTGAACAGCCGCAGCGTGTTCTCGGGGTCCATGAAGTAATAGACGCCCAGGATGAACACCGGGGCCAGGGCCATGTAGACCGCCGACTTGCGGGCCTGAGCCGTTTCGGACTGAATCTTCCGCTCGAGCCGCTGGATTTCAAGCACGCTCTGGGCGATGCGTTCGACCGTCTCGTTCAGCTTGCCGCCGCTCTCGCGGCTGGCCAGCAGCGACGCGGTGAACAGCGCCAGGTTCTCGCTGCGCAGCCGCTGGTTGGCTTCGGTGAGCACTCGGTCGAGCGGCTTGCCGAGCTTGTACTCGCCGACGATCTGTTGAAACTCCTCGCTTACCGGCCGCGGGCACTGCTGTGCGAGGATGTCGAGCGCCTGAAGCAACGAGAGACCCGCGCGAATCGCGCTCGAGAATGTGACGAAGGCGTCGGCGAGTTGGTCTTCGAGCTTGCGGCGACGGAGCTCAGCCATGCGACGCACCAGGTACCACGGCGCGCAGGCCACGAACACCGCCATCAGCGCGCCCAGCAGCGCGCTGTTCAGGGCGAACAGGAACACCACGAACACCAGCACGATCGCCGCCGACCACGCGACGAGGTACTGCCTCAGCCGGTGCGTCGGCGTGTGCATGCGGCGCAGTTTGTCGCCCAGGTCCTGTTCGAGATAGTCGAGTGCGCGGGCATAGTAATCCTGGCCCGAGTAGGCCAAGAACCCAACGCCTGCGCCAACCAGTCCCGTGCCCAGCCAGAGTTCAACCATGCGACCTCCCCGCGCCGTCATGGTCGCCGCCGCCGTACAAGAACTCCAGTTGCAACAGCCCCTTGTGCATCAGCGAATCGACGAATGAAGGCAAGTAGCCGGTCGGCTGCAGCGTCTTGCCGTCGCGGAAGTTGTAGATGTCTGTGACCACGACGTGCTTCGTCTCGGGGTCGATGCCGGTGACTTCGGCGATCTGGGTGACCACTCGCTTGCCGCCAGGCAGGCGCGTGATCTGGACGATCAGGTGCAGCGCCGACGCGATCTGGCGATGGATCGAGACGACCGGCAGGTCGGCAGCCATGAGCACGAGCACTTCGAGTCGTTCGAGCACCTCGCGGGCGCTGTTGGCGTGTACAGTGGTCATCGAGCCGTCGTGGCCGGTGTTCATGGCCTGGAGCATGTCGAGCGCCTCGGCGCCGCGGCACTCGCCGACCACGATGCGGTCGGGCCGCATACGCAGCGCGTTGCGCACCAGATCGCGGATCGTGTACGCGCCGGTGCCCTCGACGTTCGCCGGCTTGCTCTCCAGCGTCACGACGTGTTCCTGGTGCAGGCGCAGCTCCATCGTGTCCTCGATCGTGACGATCCGCTCCTTGAACGGGATGAAGCTCGACAGCACGTTGAGCATCGTGGTCTTGCCGGTGCCGGTGCCGCCGCTGACCAGGATGTTGCGGTGGTCGATCACGCACGCGCGGACGAACGCGGCGGCCGACGGCGTGATCGAGCCGAACTCGACGAGGTCGTCCATCGTGAACCGGTGGGCCGGGAACTTGCGCACGGTCAGACACGGCCCGCGCACCGCCAGCGGCGGGATGATCGCGTTGACGCGCGACCCGTCGGGCAGCCGGGCATCGACCAGCGGCTGACTCTTGTCGATGCGCCGGCCGACCTGAGCGACGATCCGCTCGATGATCGCCACGGTCACCGCGTCGGAGATGAACCGGCGGCCGGACTTCTCGATCACGCCGTCGCGCTCGACGTAAATCTGGTCGCTCGACACCACCATGATCTCCGTGATGGTCGGCGCCCGCAGCAGGTCCTGCAGCGGGCCGAACCCGAACACCGTGTCCTTCAGGTCCTTCTTGAGCGTGCGTAGCACCAGGTACTTCCGAAGCTCGTGGTGCAAGTGCGGGCGCACCAACGGGAACATTTCGTTGAATCGAGACTCGACGCCGTTGATCTGGCTCGACAGGTCGCGCTGTTTGGCCAGGTCGAGTCGCTCGCGCAGGAAGACGAGCAGGTTGTGCAGTTCGGTCTCGCGCTCCGGTACCAGCGTGGCCGGCACGTCGAACTCGTTGGACGTCAGCGACGCGAGGTCGAAAAAGTCCTCGGACTTCTTCTCCATGATCAGTTGGTTGATCAACAGGTCGCGCAGCGTCAGGCCCGTGACCTCTTCGAGCAGCGACTCATTGTCGCTGCTGAAGACGTTTAGCTCGCGACAGATGTCTTCGATGTTGTTTTCGAGCAGCAGGATCGTCTCTTGGTTGCCGACGCGGCGCGTCTCGAGCTCATAAAGATCGAGCCGTTCGAGCAGCTTGCGGTGGATGCGCAGCTCGAGGTCGGCCATGAGCGATCGCAGGTGTGCCTCCAGTTCGGAGCGGCTGATGGTGGCGGCGGTCTCGGCCTCGAACGTGAGCGTGAACGGCCAGATGCGCACCTTTTCGCCGGGCGCGAGGTCGGCCGACTGGCCGCCGAGCAGTTCGCGGTCGCCGACGACGCAGCTATTGAGGCCGACATTCTCAAGCTGCAGCTTGCCGCCCGCGGTGCGAACGACGGCGTGGCGCCGCGACACCAGCGGGCTTTGCAGCACGATCGTGTTGGTCGCATCGCGGCCGATCGTCACCTCGCCGCCATCGACCTCGACCAGCGACCGCCGACTCTCGTTGACTCGATTGAACCAGACTTTCATGGCTGTTTCTTCCCGTCCACCGTCCCGCCGCGTTCTGACTCAAGGGTGGTCCACGTACGCTGCCGAGAGGGGCCAGGTCGTCACCCGCCCGGCCGTCGAGTCCGTGGACTATGGTGCCGTTGCATGGGGGACCGGGTCTCGGATGGAATGGCGTTTTCAGGGTGTGGTGGGAAGTGGGCACCACCCTTGAAATCGGGCGGCCTCAGGCCCCAATCACTACCACGCGCAATCCACTCCAACACGGTTGCGTTACTTGCCCTGGGGATATCCGCAGAAGTCATCTTTGTGCGCCCCTAGTGAACTCGCAAAAGGGTAAAAGTCGCGATCAGTGTTCGCGCAATTCCCTCATGGCAGTCTTTTGTCTTCCATTGCCTTGCGAACCAGCGGGTGGCTGTCGCCTTTTAGCCTCCTCACAGGGCAGGGTGAGGGGCATGGAAAATGAGGCTCCGCAATCGAAAAACCCCTCACCCCAACCCTCTCCCCGCAACGGGGAGAGGGAGAAGTGTGCTGCTAATCGCCGACGCCAACGTCGAGTTCATTCTAGCTGTCCGAATTTGGACGGTCCAAACGCTTTCTGGTTCGCGAGCGTGCCCGGCTCGAATCGCCGCTACTTCTTCTTGGCCTCGCGCGGGTGCAGCAGGATGCCGACGCCCTGGAAGTTCGCCTGCCTCAGTCGGTTCCACAGCGTCTTCGCCTTGTCGTCCAGTTCCTCGCCGCCGCCTTCGAGCGGACGCACGGTGACGAGCACGCCCATGACGTTCTCTTGCACTTGGGCGCCGCGCGCGGCACGGAACACCTCGGCGCTGCCCAGCCGGTTGCCAACGGCGAGCACAGTGAACGGGCCAAGCTGCTCAACTTCGCCCGTCGGCGCCGCCTGTGCGCCCCGAGCGCCGCGAGCCTGGCGCGCCGCCTGCATCGGCGACGGCGCCGGCACACCGCTGGTGACCGGCGGAGCGTCGTCGCCGGAGCTGTCGGCCTCAATCATGGTGTAGCGCGGAATGAGAAACGATACCTGGTCGACTCCCGGCACCAGCAACGACGGCACGATCGTCTTGGTGTCGAGCGCGACCCACATCGCTCGCTGGTTTGGCCCGAGCTTCAGTTCGGGCGGCGGCGTGCGCAAGTCTTGAACCAGCAGCAGCTCGCCCGACGCCCTCGCGTAGTTGCGCGTCGCCTTGACGCCGATCACGGTCTCCTTGTTTTTCCACAGCACGGCCTTGTCGATCAGGCTGCCCACGCGGTCCTCGGGGATCGGCACAGGCTCGATCAGCTCTTCGGTGAACGGGTCGCCAGCGTTGATCGCCACGTCGGGCTTGATACCGACGAACAGTTCCGGGCGCGACCCGGTCGCGATCCGGTGTACGTAGAACCAGTTGCAGATCGCGCCGACGAGGCCAAGCCCGATCGCCAGAATCAATCCGTGTACGCCCTTCATCGTTTGCCCTCTTCGTGGTTGGTCGAGTGTTGTGTCGGGCCAGAGCAGATGATGCCGACCAGTTCGTCGCCCGCAGGCCCCAAGTGAATGCTCACGGCCGGGTCGCTTGGTCGGCTGGCGCGATGGAACCGCGCGTGCCAGAACGAGCCGACTTCGCGCCACTCTTCGGTCGGCGTCCAGTCGTTGCTCGCGAACCAGTCTCGAAAGAACCTCATCCATGCCTGCGGATCGCCCTTGCCCGCGAATGCGGTCAGGGCGCCGCCCGAACCATCGCCTATCGCCAGCGTGCGTCGGCTGCCGGGCGGCAACGCGAACGACGGCGGCGATTGAGACGACTCGGGGGCCGACCCCGCGGCGTGAAACAGGTACAGCGTCCACCGGGTCTCGGCAGATGGAAACGCCATGGCCCAAATCACGACGCGGCGCTGCGCGGCGGTGTCATTGGGGTGCCATGCCGTCCGCTTGGGGTCGGCATGCCCACGCAAAGCCGAGGGCATGCCACCCGTCGCGCCTGCTGCGATGTGATCGGATTGCATCGCGCCATCGCGCACGACGACGGCGATCGGGAGTGCGTCGGACAATTCGAAGTACTGCCAGTCGTCGTCTGCCGCGACGGGCGGTGCGTCGGCCAGCCGGTCGAGCAGCGATTGTTCGTGGCGATCGGGCGGCGCGGCCGGACCGGGCGCGACCGGCACTGCTCCCCGGCAACGATCGCGCAGCGCCGCGGCGGCGGCCGCGCGGTCGCCCGAAAACTCCTCGCGACGTAGCGAGAACGCACCACCGCTTAGGGCGAGTGTCTGAGCCGGGCCAAACTCGGGCAGCGCGATCGACGCGGAACCGAAGGCCGGCGAATCGGCGGGGGCGACGCGCCACCACTGCACAATCTGTCGCCCGACCGCGAGGCTCGCCACCACGACCACCGCCGTAGCCAGCAGGTTGCTGGTCCAGCCGCTGATGCGCCGGGCCAAGCGGGCGAAACCGGACGGCGCCGACTCAGCGGAGCGCTCGGTCAGGCACGCGCCTGGCGCGTCTTGGGTGGTATGGACCGCACACAAGCCCGACGCGCAAGCGAGTGAGGACGGCGGAGAATCTTCGCGATTCCTGCCTCTCGCTTGCGCGTCGGGCTTGTGTGACCCGATTTCATGCGCTGCAAGATTGTTGGAACGGTCCATACTCGATGGCGTCAAGGTTAGCGCCCCTCCGGCCGGCACTCTCGCTTGATCTGTTCTTCGACGACGCCGGCGAACTCGCGCAGTTGCTTGATGGATGGTTCCAGCGCGGCGATCTGGGCCATCAAGCCCGCGATCGCGCCGGGGTTGGGCGGGTCCTGATTCTGCATTTGGGCGATCTGCGCCTCGAGCGCCGCCTTCTTCGCCTCGTACATGCCGAGGAATACGCCGGTCATGTGGCCCGGCACGCCCCAGTCGACGACTCTCGCCGTGCGGCCGTCGGTAACGCAGTGCCCCTTGATGTGATGGATCAGTTGCTCGGTCAGCACGCGGCGAACGAACTCGGGGTCGAGTCCGCAGTAGCCGTGTGAATTGGGATGCCAGCGGCCGCACGGGCAGCGGGTCTGCTCGGTGCAACACGGGTGCGGCAGGTGCGGATGAAAGTCGACGTAGTGGCCGTAGAACCCGCGCAGCTCTTCGTCGCGATCGAGCGTGGCGAGCGCGGGGCGGAACCCGCCGAACATCACCTGTTGCACGGCGGCCACGAAGGCCTCGGCGATGCTTGGGTCGGCCTTGGGCAAGAAGTAATAGATCGGAATGCGGCGATAGACCGTGTGCGGCATGTGCTTCATGCCTTCAGTCGGGAACTGCCAGGCGTCGTCGATCAGTTCCTGGCCGATGTTGAACTTGAACGAACGCAGCTTAGGCAGCATCGGGAACAGTCCCTCGATGTTGGCGGTGCCCTTGCGCATGCCGCGTTCCATACCGAAGACGCTGGGATCGACGCCGATTTCGCCGTACGCGACGACGATGTTCATGACCGGCTCGAAGATGCGGCCCGGCATGTTGGTGTCTTCGACGCCCATGCGGGCCGTGGCGGGCCAGGCGGGCGGGTGACCGTCGTTTCGGCCGGTGCGCGGATATCGCGCGCGCCAGACCGCGAGCCGGCTGGCGTTGCTGGTTCGCACCTTCCAGTTCACGCCGGTGGCGAAGTTCACCATCAACGCCATGACGAACAACAGCACGGGCAGGCCGAGCACGAGTTCGAGCGGTGCCAGCGCGCGGCGCGGTCCACGTCGCGCGTGGTGAGCCATCACCGCTTGGTTCGTTTCAATGTGCATTGAGGAAGCTCAAGTCACCCGTGGAAAGTCCACTCAACGTGGGCGGCGTGCCGCTGCGAGAACTCTGGTCGGCCCCGGGCGGCGCTGTGCCCAGGATGGCGGCGACGCTCTCGGAGACAGCCGGCACCAGTCGCACCGACCAGTTCTGGTTGATCAGGTCCCAGTGAACCGGGCGATGCTGTCGCGTCACAAACCACTCGTATTCATCTTCGGACGAATCGCGGCGCGGCGGGGGCGGCATCGGCCCGCCTGCCAAGGGCAGATCGACATAGTCGCCCGGTACGCCGCCGATCGGAATGCTCGTCTCGCCGCGTGGCGGGGGCGGCGGGTCGTTCGAGATGCGACGCCAGCCCTTGATCAGCCGCGGCCTGGGAATGAACACGGCCGCCTGGGCGAACGCCATCGCGGGGCCTTCAGCCGGATTGCGAAACAGGCCCGGCAGCAACTCCTTGATGTGCGGGCTGTAGACGACCGCCACGAACGTGTACTCGTCGTCGAGCGTCGCGTTCACATCGGCCATGACCTCGACCGGCGTGCGGATGACGTGCAACAGGTTCCTGTCGGGGTATTCGTCGTTCAGCAGTTTTTCGAGGTGCCCACAGGTGAACCCGCGCCAGAGTTCGCTGAACCGCGACATCTTCGCCTCGCGATCGAATAATATGTGCATCGAGGCGTTGTTCCAGTCGCGCAAGTAGTGGTGGGCCAGTGCGCGGCGCTGCTCGATGGCGATTTCCTTGTACGGCACGATGCCGTCCGGCTGCTCGATCGGATCGACGGCGGGCACGGTACCGAGCGTTTCTTCGCTCTCGCCCGCGACCGGGTCGACGTTCGTCCGCCACAGCACGCCGGTGATGTCGAGTTTCGGCGCGGCGGCCTTGCCGTACATCTTGGCGACCTCGGCCGTGGCGATCTGGGCCATGTGCGGCGTCGCGACGACCAGCGCGCGCTGGACGTTGGGGATCAACTCGTCGCGCAGCATGTCTTCGAGGGGCGGCAGCATCAGTGCGGACGAGGCGGCGGCCCAGTCGCCGTAGCGCTCGATCATCTCGCGCTCGAGCGGCGCCTTCTGTCGAATGGCCCGGCCGGCGTCGCGAAACTTGGTGAACGATGACATCGACAGGATTTCGCCCGCCCGCTCCCACGCCCGCAGGACGTCGGGCGCTTGGCGCAGCGCGTTGGCGTCGCGGGCCTCGCGCATGAACGCGGTCAGCGCGAAGATGTCGCACAGCAGGTGGTTGGTGAACGTGATCGCATTCATGCCGCGAGCGATCGTGATCGCGCCGGCCTCGGCGGACGCATCGGCGGCGTTCTGCATGACGACCTTGTGGTCCACGTGCCGGCCGACGTTCATCACCATGCCCAAGAGAAACGCCAGCAGCACGACGGCGAACACCGTCATCAAGCTGATCGCGCCGCCCTGGTCGCGGTGCAGGGCGTGCATCTTTACGCCGAAGACGTTGCACAACGCAGCCCAGGGTCGCGAGTCCGCGAGCGCACCCTGGGTAGCGGCCCGCCGTGACACAGAACCCTGTAAGGGTTCCACATGTCCGTCGTCCCAATCGCGACCAGTCCTCTGTGGAACCCCTTCGGGGTTCGTTGGGACCAACGCGCGACCGTGTCCCAGGGTGCGCTCGCGGACGCGCGACCCTGGGCTGCGTTGTGAAACCGCTTCGCGGTTAGTCGCGCGCAGTCTAGTCAACCAGGTGAACATAGCTCAGCACCGATTTTTCGCCCTCGTTCGTGAGCGTGGCCGAGGCGCGTATCGCCCGCGTGTACACCACGGGGCGCGCCGCCCGTTCGCCGCCCGATGGCCTCGTCGTCGTCGGCTCGCCGCCAACTTGCCGGGCCGGAGCGGCTGACGACGCCTGCTGGTCGGGAGCACGCCCGCCGGCCGGGACCGGACGGCCCAGCAACCGACCGATGCCCGGCAGCAACGCGAAGTGGTGCGTCACCCGCACCGTGATCGGGTCCTGCCAGCCGACCTCGTTCTCGCGGAACTCATCGAGGTCGTCGCCGATGTTGTACCGCGCGATCGGCGGCTCATCCCACTTGTGAGCGAACGAAACGTCCACGCGGGTGTGGACGAGGCTGTAGGCCAGCTTGTTTTGTAGTCGGCGGCGCACGTGGCGCTGTTCACGCGACGCCGGCGCGATCGCTTCGTAGGCCGATTGCACGACGGCGGTGAGTCGCTGCGCCTGGACGGCCTCGATGTTCAGCCGCCGCGACGGAGCGAGCGGCGTGCAGGCCAGCGCGGCAGCCTGCTGAATCTTCTGCCACTTCGGGCCTTCGGCTCGGATTCCGTAGAGTTCGCCGGCCGCCTCGGCGTCGACGTCGTTATCGGGCCGCCCACGCCGTTCGAGCGAGCTGATGCAGTTCGCCGGTTCCAGACTGTACGGCCCGAAGTCGGCGGGAATCCAGACGATCGCCGCGCGCGCGGCCGCAAACGCCGCGTAGTGAACGACCATCGTGCCGATCATCAACTGGCTGACCTGCACGATGAACATCAGGAACAGCACGAAAACGGGAGTGGACAGCACGAAGCTCAGGCTCTGCACGCTGCCTGCGTTGTCGCCGTGCAGTCGCCGCAGTCGCCCCAGTTGCAATCGTCCGCCGCCGAGGCGCAGCAACACCGCCGCGCCCGCGACGCTCGCGACCAGGGCCAGAAACCAGGGCAGACAGTCCAGCACGATCGCCCGATGCATGTCGTCCCTTTCAGGTTCCTCTCCGTCACGATACGAACCGCTCGACCAGGTCGAACCGAATGATCGCGACCGCCGCCAGCGCCATCGGCGCCACGAACAGCGGAGGCTGCAGTTGTCGCCGCTCGTCATCCGACAGCGGCAGCCAGCCGCGCGCCTTCACCGTCGCGCGGACGTGCCGAACGCTTTGGGCCAGCAGTCGCCACAACCCAACTCGCCAGATCAGCATGACGACGCCGAAGCAACCGCCGAGCACAAACGTCCAGAGCATCGCCGCCACGCCGTGCTCAAGACCCAAGAACCCGCCGAGCATGGTCACCAGCTTGACGTCGCCCCCGCCGATCTCGAAGAACACGTAACACACGATCATGCAAAAGCCGCAGACCAGCAACCCGGCCACACAGTCTTGTAAACCCACCCAGCCGACCAACCGTTCGAGCCGCTCGTTAGGCTCGCTCGCTCGCTCAAAGAACTCGCCGACGGCGTTGATCGCCAGCGCCGCCGCGATGCCCGAATAGGTCGTCCAGTTGTAGACCCGCTGCTTCCAAATGTCTGTTGCGGCCGCCGTCGCGGTCAGCGCCAGCAACAGCACAGTGACAATCATCGAAGTCGCCCGGTCATGGTTGCACTCCATCGCCTTCGATTTCGCCCATGCGCGCGCCCCACCAGAGCTTCACGCGCGGCCAGCCGATCTTGTAGATGAAGATCAGAATCGGCAAGGCGATCGCCGCGATGATCAACACGTTCTCCAGGCTGACCTGGCCGCCCCGCTCGTCGCGGTGAACCCGCCTCAGAATCGCCCCCAGGCCGAATCTCTTGGACATTGTTCGATTCCCCGTCGGCACGCTGCCGGTTACATGAACGGCCACTCGATCAACACGCAGGTCATCTCGTAAACCAACCCCATGATCCGCGGCGCCACGCGAAACACGAAGGCCATCAAGGGCAGCACGATGCCCAACAGCAGCACGTAGTCGAGCGACGCCTGGCCGGTGCGCCGCCGGCGATTCGCCGTCGGACTCGCACTTCTCCCTCTCCCCGCTTGCCTGGAGAGAGTTGGGGAGAGGGCCCGTCGCAGCGCGTCGTGGGTCGCTCCCGCCCACTCACCCTGACCCCCTTCTCCCGCAGACGAGGGGAGAGGGAGTGTGAATTTCAATCGCTGTGGCCACGTGGCTTGCATCAGTTCTTTGCCCAGATCGCCTGAGTCAAACGAATTCGGTCCTGCACGCCCTGCTCGTACGGCTCGCGGCCGAACGTCGGCGTGGTCCCCGTCGGGGCCAGCTCGCCGATCAGCCGGCCGTCCTTGCCCTTGCCGCTAAGTCGTAGAACGAACAGGTCGCGCAACTGGTACTGTCCGTCGTGCCCCAGCCCGCACGCCTCGCTGATCCGGGTCACACGCCGCGAACCATCTTCCGAAAAACGCGACACTTGCACAATCAAATGTATCGCCGAGGCCACCTGCGCCCGGGCCACGTACACCGGCAACTGCACGTCGGACATCAGCGACAGCGTCTCGAGCCGCACTAGGGCGTCGCGCGGTGTGTTGGCGTGCACGGTCGACAGGCTGCCCGCGTGGCCGCTGATCATGGACTGGACCAGGTCGAGCGCCTCGCCGCTGCGCACCTCGCCGACGATGATCCGGTCGGGCCGCATGCGCAACGACGCGACGAACAACTGTCGCACGCTCAGGCCTCCGCGCCCGTGGCTGTCGGCGGATTGGGCCTCGAGGTACAGGCAGTGTCGCTGATTCAGTCGCAACTCGGACGTCTCTTCAATCACCACGATCCGTTCGTCCTCGGGGATCGCCGCCGAGAGCGCCGCCAGCAGCGAAGTCTTGCCGGTGCCGGTGCCGCCGGCGATCAGCATGTTCTTGTGCAGCAGCACGCTGATTTCGAGAAACTCCCGGGCCGCCCGCGACAGGCTGCCGAACTCGACAAGGTCGTCGAGCGTTAGCCGCTGGCGCGAGAACTTGCGGATCGTCAGGTACGTACCCTTGGTCGCCGCCGGCGGGATCACCGCGTGGACGCGCGACCCGTTCGGCAACCGCGCGTCGAGCACCGGTCGCTCCGGCCCGATCTCGCGGCCGACCCATTGAGCGATATTGTGCACAGCCGACAGCAATGCGTCTTCGTTCGCGAACCGAGCCGGCACGCGCTCCAGCCGGCCGCGCCGTTCGATGTAGATGTCGCCACTGCCGTTGACCATGATCTCCGTGACCGATTCGTCCGCCAGAAACGGACCGATCGGCTTCAGGAAATAGTCCAGGCTCGCCTCAAAGATCGCTTCGCGAAGCATCGGGCCTATGATCGAATGCCGTCCGAGGCGTGTCAAGAACACAGCATCCGTTGTGACGCGGCAAGTGGCGAGCCAAGGATTCAAGTCGCTCTGACAAGGCAACCGCTCGAACTGTATGATGGATCCGGCGTTTCGTGTTTCACGCCTAAATGGCTTTGCGTGATTCTGGGAGTCCGCAGGGACAGTAGCCCGACGCG
>DAIOWH010000116.1:0-21098 GCA_036758585.1 Planctomycetia bacterium
GGTCAAGTGCTTGAGGAGTATAGCGAGGGTCCAGACATTCCACCAGGGACTGAAGTCCCTGGCAACCAGCGGGCGCCCTCGGGGTGGGAAACACGGCTTGGCTCAATGTTCCGGCATGGGTTCAAGAGTGGTCGCCCCGTCGCTGTTGGCGTCGTACTGGGCGATCCGTTCGTTTCGGCTTGTACCGCCCCGAATCATCGAAGCCCTTCGGTGGCGTCGTCGTCACTGCCGCTGCTCCGAGACATGAGGTCGGCGGCGACGCCAGGTTTGAAGACGCGATTGTGGCGACATGAGTCCTACGCTTTCTAGAACTATACCGCACACCTTCCTAGTTTAACCCGCAGCCGCAGGCGAGGCACAACAAACGCCAGCCATGCCTCGCCTGCGGCTGCGGGTTAAACGAATTCGGACCCCTTTCAATGTGGAGCGGTACTAAGGCGTGTCGCTTGCAATCTGCAAGGCGGTTGGAGCGGCCGGCACCGCGTTCCGTGCCGCCGATCACTCGTAGTCCCACTTCAGAATCCACGGGTCGCTGGTGCGCTTTTGAAACTGCTTGAGCTTGGCGCCGAGTTCGGCGACGACGCCGGCGTGTTTCGGATCGGCGGCCAAGTTGCGCACTTCGTCGGGGTCGCTCTCCAGGTCGTATAGCTCGAACCGAGGTCGGTGCAGGTAGGCGTCGACCGTGCGTTTGCCGTAGTGCGTGGCGCCGCGGGCGAGCACGCTCTGCCACGTCGGCGCGTCCCACAGGTCCGAGGCGAACGGATAGGGCAACGGATGAGCAATGTTCCAGATCAGCTTGTGCTGTCGCGTGCGGACCACGCGCATCGGGTAGTACATCGTGATTTCGTGGAACGTGTGCGAGGCGTAGATTTCATCCCAGCCATCGGGCCGTTCCTGTTCGAGCACGGGCAAGAACGAGCGGCCGTGGAAATCGTTTTTCTCGGGCGGCGAGCCGGCGTAGTCGAGCACCGTCGGAGCGAGGTCCACCCAACTGATCATGGCAGTCGACACGACGCCGCGCCGCTCGGCCGCCGGATTCCGCACGATGCACGGGACACGCAGCCCCGGCTCGTACGTCGTCGTCTTGCCGCCGGGGAACGCGATGCCGTGGTCGGAGATGAACAGGAACAGCGTGTCGTCCCACTTGCCGGACTGTTTGAGAATCTCGACCAAGCGGCCGACACCCTGATCGACGCGCGAGACCGATTCGTAGTACTGGGCCAGTTCGGCGCGGCACTCCGGCGTGTCGGGCAAGAACGGCGGCACGATCACGTCCCTCGGGTCGTAGTGAACCGGCGCGACTCCGGGATAACCCTGCGGTCGATTGCCGAACCGGTCGGGCTTGCCCGCGAGTTCGGTCGCTTGGCCGCCGCCACGGTGTGGGTCGGCCGTGCAGAAGTAGAGGAAGAATGGGCGTTCATCCTTGGCGGCGATGAACTGTCGGCAGTTGTCGGCCATCTCGACCGGGCTGCGCGCGTTGCCGGCGATGGCAACGTCGAACTTGTAGACATCGTCCGGTCCGACGTGCAGCTTGCCGATCCGCGCCGTGCGGTAGCCCGCCCCGCTGAGCAGCACGGGCAGACTTTTGACGCGATCGAAGCTGCGAAAATGGTGGTAACTGTGCTCGTGTCCGTAGTGCCCGTTGGCATGGTTGAATTGTCCGGTCAGGATCACCGACCGGCTGGCGCTGCAACTGGCGGTGGTGCAAAAAGCGTGCGTGAACCGGGTCGCGTCGGCGGCGAGCCGATCCAGGTTCGGCGTCCTGATCACGCGGTTGCCGTAACAACCGGCGTCCTGGCCGTGGTCGTCGGTGACAAACAGCACGACGTTCTTCGGGCCGGCGACGAGCGCGGGACACAAGGCCGATAGAGCAACGACGAAAGCGAAACAAGTCCGGGTGATGCGCATGGAAGACTCCGAGGGTGGCTGCTTGGGGGCTATTTGCGTCGAGGTCGGCGGGACTGAGCGAACAGCTTTCGCAGCGGCAAGCGAAAGCGCGGCAGCACGTCGCCGCCGTCCAGCGTCTGGCCGTTGCGGAGCCGCCGGCGATCGTCTGGGCTGGTGTACACATCGACGGCGCGGTCCTGAGGATCAACAATCCACACGAGCCGCGCTCCGTGGGTGAAATACTCCCGCAGCTTCCGCTCCATTTCTTTCCGTGTGTTCCCTTCGCTCAGCACCTCAATGGCCAGGTCGGGTGCAAGTTCCGGGATCGGGTCGTGTGGAAACTCATCGCCCTCGATGCGGTCCCATGAGATGAACGACACATCGGGCACTCGCACAAGTCCCGGGCGAAGCCGCAATGTGCCGTCGGCGCCTAGGACTGTGCCTAGCTCATGGCGTTCCAGGTAGTTTCTGATGTACTGAATGAACGCACCCGCCAGGAGGGATTCTGTTGCTCCCATCGGTTTCTCCACCAAGACGCCATCCACGAGTTCACAGAGGACTTCCTTCCGATCATTGATCCGCAAGAGATCTCGTTCCGTTGCCCTGCCTGGCGCGGGGCGGAACAGCACGCGATCGGGAGCAATGCCGCCGAGGTCGTCGAGCAAATCGGCGAGGCTCGTGAGGCCTGCGAATTCCTTGGTGTGTTTCATGTGACCGTCCTCTTTGCCGCGATCACGCCAGGATCGCGTAGTTGATGTTCGGCTCGTCGGTCGGCCCGATCAGCCGGTTGTTCAGGCCCTGGAACTTGAAGCTGAACTGGTACGGATCGAGGCCGACCAGGTGCAGGATCGTGGCCTGCAGGTCGTGTACGGTCATCTTGTCTTTGGTGATGAAGTAGCTGAGCTCGTCGGTTTCGCCGTGGACGACGCCCGGCTTGACGCCGCCGCCGGCCATCCAGATGCTGAAGCAGTGCGGGTGGTGGTCGCGGCCGAGGAACTTGGATCCGCCGCGGGCTTCGTTCATCGCGGTGCGGCCGAACTCGCCGCCCCAGAGCACGAGCGTCTCGTCGAGCATGCCGCGCTGCTTCAAGTCCTTGACCAGCGCGGCGATCGGCTGGTCGACCTCTTTGCACTTCTTGGGCAACTGCTGCACGATGTCGTCGCCGGCACTGGTGCCGTGCGTGTCCCAGCCCCAATCGAACAGTTGCACGTAGCGAACGCCCTGCTCGACCAGCCGCCGCGCTTGCAGACAGTTGTTCGCAAACGATGCGGCGCCGGGCTGGGCGCCGTACATGTCGATGACGTGCTTCGGCTCCTTCGATATGTCCATCACCTCGGGCACCGAGACTTGCATGCGGAAGGCCAGTTCATACTGGGCGATCCGCGTCAGAGTCTCGGGGTCGCCGAACTGCTGGTGCTCGAACTCGTTGAGTTTCTTGAGTGCGTCGAGGCTGCGGCGGCGCGTCTCGCGCGACATGCCCTTGGGGTCGGTGACGAACAGAATCGGCTCGCCCTCGTTGCGACACTGCACGCCCTGATAGACCGATGGCAGGAAGCCGCTCGACCACAACGCCTTGCCGCCGGTCGGGTCGGTGCCGCCCGATAGCAGCACGACGAACCCCGGCAGGTCCTCGTTCTCCGAGCCGAGTCCATAGGTGATCCACGAGCCCATCGACGGGTTGCCCGCACGCTGGTTGCCGGTGTAGAGCAGCAGTTCGGCCGGCGAGTGATTGACCTGGTCGGTCCACATTGACCGGATGATCGCCAGCTCGTCGACGACGCCGGCGACGTGGGGCAGCAACTCCGACACCCACGCGCCGCTCTGGCCGTGCCGGGCGAATTTGTGCGGCGTGCCCAGCAGCATCGGGTGCCCCTTGATGAACGGGAACTTCACATCCTTGATCAATTCGTCGGGGCACGGCTTCATGTGGTTTTCGACCAGCTTGGGCTTCCAGTCGAACAGGTCCTGCTGAGGCGGCCCGCCCGACATGTGCAGATAGATGACGGCCCGAGCCTTTGGCCGAAACTGTGCATGTCGCGGTGCGAGCGGATTCACGACGCGCTGCACGTCGGTCGCGCGCGCATCGCGGCCGAACAGCGACCCGAGCGCCATCGCCCCCAGGCCGACCTGGCAGCGCTGCAAGAAATGCCGCCGCGTCATGGCTTGTGCGTGTCTCTGGTATAGGTCCATGTTGGACGTCCTCGATTCAGATGCAAAATCGTCGCGCAGATTATATCACTGATCGCTGGCGGTTCCCTCCCGATGTGCCCGGCAGCGAGCCGGTGGCGTTGCTGTTGGTGGTTTCAATCTCGTCGGGCACGTAGAATCACACACGCTTCACGCGAGGCGACGAGTACCCGACGATAGGAAAGTTCACATGGCTACAGTGCAACACATGGTTGTTGTGAAGTTCAAGCCCGAGATTGTGCCCGCGCGGGTCGACGAGCTGTTTGTGCAACTCCGCGAGTTCTGGAGCCGGATGCCGGGCATCACCTACTTCGCGGGCGGACCCTACTCCAGCCCCGAAGGTCTAAACCGCGACTACACCCACGGGTTCCTGGTCACGTTCACCAGTCCGGCCGCGCGCGATGCGTACCTCGTGCATCCGGAACACCAAAGGGTCGTCGACATGATCCTTCCCATGCTCGACGGCGTGCTCGCGTTCGATTTTGAGGCGCCGTAGCCGCTTCGCCCATCACCCGGGTGTCGCCCTGGGTCAGGCGTGAGCAAGCACGCTCACGCTCGAAACGTCGCGATTCGACGAGGAAGCGTCGTTACGTGCGCTCGCGCAGGATGTGCTGAACGACGTAATCTCCGATGGCGCGGCCGGCGGCCAAGCCGACGGCGTTGTCGAACTCGAAGTGAATGCCGCCATAGATGCGGCTGCGGCCCGCTTCGTCGGCCGCCTGGGCGAAGCTCATGAATGACCGCGTGGCGATTTGGCTCGATGCGAGCGGGCGCTGCGTGAAGCCAGTGTGTCCGTCGGATCGGTTCGTGAACGGGACGTCGGGTCCAAAGAACCAACTGAGCACTGCGTCGGCCGCGCCGCTGAACGAGCTGTGGCCGGACGTGTACGCCGGGAACGGCGGCGTCTTGAGCAGCGGAGTCCACGCCGGGTCGGCTGGGGTCCGGTCGTTGCCGTCGCTGTCGCCGCGGCGGATCGCGTCGATGGGCCGCCACACGTTGTACTCATATTTGGCGTCCCAGGCCGAGATGCCGGCGTCGGCCAGCGCAATGTTCAAGAGCGCGAACACCCTGGCGTTGTCCGCCGGCGTGTTACCGTGCTGCAAGGCCACGTCGGCCGCGATCTGATTCCAGTGGCCGGGTGGCGTAAACGTACCGCCGCCGTCGGCCCAGAAGAGCGCGATCTCGGTCTCGTCGGCCGTTCGCGCCGGGCTGGTCAGCCCGCCGAATCGCGCGACTTCATCCACGGCCGCCGCGTACTCGGCGCTATCGAGTGCGGGCGGCGCCGCCGGCCGAAACTGCGACGGACTGCTCATGGCAAAGGGCGTCACGAAGGGCCACGCGGTCAACAGCGGCGGCAGAAAGTCGGGGAAGGTGCGGTTCCAGTCGCCCGGCTCGGCGCCCGGCGCGTACGGCATGGTGGCCGACGCCCCGTCGTTAGCCCGCAGGGCCAGGATGGCATCGCCCACGTCGCGGCCCAGGTCCAGGCCGAGCGTTTCGGCAGGCCCGTCGGGTACGGTGGCCAGGGCCTCGGCCAGTGCGGCGTCGAACACGGCCCGCTCGTCCGGTTCGGTGTAGAGGTTCGAGGCCACGCGATGGGCGGCGGCCGCCGCGGCGGCGACTGCGGACTCGTGCCGCCCGGCTTGGCGATCATGGACGTCACGGGCGACAATCGCCTGGACCTCGTCGGCACACGCGCGAGACGCTGCCGGACATTGCCATGGGGTCCCGCGCCGCGGTTCGGCAGCGTCAGCGGCGCCGGCGACGGTACTTTTTCGAGTCCCGTGGACATCGGCTTCCTGTTTCACACGCATGCGGATTCGCTGGCAGGCGTCGCCGATCAGATCGACGAATGCTTGATAGTCGCCGTCCTTGTGAAACACCGTGCCGCGTGCGTTGCCACGGTTGATCACGTGATAGCAGATTCCACCAGCCGAGGCTCGTGCTGTTCGAGGCATGCGAGGATGCTACGCCGCAGCCGCCTTCGGTGCAAAGAACAAAGTAGAATGTCCCCTTTTCCTCTCTCAAACCAACTCAGAACGGCACCGGCAGCAGGAACGCATGATGCTCATACAAAGCGCGGACGCCGTGCCAGCCGGTGTACTGTGTGAAGAACACGAAAAACGCGTAGAACAACGCGACCGGCAACATCAGCACCCGGCAAACGAGTCGCGTCAGAAAATGAGCGTTGCGCGGCCGCCGTTCGGCCCGCCCGTAGGCCCAGCCGGTCATCACCTTCAGCGGAAAGATCGTCACCACGAAAACCAGCGACGGCAGCCACAGGGCGTCACGCGGCACTACCTCGATCTTCAAGAGATAGAGCGGTAGCACGAGCAGCGACGTGAAGACGAACGCGATCAAGAACGCAAACGGTGCCCGCCGAAACCGCTCGCGCACCGCCCGCACCTCACGCATCGCACCAAGCCGGTTCTGGCTCGCAAAGTGAACCTGCAGGAACGGCACGTACAAAACCACCACGGCCAGCGCGAGGCCGCCCAAGATCGCCAGTCCGTTGTCGCGGCCGATGGCGTACAGCGTGCTCGGGATGAACAGCCAGAGAAACGCTCCAACATAGCCGCGAAACCCGAGCGAGAAATAGTGCCGCAGCCGCAAGCTGCGTACGAATGCCACGCAGCGTGTTCGCGTCTCGCCGAAGTAGCCCCCCTGACGCAGCCGGCGTACGAACCAAATCAGGTTCAGCGGCGCGAAGAAATGCCGAAGGCGCCCGCCGCGCGACAACGCCAGCGCGATCTGCAGCGGCGTCGCCACGGTCAGCACGACCAGTAGTCTCTGGCCGAACAGCGTTTGAGGCGACGACGGATCGATCAGTTCGGCGTCGGCGACCAGAACGCTGACGTAGCGCCACGGCACACAGACCAGCCACGCGCCGAGCGCCATGCCGCCGATCCAGGCCCCCTGGCGCACGCCGATGAACCCATCGCGCAGGCGCCCACTGCGCCCGATTCGACCCGCCGCTTCGAGCAGATAGCCGAGCGACAGAAACTGCAGCAACGGCGCGGCCGCCAGCACCGACAAACCCACAATCAACGAACCTGCCCCGAAGAGCCAGCCGATCACGGAAGCGATCGCGCCGAGCATTCGACCGATCGATCCGCGCCGTGGTCGATCGCGCTCCGGACCGTGCGACACGGCCGCTGACTCGGGTTTGGCCTCGGCGAGGTCGACTGGGTGGACTGCCGCGCCCGAATCGGTAGAGAACGCCGGCAGCGTCGGTCGCGAAATCACAACCGACGCCGCTGACGTGTCGGGCACGGGTGGCACAGACGCAACGGGCTTGAGTATGATCGGTTCCAAGACGCTCCTCTGAAGCGCGTGCCGAGGCCGCCGGGCCTCTCACGAATCTGCTACCTCACTTGCTGGACGGCGGTTTCAGTCGAGTTGGGGCGAAACCGACGGCCCGCGGGCGCGGTACATGGGTTAGAGGACAGCTATGAGCCGACGATTGTACAGCCTGGCCGCGGCAGTTTCAGTCTCGGTTGTGATTGCCGCAGCGATCGCATCGAGCGCCGACGGTCCGCAAGCACCGACCCCGTCGGGTTCGTCGTCGGCATCTGCGGCGGATGTCGCCGCGCGCGTTGATCGCGTCATGCAAGAGGCCTGGATCGAGGCCGGAGTCGGTCCGCTCGGACCGGACGATTCGCTCACTGTAGCTCGCCGCCTCTCGCTCGCGCTGTGCGGCACCATCCCATCGCTCGAAGAAGTCCGAGCGATGGAAAAGCTGCCCGACGCCGAGCGGGCGGACGCGCACTTGGAGCGGTTGCTGGCCGATCGCCGTTTCGCCGACTACCTGGCCGAACGGTTCGCCCGTGCATTTGTGGGCACCGATAACGGCCCGTTCATCATCTATCGCCGCCGCCGGTTTGTTTATTGGTTGAGCGACGAGCTAGCCAAGAATCGCCCGTACGACGAACTGGTGCGAGAGATGATCGGCTCGCAGGGTCTATGGACCGACCAGCCTGCGACGAACTTTGTGACTGCCCACTTCATTCCCGACCAAGGGCCTGATCCTGCGGCGATGGCCGCGCGCACGACGCGTGCGTTCCTCGGCATCCGCATCGACTGTGCCCAGTGCCACGACCACCCGTTCGCCGAATGGAAGCAGGGCGACTTCGAGGGCCTGGCCGCGTACTTCGGCCAGGTGCAGAACTCGCTCACCGGCGTCGTCGACAAACCCGGCGAGTTCGAGGTGGAGGACATCCGAACCAAGGAGAAACGGTCTGTCGCGCCGCGCGTGCCGTTCAGCGCCGACTCCGCCAACGACGAAGGCCGCCGTCGCGAGCAACTGGCCGCGTGGATCACCAGCCCGTCGAATCCGTACTTCGCCAAGGCGATCGCCAACCGAGTTTGGACGCTGATGTTCGGTCAGGGGATCGTCGAGCCTGTCGATGACCTGGAGGCTGAGCCTCGTGTGGACGGCGTGCTCGACGTGCTGGCCGACGACTTTCGATCGAACGGTCACGATCTGCGTCGGCTGATTCGCGTGATCGCGGCGACTCGCGCGTTCCGCGCCGGTTCTGCCGCCACGGGCGGTCGCGAAGTCAGTGAGGTCCAGGAAAAACTGTTCGCCGCGTTCCCGTTGTCGCGGCTGCGCTCTGAGCAGATCGCCGGCGCGCTCGTTCAGGCGTCGTCGCTGCGCACGGTCGACGCCGAGTCGCACATTCTGGTCCGCTTCTTCCGGGCGGTGAACACAGGCGACTTCGTCAGCCGCTACGGCGACGCCGGCGAAGAAGAACTGAACGCGCACATCGGCACGATCCCGCAGCGGCTGGTGATGATGAACGGCCAGATGCCGCGCGAGCGTATCGAGGCCAGCCCGCTGAACGCAGCCGGCCGCATCGCTACGCTCGCACCGAACGATGAGTCGCGCGTGGATGTGGCGTACCTCGTCTGCATGTCGCGTCGCCCGACCGCCGAAGAGAAGGCCCACTTCGTCAGCCGACTCGACGGCCTCAAGGGAGACAACCGCAACGACGCCGTCGAGGACATGCTGTGGGCGCTGGTGAACTCGACCGAGTTCTCGTGGAACCACTGAGCGGAGTTTGTTGATCGTGATTGCCGATGAATGAGAGGCCGAACATGTACGCTACGACACGTCGCCAGTTCTGCCGCATCACGTCACTCTCGAGCCTCGCGTGGCTGGCCTCGTCGCAGTTCGCGCTGGCGGACGAGCTGAACCCGCCTCACAAGGCCGGTCGGGCGAAGGCCATGATCATGCTCTGGCTCGGCGGCGGGCCGAGCCACATCGAGACGTTCGATCCGAAGCCGGGCACGGGCATCGGCGGACCGACCAAGGCGATTCGTACCAGCGCGGCCGGCATCGAGATCGCCGAGGGGTTGCCGCGAACCGCCGAACAGATGCACCAGATCGCCCTAGTCCGATCGGTCGTGAGCAAGGAGGGCGATCACGAACGCGGCACGTACTTGATGAAGACCGGATTCCGCCCGAACCCGACGGTCGTTCACCCGGCGCTGGGCGCGATCTGCGCCGCCGAGCTTCCTGAGGACAAGACGGAAATCCCGCGCTACATTTCGATCCTATCGAACGACCGAGTGACGCGCGGCGGCTACCTGGGCGAGCAGTACGACGCGTTTCGCATCTTCGATCCGAAGGACAAGATCGAGGACCTGCTCAGCACGATCGACGAGCCGCGTCGCAAGCTGCGTTTGGAGAACCTCGACGTCGTCGAGCGTTCTTTCGCCGCTCGCTATCCGGCGCGGGCCGACCGGACGATGCATCGCCAGACGGTGCAGCGGGCGCTGCGCATGATGAGTTCCGAGCAACTGAAGGCGTTCGAGATCGCGGGCGAGCCCAAGTCGCTGCGCGACGCCTACGGCCACACGCCGTTCGGACGCGGGTGCCTGGCGGCGCGACGTCTGGTCGAGGTTGGGGTGCGCTGCGTCGAGGTCGCACTGCCCGGCTGGGACACGCACGTGAACAACTTCGAGGGCACGGCCACGCAGACCAAGATTCTCGACCCGGCGCTGGCCACGCTCGTCCGCGATCTCGACGAGCGCGGCTTGCTCGATAGCACGTTGGTGGTGTGCACGGGCGAGTTTGGCCGCACGCCCAAGATCAACCCCGCGGACGGCCGCGACCACTGGCCGAGCGGCTTCTCGGTCGCGCTCGCCGGCGGCGGCGTGCGCGGCGGCCAGGCGATCGGCGAGACCGATCCGGCCGGCGGACCCAAGCCAAAAGACGAGGTCAGCGTCGATGACCTCTACGCGACTGTGTTGTCGGCGATGGGCATCGACCCCGCGAAGACCTACATCACGCCGATCGGCCGACCGATCAAACTGAGCGACGGCGCGCCGCTCAAGGGTTTGGTCGGTTCTTGACCGGCAGCACCTCTACTATCGGAGTTTCAGCAGGCGCAGCGCGTTGTCGCGGTAAATCTTCTGCCGCACGTCGTCGGGCAGGTTCAACGATTCCAGCAGCTCGAACTGCGGAATCTGTTGGGCGGGCATCAGCCAGTCGGTGCCGAAGACGAGTTGATTGGCGCGGCGGATGATGAAGTCGCGGCCGAAGGTGCGGTCGCGTGCAATGACTCGCTCGCCGCCCGGCTCAGATAGATCGCCGTACAGGTTCGGGTGCTTGGCCATCAGGCGATCGAGTGCGCCGCCGGGTGCGATCGGCTTGGGCACTTCGGGGTAACGGCCGAAGTCGGCGGGCGTGGCATCGCCCGAAATCGACGCCCAGAAACCGGCGGCGTGGCCGATCAGCGGTAGGCTCGGAAACGTCTTCAGCACGTTTTCGAGTCGCGGCAGGCCGGGCGTGTCGGGGTTGCGAATGTCGTCGAGGTGAAACAAGATCGGCAGCCCCACCTCGTTGCAGGCTTCGTAGAGCATCATCAACTGCGGGTGATCCAGCGGCAGACCGGTCTTGTGCTCGCCGAGTCCGCGACAGCCGGCGTCTTGGTAGCGCTTCAGGATGTCGATGATTCCTCGCGTGCCGACGACGTGGCCAGGCCGCAGCGGCGGCATGGTCGAGCAGCGTGGGTCGACACAGCAGAACGGTACGAGGCGGTCGGGGAACCGCTTGTGGGCGGCGATCGCCGCCTCGCTGGTTTGCGGGTACGGCGACGATTCGGGCGACACGAGCGGCAAGACGCAGGCGCGTTCGACGCCGTGCTGGTCCATCATGCGCACGAGTTCGTCCGCGGTCAGTTCTTTGCCGTAGACGAACGTGCCAAGGTGCGTGTGGATGTCGATGTACGCGTGTTTCTGCGCCGGCCGCGACCCGCCGCGCGTCGATCGAGCTACGCCAATAGTCGTGCTGGCTGCCACGCCTGCCGTGACGAACTGGCGGCGGGTTTGCCTCGCGGTGTTCATGTGATTCCTCCCACGGGGATGAAGCCGGTGGTCAACTAGCGCATTGCCGGGATGGGAATCTACGAGGCAGGACGCGGAGGTGGCAACCACGAATCACACGAATTACACGAATGAAGAGCCGTCGGTTGCTGCATTCGTGCTATTCGTGCGATTCGTGGTTCGCTTCCGTCCGTTCAACTTGTGCGGCCTGTTGTCGGCGCCGGCTGCTTGGTTGCTGGCGTGGGTGCGGCGGCCACGGACGTGCGCGGGGCGGGCGGGCTGCCGTCACCGGGTTTAAGTTCAGTAGTCAGGCGTGCGAGGTATTCAGGCACTTCGACACCGCCGACCTCTTTCATCACCTGCAGAATCGGCGGCATGGTTCGGGCCAGGTTCTGCAGGAAGTGGGCGGTGCTGCTGGTTCCGTTGCCGTTCCCGTTGCCGCCCTCCCAGACGACGACCTTGTCGAACTTGATGTTCGAGATCGCCTTGGCCGAGGTTTCGGCCAGCGTGTCGAGGTGTTCGAGCAGCAGGAGTTGGAATGCCTGCGACGCGCCGCCGCAGGCGTCGATGATGCGTTGCAGACCATCGCCTTTCTTGGCGAGGATTTCGTACTGACCGCGCGCCTCGGCGTCGAGCTTGGCGAAGATGGCTCGGGCTTCGCCTTCGGCTTCGATGCGGCGTCGTTCGGCGTCGGCTTCCGCTTCGACGATGGTCTTGAGTTTTTGGGCCTTGGCCGGCGCTTCGAGTGCGGCGCGCTGCTCGGCCTCGATGCGTTCGGCCTCGGCCATCGCGGCCTTGGCCATTGCGCGGTGCTGAGCCTCTTGCACGGCCGCCTCGGCCTCGCGCTTGCGCGTCTCACCGAGTTGATACGCCTCGGCCTTCTTGACGAGCAGGCTGGCTTGCGATGCGGCGATCTCGGCCTGTGACTCGTTCTCGCCGGTGATCGCCTTGGCGTTGGCGTCGGCCGTGGCCACGCGCATTTCGCGCTCGGCGCTCTTCACCTGCACCTCGCGCTCGAATCCGGCGGTCTGCTCGCCGACCTGTTGTTCCTTGTCCAACTGGGCGGTTCGCACGGCCTGCTCGCGCTGCGCCTCGCGAATGCCGATCTCGCGGACCTTGTTCGCGTTGGCGACCTGAATCATCTTCTCGCGTTCCGCCTCGGCCACGCGGACCTCACCCAGCTTTTCCTGCTCGGCCACGTCGCCGCGGGCCTGCTGCACGGCCTGCGACGCCGCCTTGCGGCCGATCGCTTCGATGTAGCCCGACTCGTCGGTGATGTCCGTGATGTTCACGTTGATCAGCACCAGCCCGATCTTACGCAACTCAGGCTCCAGGGAGTGCAGTATCTGGTGCAGGAATTTCTCGCGGTCGCGGTTGATGTCTTCGATGCGCATCGACGCGATCACTTGCCGCAGTTGGCCGAAGATGATGTCCTGGGCCTGGTGCGTGACCTGTTGCGTGTTCAGGCCCAACAGACGAATCGCCGCGTTCTGCATCACATCCGGATCGGTGCCGATGGCGACGGTAAAGACGCTCGGTACATTGACGCGAATGTTCTCCATCGAAAGCGCGTCTTTGAGCGGGATGGATATCTGGAGAGGTTCCAGACTGAGGTACGCATAGTCTTGGATGAGCGGCCAAACAAAGGCGGCGCCGCCGTGGATGCACTTGGCCGTGCTGCCGCCGCCGACCTTGCCGTAAATCACCAGCACGCGGTTGCTGGGGCAACGCTTGTAGCGGCGCACCAGCATCATGAAGATCGGAAAGAACAGCACGGCGATGCCCACGGCACCGGCCGTCAGCCACTGCAAGTTGATTTCAGCGAGCAAAAGAGAACTAAACATGGTCGCTCCTTTAGGAGGTCACTGCCGGCATTTCGGCCGCGGCGACTTCCACAGTGCCGGGGTTCACGACGGCGGTGACGACCACCCTCGTGCCCGTGGGAAGCTCGCCCTGGGCAGTGAGTGCCTGGTATTCCATGGTTCGGTTTTGAATGTTGAGAGTGACTTTGCCCAGCCCGCCGCGCTGGGCCGGTATGGTGAGGTAGACCGAGCCTGTCGCGCCGATCGCTCGGTCGATACGCACGGTGCCTTCGGCCTTGAGCCGGTGCAGACCGCGCATCAGCCAGGCGACCGAGAACATCGCCACGACGCCGGTCGCCGTCGCCAGCGCGAACGACACGCCCGATTCCAGTTGGTTCGTCGTGGCCGCCATCCCGCCAATCCCGAAGAACGTCAAGGCCGCGACGATCGTTCGAAACGTCAGAATCCCCACGAACCACGCCGTGGAGTGGTCGTGTCCGCCGTGCGAGTGATCGTGGCCGATGTCGTGGTCCGCCGAGAGGTCGTGACCTCCCGCGTCGTCGTCGCCGCCGATTCCCAAAAGCGTCATGACGAACTGGCACACGAGCACCGTGCCGCCGAGGACCGCACAGACAAGATACATGGTTTGCATGGCCGATCCTTTCATGGGCTAGAGGGCGTGCCGTCCCATTGGCCTGAAGCGGAAATGACGTGCGTCATGATGGGCGCGGCTTGTGGCACTGTCAACCATCAACATCGGCGACAGTGCAACCGCGCGTCCGCCAGGCCAGCCCACGGGGACTTCGCCCTATAGCCTAGTTCAAAAAAACCACGATGCAGAATCGCGGCCCGTTTCTCTGCCCGAACCCCCACGCTAATTCGTTTCCGACGAGCCGCTATTAGCCGTGCATGCCGGCCAGCCGCGATTTTTCCGCTGTGAGTGGACAAATACCCCGCCCGGGTGCATACCCGTAATTGCATTCGTCGCTCGCTTAACCCGCAGCCGCAGGCGAGGTCGGCATCGTGCGAATTGCACGGATCAAACACGACCTCGCCTGCGGCTGCGGGTTAAACGAGCGAGGCGCAGCTACGGAAATACACCCACCCCACCCGTAGCGTTTGACGCAAAGTGTCCTGGAACGCTAGACTGTGACCACCGCTCCTGGTACCGATCGCTCGCACGAACTTCGCGCGGAGTGCCCAACAATGTGCGATCTTACATCCCCTTCAGTGATGGCTCGGCTCGGGTTGCTCATCGTCGCTCTGGCCGGTCCGGCTCAGTCGCAAGAGGCCAAGTCGGGCGGACTGCGCGACGACGAACGGTACAACGCGCTCGTCGATGAGTTCATCCAGTACGACATCGGCAATATCCGCGAGCCGGCGGCGGTGGATCGGATTCGCCGGCAGTTCGGGTCGCTCAAGGCCGACGAGGCGGTGCCGGCCCTGGTGCGCGGGCTGAACCGGTCGATGCGCATGGGCTACAGTTGCCCGATCACGGCCATATCGGGAAAGCTCATGAGCATGATGCAGTCGTCGCGCAACCCCGAGGTGGGCAAGCACGTGCTGGCGAACCTCGAGCAGCGCGACGTGGGACGCTACAACCATCACATCGCCGGCGTGCGCAAGAACGCCGAAGGTCAGATGATCCGCATCCTGGGTCGCGAACAGGCTGAGCGCCAGTTCAAACGGCGGGTCGAAGGGGACTCGCTGAATATGGCGTACGTTCCGGGCATGAAGCTGACCGACTTGGCGCCGCGTCAGCGTCCGGCGGGCGGTCCCGCGCCGGACAAACCGGTCGATGACACGACGACTAACGCCAACCGTACCACCGACTCGCCCACGAAACCGACGGCGCTCGCGCGCACCGCGCCTGCCGCCGAGCTAGGCAAGCTGACGATTGCCGAACTCGGCGAGCGGCTCAAGAACAAAACAGGCCAGGCCCGCGTGCTGCGCGAACTGTACGCACGGGCCGCCGACGGGCACGAGTCCGAGGTCGCCGCGATGAGCGACGCGATTGTTGAGTCGCTGCGCGAGGGCGACGAGACTGCTCGCGCTGAAGCCGCGCGATTGCTCGGCCTATTGCGGATCGAGCGAGCCACGCCGCAACTGATCGACGCGATCGAAGACGCTAGTCCATCAGTCCGGTCGGCGGCGACGACCGCGCTGACCCGCGTCACGCGCCAGTTGTTCGGCCCGTCGGACGATGCGACACCGGCCCAGCGGAAACAGGCCATTGCACGTTGGCGAACTTGGTGGGACAAACAACAGGCGAAGCCGGGTCGCTGATCAGGTTGCGGTCCGGACTCTTCAACGATGACCCGAACCGAGCGTCGCCGCTGGCCCCGATTCCCGTCGGCATGCCAGGTCTCACTCGCCGTCGGCCTCGTCCTCATCGCCGCCGTAAGTTGGTGCGCGCGGCCGCGCCAGGTGATCACGGGTCGAGTTTTGGAAGAGCGCAGTGGCGAGCCTGTCAGCGGCGCCGTCGTAGGAGTCCAAGCGACCACGACGCGCGTCCGAACGGGTCCGTCGGGCCGATTCGTCTTGCCGCGTCCGGCGAACGACACGGTGCGTGTCGTCGCATCGTTGCCCGGCCACTACATCAGCGGTGTGGCGTGGCGCGCGGGACAACCGGTGACGCTGACACTTCGACAGCACCCGACGGAAGACTCAGAAGAATACGCCTGGGTCGACCCCGGCGCCGACCCGGCCGCGCCCGAGAACTGTGCGAACTGCCACATGGAAACATATCGCCAGTGGTCGGCGTCGGGCCACGCTCGGTCGGCTTCGAACCGGCACTTTCTGGACGTCTTTACCGGCACCGACTGGCACGGCAACGCCGGCGTCGGCTGGAATCTCGCCGCCGACCACCCGGATGCTCGGCCGGTGTGCGTGGCGTGTCACGTGCCAACGATCGCGGCGGACGACCCCGCCGCCGAGCAGCCGTCGCGAGCCAAAGGAGTCGCACGCGAAGGCATTCACTGCGACTTCTGCCACAAGATCGCCGGCACATCGATCGCCCAGTCGCCAGCGTTCCTCGGTGTGCAACACGGCCGCGACTCGTTGCGGCTGGTGCGGCCGAGCGGCGGCGCGCAGGTGTTCTTCGGACAACTCGACGACGTGGACCGCGGGCGCGACGTCTTCTCGCCGCTCTATCGGTCAAGTCTCTACTGCGCGAGTTGCCACGAAGGGACGCTGTTCGGCACGCGGGCCTATGAAACGTATTCGGAATGGCGAGCAAGCCGCTATGCCGCGCGCGGGGTCGAGTGCCAGGACTGCCACATGCGGCCCGACGGCGTGACACGCAACATCGCACCCGGCCACGGCGGCGTCGATCGCGACCCGCGCACGCTCTCGACCCACCATTTCCCCGGTTCGATCGACGAATCGTTCCTGCGGGCGAGCGTCGACCTAAGCCTGCGAGTGCGTCGCGACGCCGAGACGCTGTTCGCCGAAACGACGGTTCGGCCGGTCGGCGTCGGGCACATGCTTCCGACCGGTTCGCCCGATCGGCAGTTGATCTTGATCGTCGAGGCGACAGATGCCGCCGGTCAGTTGTTGGATTTGCTCGCCGGCCCGTCGATTCCACCCGTCGGCGGCATTGGGTCGCGCGATGCGGAAAACTACGCCGGACTCGCGGGCAAGCTGTACGCGAAGGTGCTCGTCGCGGCCGGCGACGTTGTGCCAGCGCCGTTCTGGCGCGCTGTCGACGTCCAGTCGGACTCGCGCCTACGCCCGGATACGCCGGACACGACCGAGTTCCGCTTCACGTGTGCGAGTTCATCGACGGCGCGCGTTCGCGCCACGCTGGTATATCGGCGGTTCTACAAACAGACGATCGATGAGAAGGGCTGGCCCGATCGCGATGTGCTGCTGGCCGAGCGGGAGTTTGTCGCTCCGCCCCGTGCCGAACCCGATGAGTAGCGGACCGGACTAGTCCTCAACCAAGCGAGGTTCGTTCGGCCAATCTCGAATCGACGACGATTCATCGTGGCCGAGCGAAGTCTTGGAGTGCGGTGGCTTGACACCGCTTTGGATCGGTCCTCGTGAAACACTCAAGCAATCCAAAGTGGTGTCAAGCCACCGCACTCAATGCTCGCTTGGTTGAGGACCAGTGGTCGAGCGGACCGGCGTCAGCCCCTGTTCCGTTCCGCTGGCCCTGACGCCGGCCGTTCGATCCAGTCCGCTGGGCACGTTCGCCGGTCACGACCCCTCGCGTGCGGCGGGCGCTGGCTGGGCGGCCACCGCCTGTTTCACACGCGCGACGCGGCCGGCCAGGTTGCTGATCCGCTGCGCGGCGCTCGGCAGCTTGCCGTAGTCGCGCTTCAATTCGCTCAGTCGTTCCGATGCCTCTTCCCAGTCTCGGTCGGCGATCAGTTGTTCGACCTCGGCCAGCCCGTCCTCGGCCTCTGCTTCGTAGGCGATCAGTTCAGCCTGAGCGGCGCGTCCATCGGCGCTGGTTGGCGCGGCGGCTACAGCGCGGCGATAGTTGGCGATGGCGGTCGCGGTCTTTTCCTGGGCACGGAAGCGGTCTCCGAGGTTGCGATAGAGCGCGGCGTTTTCAGCTTGTTCCTGCTGTCGCCGCTCGGCGCGAGCCCGAGCCTCCTGCTGGCGCCGCTCGGCCGCCGCCAGCATTTCGCGCTGCATCATGTCGCGCTGCATCATCAGCGCCTGTGCTTGCTGCATCGCCACGAGCTGGGCCATCCCCTGATTCTGTTGGAAGCCGGCCATTTGGGCGCCCATCTGCGGACTCAGCGATGAGCCGGGGCCTTGCCCCGGACCCGAACCGGGTGGTGGGCCACGCCGACCACAGCCCTGCGCCAGCACAGGTTCGCTCGCCGCAACCGCAACGGCTGCGGCAACCAAGCCGTACCCCAGTAGCATCGCTCGCGTCGACATGAGCCACCTCCACCGTTTTCCGAAGGGAACCAGGATTCGTTAGCGTAGTGCAGGCGGCCCGCCTGCAATGTCGTCAAAGGAAGCCGCAAGCGAGCCGCCTGCACTACGACTTCCTTGAAAGCGACCTACCTACGAGTCGGTCGTTCACAGAGGCGATTCACGCGGCCGCGGCCAGTTTGTGGCGCGAGGGCCAGTGATGCCGCGGCTCGGACGGGTGCGCGAATGTGTCGCGCACGCGGCTCGCACCGGTCGGCCCCACGCACTTGACCGCACGGTCGTGCGGCGGTCTACTGCTCGGCGAGACGCCACAGAGGGTCTTGTCCAGACACCCTATTCCGAAAAGGAGTCAACGCCGTGATCCGACTACTCGGTTGCACCCTGACGATGCTGGCTCTGGCTGGTCCCGCCGCCGCTCAGAACGAAAAAGCCAAGGCCAAGCCCAAGGCTCAGCCCGAACGGCCGACGCCGACCGCGGCGAACGTGGCGTACGGCGAGCATCCACGGCAACGGTTCGATTTCTGGCAGGCAAAGTCGGATACGCCGACGCCGCTGGTTGTGCTCATTCACGGCGGCGGCTGGGTGAACGGCGACAAGGCGGGATACGGCGCCGCGGCCATCCAGCCGTTCCTCGACGCGGGCATCTCGGTCGCGTCCGTGAACTACCGGTTCATCGACCATGCGATGGAACAGAAGGTCGAGCCGCCCGTGAAGGCGCCGCTCCATGATGCGGCCCGTGCGATTCAGTTCATGCGATCGAAGGCCAAGGAATGGAACCTCGACAAGGCGCGCGTGGGTGCGACCGGCGGATCGGCAGGCGCTTGCACATCGTTGTGGCTCGCGCTGCACGACGACCTGGCTGACCCTAAGAGCGACGACCCAATCGCCCGTGAATCGACCCGGCTGACCGCCGTCGCGGTCAACGGCGCTCAGACCTCGCTCGATCCCAAGCAACTGCGCGAGTGGATGCCCAACGCAAACTACGGCGGCCACGCATTCGGCTACCGCGACGGCAAGTCGCCGCGGCCGGTTGAATTCGCCAAGGCGCTTGAGAACCGCGACAAGATCATGCCCTGGATCAAAGAGTACTCGCCGATCGAGCTTGTCACGAAAGACGACCCGCCGATCTACATGCACTACCCGTCGCAAGACAAACCGCCCGTCGCCGGCGAAGAGCAAAAAGACCCCACGCACTCGGCCGTCTATGGGATCAAGCTTGCCGAACGACTCAAGGAGGTTGGCGTCGAGGCCGTGGTGGTCTACCCCGGTTCCGAGAAGCCGCAGCACGCGTCGATCAACGCCTTCCTGATCGCGAAGCTCAACGCCAAGCGTGGCGACGCGAAGTCGGGCCGAGCGCTCGACGACGGCCGGCGCCTGCGGCTTGCCGTTAAACGAGTTGGTTGCGGCTCGGCCTCGCTCTGAATACGACGGCGAGATCTTGCGCGTCTGTTACGACCTCAGCGGCAAGAGTCGTCCCACAGAGTTCAAAACGATGGAAGGCACTCAACTGTTCCTGGTCACCTATAAGCGCGAGAAACCTTGAGACCGGCCGCGGGGCGTGCGACGCGGTTTGCGATTTGGCGTGCGCAAGTCGCTTAACGCCGCCTAACGCCGATTAACCCGCAGCCGAAGGCGAGGCACAACAAACGACGGCCATGCCTCGCCTGCGGCTGCGGGTTAAACGCGTTTAGCCCCGTTTAACCCCGTTTAACCCCGCTTAACACCGGGCCGAAGGCGACGGCAGGCAGCAGCGTCTATTATCGCGGTCGCGCTCCGTCAGCCATCGGCGACGTCGTGCGCACGTACTCGGAAGTTCGCGACACGGACGGTGAGCATAGAGCATATTGCCGGCCGGTTCTCGCCGCGGCCACTGCATACCTGTTTGCACTTATGCGGCCACTGCATACCTGTTTGCACTTATGCGGCCACTGCATACCTGTTTGCACTTATTTGGTCGCTTTCCTTTCGCGTTTTCTGACCTATAGTCCACCTGAACGGGCGTTGAGTAAGCCTCACGCTCGTTCTATTCCCCGTCCGTGTGTCAGGATGCAGCAGGGGGTTTACCCCAGCGACCGACCGATTCGGCCGCACAGGCGCTTCTGCACCCGACCGACTCCCCTCAAGTTGAGCCTGTGGCTAGCGTCGCAGCTAGCGTCATCACCACGCTGACGAACGCCAAGATTAAACCGACAAGATGCCTCGCCTACGCACACAACACGAGAGGGCGTGCCCGCGCACGGCCGGACGCAAATCCGACCGCCTGCGCGTCGAGTGCCTCGAACGCCGCTGCCTGATGAATGCCGGCGACCTCGACCTGAGCTTCGACTCAGACGGCCTGCTCACCACGCCGATCGGCGCCGGGACCGACGAAGCCCGAGCGGTCGCCATTCAGTCCGACGGCAAGATCGTCGTCGCCGGCCGATCGCACAACGGCAGCAACTACGACTTCGCGCTGGTCCGGTACAACACCGACGGCAGTCTCGACACATCATTCGACGGCGATGGCAAGGTCACCACGGCCATCGGCACAAGCAAACGACGAGATCTACGCCATTGCCATTCAGACAGACGGCAAGATCGTCGCCGCCGGGCGCGCCAGCATGGGCGGCAACTACGACTTCGCCGTGGCCCGCTACAACACCGCCGGCAGTCTGGACACTTCGTTCGACGGCGATGGCAAGGTCACCACGGCCATTTCGAGCAGCAACGTAGACGAGGCGTATGCCGTGGGCATCCAGACCGACGGCAAGATTGTAGCCGCCGGCCGCGCTCGCATGAGCAGCTATGACTTTGCGCTGGTGCGTTTCAACACGAATGGCAGCCTCGACACCTCCTTCGATAGCGACGGCAAGGCAACCACCGACTTTAGTGGCGGCACCGACGACGCGCGAGGTCTGGTGATTCAATCGGACGGCAAGCTCGTGGCGGCCGGCCGCGCTCGCATGAGCGGTCAGTACGACTTCGGTCTCGTCCGCTACAACACGAACGGCAGCCTCGACACGA
>DAIOWH010000117.1:0-21033 GCA_036758585.1 Planctomycetia bacterium
CTCCCTCGCTGGCGCGTCGGGCTACTGTCCCAGAATCGTGCAAGGCTATTTAGCTGGACTGCGTCCGGCAGAGTCGGCCAACCTCATTTGACCGTGTGGCGTTCACCACATCGGTGCTTCGATTTCTTCGCGGCGGCCGTCGCGCAGCACGGTGAAGCGGATCGTGTCGCCGGGCGGATGGGCGAGTCGCAGGTAGGTGATGAACTCGCTTTCGGTCATCGAGTCTACCTTGCCGTCGACGGCCACGATCACGTCGCCCTCGCGCAGACCTGCCTCACGCAGCTTGCCCGCCCGCGGTGCGTAGAGATTCCTGACCCGAAATGCGAACGAGTCGGGCGCAAGTCCGCGCGACGCCCGGTCGCCTGCGCCGAGCGGCGTCGCCCAGAAACCGTAGCGCAGGCCCGGACCCGACGAACCACGCCACGCAATGTCCGACTGCTTCCAATCGCCGCTGAGCGACAACGTCGTCGCCGTCGCCCCGTCGCCTCGGCGCAACGTGGCAGCGAGCGTCGTCTTGACCGGCGATTGGTGCAGCACCCACTGGATATCGGCCTGCGAGATCAGCGGCTGGCCCGCAAGCGAAACGAGTGCGTCGCCCGGCCGGATTCCGGCCGCCGCCGCGGGCGAACCGCGCGTTACCGACTTCACCAGCAACCCGTCGTCCACATCCATCTTCAGCCCGATGTTCTCGGGCAGGGGAAACGTCCAGATGTCCTCGCGGGTCAGCTTCTTATCGAGCCATTTGTTCCGCAGAGTCGCCTCGCGCACGTTGTGGCAGTGGATGCAATGATGCTGTTCGATGTTGGGAATCTTCTCGGCCACGGCGTATTCCGGCTTCGGTCCGCGCTTGCCGGCGAGTTGGCTCTTGTTCGCCGGATAGCCGCGGTGCAGTTCGAGCGCCCGCACCATCGACCTGCGCAGCGACTCGATCGACACGTGCGTCGTCGAATTATCGCCGTTGCCCGCGCGCGTGCCGTAGCGACCGTAGATTGTTCCGTCGGCGTTCAGGTAGAACACGCACCACGTCTGGTCCCAATCGAACTGGAACAACCCAAGATCGACCCCTTTCATCTGAACGGCCCGGACGCAGACGAACTGCTTTTCGAGTTCTTCGAGCTCGCTGCCTGGACGAACAACCTGTTCGTCGATCTCTCGGCAGGCCGCTCAGGGCACGCAGCGAAAAGTTATGAGCAGCGGCTTGCCCGACGCTCGCGCCTCGGCGAAGCCCGCGGCAATGTCGTCGTAGATCCAGTGCTCCGCGACGTTGTTGTCCTTCAGGTTCTTTTTCAAGTCGTCCTGGGCCGAAGCGGCTGGCACACACGCCGCCAATACCCAAACGGCCAACCCCAATTGCCATCGCACTCGCATGTGTTCTCCTTTCGATGGCGACCGAATCTCAATTGACCGATTCCGAAGCGACCATATACTACGCCGCGCGTCATGGAAGACGAACCTAACGCGGACCCAGCCGCACGATGCCGAGTCGCGTACATATCCTCGTGCTCAACCACAACGGCCGCGCCCTGCTGGAACAATGTCTGCCCTCGATCGTCGACTGCGCACGCCGCGCCGATCGTTGCTGTCGGGTTACAGTCGTGGACAATGACTCCACGGACGATTCCATTCAAATAGTCCAGCGACGTTGGCCCGATGTCGACGTCATGAGCCTGCCGAACGCGTACCTGACCTCGTTCAACGAGGCTGTGCGTCGCATCGGCGAGCCGATTGTATTGCTGCTGAACAACGACGTCAAACTCGCGGCAGGCTGTGTCGACCGGCTGGCCGAGACGATCGAACAACGGCCGGACTGTTTTCTCGCCAGTCCGCTGTGCTTCACGTTCGACGGTCGTTACGAGGGCACGCTCAGCGAACTGAGCTTTCGCCGCGGGCTTGTACACACGCGATTGGTGCAGCCGTCCGGTACGAGTTTGACCGAGGGAACTCGATTTACGGCGTCGGCGGGCGCGGTGCTTGCGGTGGATCGAGCGAAGTTCATGGCCCTCGGTGGCTTTGATTCGCTCTATCTGCCAGGCCGCTACGAGGACCTCGACCTGGCTTATCGCGGTTGGCTGTCCGGTTGGACCGCGTGTTTCGTGCCGGGGGCCGTCGCCTGGCACATGGGCCGCGCGACGTTCGGTCCGCGATGGGGCGATCGGATCGCCGAGCTCGACGCGCGCAACGCTCTACTCTTTGCTTGGAAGAACTTGCGGTCGCCGGCGCACTGGGCGTCGCATCTGACATTCCTGGCCGCGCGCGTGCTTTGGTCGATGGCGACTGGCCGCGTGTCGTTTCTGCGCGGCTTGGCGGGCGCAATCGGCCGGTTGCCGCACGTCGTTCGCAGTCGCGGCCGCAGCATGCCGCGAGCAAGAACCGAGGCTGAACTGTTTCGCAACCTGAGCGCGGAGGCGCTGGGTTGCTGACCGGACCGATAGGACTGACTGGTCAGACATGTCCGACCCGTCTGACCAGTCCGATCCGACCGAATCGACCAAGGGCATGCATGGCAAGCCGCATCAGCGTCAATCTGATCACTCTCAACGAGGCGCGCAACCTGCCGCGGTGTCTCGCTTCCGTGGCCTGGGCCGATGAGATTGTGGTGGTCGACGGCGGCAGCGGCGACGGCACGATGGACGTGGCTCGACGTTTCACGTCGCACGTTTTTCACCATCCGTTCGACAACTTTTCGAGTCAGCGCAACCGGGCGATCGATCGCTCGACGGGCGATTGGATTCTGTCGATTGACGCCGATGAGTGGGTGCCGCCGTCGCTGGCCCGCGAGATTGTCGGGGCGGTCGGCGCCGCGGCCGATTCGACCAGCGGCTTGTGGGTGCCGCTGCACAGCCGGATACTCGGACGTCGCTTTCGATTTGGCGGAACGAGCCACGAGCGCAAGATGCGGCTCTTTCGTCGCGGGCGTGGTCGATGGCAGGGCGCAGTGCATGAGATCGTCAGGCTGCGGGGTCGGACAGAGAGTCTGCGCTGCGGCATCGAACACGACAGTACGCCGGACGTGCCGAGCTACCTTCGCAAGATGGAACGTTACAGCGATCTGGCGGCCCAGCGACTCTTTGCCGCGGGCCGCCGCCCGGGTTGGTCTCGTCAGATGCTCGCGTCGCTGGCGACTTTCGCCCGACTCTACTTCGGCAAGCTCGGCATGTTCGACGGCCCCGAGGGGCTACGATTCAGCGTGCTTTCCGGCGTCGAGTCGTGGGTGACGTACGGCAAGCTGGCGCGCATGTGCGGAGCACAGCCGCGGGCGAGGATCAGCGAGGCAGAGCCGACATCACTGCTCAAGGAGGATTGGCATGACGCCACGATTGCGTTTGCACGCACCGGATGAAATCCGTTCGGCCGCACACGGTCGCAACGCTGCGGGCCAACGCGCGCTCGGCCCGGCGCCCGACTCCGACCGACCGCTGCGCGTGCTGTGCTACACGCCACCCTCGGCACTGCAGAATCCCGGCGGAGGCGAAGTGCAGTTGCAGAAGACCGCCGAGCACTTGCGGCAGCTAGGCATCGACGCCAAGCCACTAGACCCGTGGACCGACCGCGTCGAAGACGCCGACTGGCTTCACATCTTCGGCATGCAGCCGGAGTGTCTCAAGATGGCTCAGGCGGCGGCGCGAGCCGGCGTGTCGATCGCATTGTCGCCGATCGCGTGGCACGATCCGGCGGCAACCTGGCACTTGGAGCGAGGCCTCGTGCGTAAGTTGCGAGGCGTGGCCGGCTACTCGGTGCGACGGCTGTTTCACGCCGTACCGTCGTGGCGTCGTGACCTGATTCACATGTCCGACCTCGTGTTGCCCAACTCCCGGGCCGAGGCCCAGCAGCTCCGAATACTCTTCAACGCCGATCCCGCCCGGATCGCGGTCATACCCAACGGTGTCGACGAACGATTCGCGGCCGGCGACCCGAGGCTGTTCGCCGATCGGTTCGGCGTCGGCAACTTCGTCCTCGTGCCCGGCCGGATCGAGCCGCGCAAGAATCAGTTGACCGTGATCGAGGCTCTGTGGGGCGCCGGAGTCGACACGGTAGTGCTCGGCGACGCGCACGTCGGCCACCGAGATTACTACGATGCGTGCCGTCGCGCTGCCGACGCCGGCGTCACCTTCGTCGGTCACATCGCCCACGACTCGCCGCTGCTCGCCTCGGCGTACGCCGCGGCGCGGGTCGTCGTGCTGGCCAGTTGGTTCGAGACGCCCGGCCTGGCCGCGCTCGAGGGCGCGCTGGCGGGCTCCGAAGTCGTGGTCACCGAATTCGGCAGCACACGCGAGTACTTTGGCGACCTCGCTCGCTATGTACGGCCCGACGATCCCGCTGCGATCCGCGACGCTGTGCGCGCCGCGATCACCACCCCGATCGGCTCACGACTGAGCCAACACGTACGAGATCGTTACCTCTGGCAGTCGACGGCTCAGACGACTCTGCGAGCGTATCAGCAGGCTACTCCGGTGCCGCGACCAGTGACGGACGTGCCAGCGGCCGCTGCCTGACGACGAAGCGATTGCCAATAACGTGAAGACTCCGTTATCAACACGCTCCGAGCTTGCTGAGTTGGCCGGACCGGTTCCCGCCAACTCGCGCTACCGCTACGCCAAGCGTCGCTACCGGCTGCTCTTCGGGCTGCTCGACGCGCTGGCCGGCCCGTTCGCGGCATTGCTCAAGAAGGGGACGGGAGTCGTTTCCGGACGCGACCCGCGGTCCATTCTCGTCGTACAGCTCGATCATGTGGGCGACGCGGTTCTGACCACTTCGATGTTTCGGGCGCTGCACGAGCGGTTTCCCGCTGCGGCGGTCGACGTGCTCGCCTCGGCCTGGAACGTCGACGTATTTGCGGCAAGCCCATTCGTGCGGCGTGTGTACGTGTCGCGGCGAAACTGGCACGCACGAACGCAGGGCTCGCGGTCGACCGTCGCAGAGGTCCTGCGGCTCGCGCGGACGCTGCGCGGCGAGTGTTACGACCTGGCGATCGACCCGCGCGGCGACCTGTTCACGATTCTAGCGTTGTGGTTGGCGGGCGTTCCGCGCCGCGCCGGCTGGTCGTGTGGCGGAGGCGGGTTCTTGCTCACCGACGTGGCCCCGTGGGCGACGGACCGGCATGAGATCGAGTCGCGACGTGTACTGCTGCGCCAGCTTGGGGTCGAGGCTAAGCGGCTGCGGCCGGAACTGTTTCCCAGTTGGGCCGACTTGTGCGCCGTGCGCGACGGACTCGCGAGCGTGGCCCAGCCCGACTCGCCGCTGATCGTGGTACACACCAGCGCCGGCACGGCAGCTAAGCGTTGGCCGACGAGTCACTACGTTGCGGTTCTGGACTCGCTGACCCAGCAAACGACCGCGACCGTGGTCTTGGTCGGGGACCGCGACGACCAGCCGACGTCGCGCGCTATCGCACGCGACGTTCTGCGCACCGTGGACTGGACCGGTCGGCTCACGCTCATGCAAACGGCGGCGCTGTTGAGTGAATCGGACCTGTTCATCGGCGCCGATTCCGGCCCGGCCCACATTGCCGCCGCGATGGGAACGCCGAGCGTCGTGCTGTTCAGCGGCACCAATCGCGCCGAGTGCTGGCGACCTGTGGGCGGGCACGTGCATGTGCTGCGCGCGTCCGTACCCTGTTCGCCGTGTCATCGCAAGCACTGTCCCGTCGTGGGCCATCCATGCATGACCAATATCTCGCCGCGGGAGGTGGTGGACACGGCGCTCTCCGTGCTGGAAAGCCGGCGGACGGCCGTTTCGTCGTGGCCGCCGACGGAGGTGGAACAACATGCCGTCTGAGTCGCCGTCGGACCGATTGTTGGCGAGAGTTCGGTCGGCTGCCCACTGGGCCCTGGCCGCGTGGATGGTCGCGGTGTGCGGCTCTTACTTCTACCTCATGCTGCGAGGTTTCTGGAGGTAATGCGGCCCCGTGGCTATCGTTGAACTCGTGGTCTTGTTCGCGGTGTCGTTGCTGGCCTTCCTGGTCGGCCGACGCACGCTCGCGGCCGGCGGCTGCGAATTTCACACGGGCGTCGGCCGGGCTTGCGCCGCGACGGCGCTTGGACTCGGCGTCATTGGCTATTGTGTGCTGGGCGTTGGGCTGCTCAGTCAACTGCGACTCGCCGCGGTGCTCGTCGTGTTCGCTTGCCTGCTGGTATGGTCTCTCATGGTCCCTCGTCGTCGCATGAAGCAGGCGTCCTTCGTGCCGCCGAAGTCGCCAGATACTGTACTGGCGCGTCCCGTCGTACCATGCTGCTTGTTGTGCGCGGTCGCAGCAGCGGCGACGCTCGCCGGTGCGCTCGCACCCCCGACGGCCGGCGATGCGCTGTGCTACCACCTCGAGATTCCCAAGCGGTTCGTTCAACTAGGGCGTGTATGTTTTCTGCCGCTCACCGACAACTCGCTGTTTCCGTTCCTGATGGAGATGCTCTACACACTGGGGTTGCTGTTGAGCGGACCCGTGCTGGCTCAACTCTTTCATTGGCTCGTGGGGCTGCTTTTCGCGGGCGCCGTGGTCGAACTGGCGACGCCGCACGTCGGCCGCGCGGGCGGCGTTTGGGCCGGTACGGTGGCGATGCTGGCGCCTTGCGTCACCAACGAAATGACCGCCCCGCTCAATGACCTTGCGGTCGCGTTGTACTCGACGTTGATGGTCATTGGATGCGACCGTTGGCAAGCCTCAGGGCAAAAGCGCTGGCTGTTGCTGTGCGCCGTGTTTGGCGGACTGGCGCTAAGCGTCAAGCTGGTGAGCGCGGCGATGGTGATTCCGGTCGGGGCATTGGTCGCGATTCGAGCGTGCTTGCGTCAAAGCTGGCGCCGGGCCTGTGGTACGGTGGCGACGTTCGCGGTTGTGATCGCGCTGACGGGCGGCGTGTGGTACGCACGGTCGTGGTATCACTTGGGCAATCCGATCTATCCTTACTTCAACTCCTGGTTCGGCCTGGCGGCACACACGCGATCGACGCTCGAAACAGGCCACAGTCTGCTTGAGTTGCCCTGGGTGGCGACGATGCACCCGGAACGGTTCGGCGGTCGCGGGATGCAGTTGGGAGCGGTGTTCCTCGCGCTGGCGCCGGGGCTTGTCATCGCACGGCAAGTGGGTCGTGGTGTGTGGCAATTGATGGGCTTGGCCGCGGGTTTTGGATTGTTTTGGTTCGCCATCCGGCAGGATCTGCGTTTCCTGTTGCCGATCGTGCCGATGCTGTCGATTGCGAGCGTTGCTGTGCTGCAAGGGCTGCGTGCGAGTCATCGTCCCGCCTTTGGAGTCGCGTGTGTTTGTGTCGCGGGGCTGTTGGCATTTCAGTCGCTGATCGTTCTGAAACGATCGACGCCTTGCTGGGCAGTGGCGTTGGGAATGGAGAGCCGCGCGGACTACCTGGAGCGGCACGAGCCTACGTATCGTGTCGCGCGGTTTGTGAACACCCAGCTCGGCCACAACTGTCGCGTGATCAGTCAGGACTATCGCGGGCTGTACTTTGGGCCAACATTTGTGCGCGAGGCGTCGCTGCGACGTCGGCATCCGTATGCCCATCAGGGCATGGGCCTCGCGCGGTGGCTGGCCGATCAGGGCTTCACGCACGTGCTGCTCGTCGAGGCGTTCAATCCGGAAACCGCTGTGTACGATCAGGGGTTCGCTGAACGGCTCGGCCCAGTCGCGCAGCAATTGCCTGAGGTATTCGCGACGCGATTCGAGAGCGCGAGCGGCGATCGGCGGCATTACCGACTGCTCAAGCTGCCGGACGCGGCCGCTCCGGTTGGCGACGCAGCTCTGCGGGCGCGCGCTGCCATGGGGAACTGAACAATGCCGAGTCAACACAGCCAACGCTTGTTGGCGGCCCTGATTCTGTTTGCGGTCGCGCTGCGCGTAGCAGCCGTGTTCGCGGTTGGCGGCTATCGCTTGGAGCGCGTGACTTATGAGCATGGCGAGATCGCGCGCAACCTCGTGACCGGCCGCGGATTCGTCGTCGAGTGGATGGGTGTGGAAGGCCCTACGTCGCAACAGGCGCCGGTCTATCCCGCGCTGGTCGCAGTGTTCTACTGGCTGCTTGGCGTCGAATCCCCCGCTGCCCTATTGGGTCTCGAACTGTTTCAGGCGATGCTCGGCGGCGGGCTGGTCGCAGGAGCAACCTGCCTGGCGTGGGCACTCATGCCTGGTCGTCAAGCGGTCGGGTGGCTGGCAGGACTGGGCACCGCCGTCTATCCGACGCTGGTGTACGCGGTGACACAGGTTCAGGTCGCGTCGCTGGCCGCTACGCTGGTGGTGCTCGTCCTTTGGACAGCGCGAGCGGCGGCGAACACAGGGCGGCCGACGGCGGCGCTCGCGTGCGGGCTTGCGTCAGGGATCCTCGTGCTGACCGATCCAATACTTAGCCTCGTCGTCGGAGTGGCCCTGATCTGCCTGGTCATCCATGGTTCGACGGCGTGGTTGAGGGTGCGACAAGCGGCAATGGCCGCGGTTGTGCTCGTCGCCGTGGTCGGCCCCTGGCTCATCCGCAACTATCGGGTCCATGGCGAACTGGTGTTCGTTAAGAGCACGTTTGGCTATGCCTTTTGGCAAGGCAATCATCCGCGTTCGTTCGGGACGGACAAGATTCCCGCACCCTCGAACGATCTCGACCTGCCAACCGTCGGATGGTCGATGCACGACGTCGAGCGTTCGCTATGGCGCCAGCGACTGAACGAGACAATGTACATCGACGACGCTGTGCTCTCGCCCGAACGACGGCGCGAGCTGGGGCGACTCCCAGAAACAGTGCGATCGCGTGAGTTGTTTGCCGAAGCGGCCGAGTACATTCGCCGGCGCCCGCTGCACTACGCTCGGCTGTGCGGTCAGCGGCTGCGGTACTTCGCGCTGTACGACGCGACGAACCCCAAGTCGCAGGTGCTTGTTTACCGCGTGAGTCAGATCGGGCTGCTTGCCGGGTCGCTGCTGGGACTGCTCTTCGCACGCGATTGTTGGCGGCAGTTGTGGCCCACGATCGCCACGGTCGTTCTGATCACGCTATTCCACACGCTGACGATCGTCTCGGCGCGGTTTCACATCCCGATCGAACCGCTGTTGATCGTGTGGCTAGCGTCCGGCGGAGTCGCGGTGCTGCGGACGTTGCCGGTGCGCGGCGTCAACGTCGATCGTGGCTACGGTGACTCGTTGATTCGGGCTGGCGCGGTCTGATGGTGAATGGCTGGAGTCCACCGCGAAGGGTGGTATGATGGGGACCCAAGAAGGGGAACGCACGGGCCGGTCCGCACGCCGACCCATACCTCGCGGCCGGCCCGTGTCCCCACACAGTTTTCGTTAGCGCCCTTTCTTGGGCGGTTTCCGCGCGGGCTGGTCCGCCGGCCCGTCGCCTGCCGGCTCCTCGCCCTCGACCATCTGTTGCAGAATCTGACGCACCTGGTGCCGATGCTCCGAACTGAGGCGGTGCGACTTGAGCAGGTGCACGACCAGCAGGCCCGGCTCGCCCTGGTAGACCTTGTCGATCAGGTGCTCGAGCCGGCGGTCGACTACGGCGGGCCGACTGACGGCCGCGCGATAGACGAACGCGAACTCGGACTTGTCGCACGTGACCAGACCTTTCTGCTCAAGCCGCTGAAGCAACGTCGAAACGGTGGCGTAGGTCCACTGGCTTCCCGACCACTGGAGTTGCGTGAGCACGTCGCGGACGCTGCCGCTGCCCACCTGCCACAGGGCCTCGAGCACCTCGAGTTCGGAATCAGGTATTTTGGGAATTCGCTTCGCCATGGCGTCCGGGTCATTGACCTTTTACAAATGTCGCAGGTATCTTAGGACAGTTGTCCAAGGCCGTCAAGGGGGCCGCGACACAATCTTCACGTCCGCATGACTTCGACGAGACCAGCATGGCGTCGGCCGAACGGATTCAGTTGATGTGTTGTCCGGGGTGCCGCGAGCGGGTGATTCCGCCGCCGGACTCGACCGGCGTGTGGGAGTGTCCGTTTTGCGGTCGGCGTTTTCGTCGCCGCGTACGGTCGAAGGCGTCGTCGGGCACGATTCCGTGCTTCAATCTCGAGAGCAAACACCGCTGGCCGCCGGACGACTGGCGAGCCGATCGCGACAAGTGGTTCTGGCGCCCGGCCCGCTGGTCGTCGCTGGTAATCGGCGCCTACGCGGTGGGCTTGATGGTGCTGATGGTGGCCTATCACGTGTGCATGACCGTGCTAGCCTCTGCTTGGTTGCTGGTTCGACTTCCTGCGTTTCTGGCCGCCGCACTCGAATCGGACGATGAGCTGGCTGATGACCGGCGGCGGCCCACGGCGTGGACCGAGTTGGCCCGTACCTGGCTGCCGTACTTCGCGCGCCGCGACTTGGACGAAACGATCGGTCCGGTGCTGGCCCGCGACGACGCGATGGGGGTCTTCATCGTGGTGACGGAGATGGCTCGGCGGGTCGGCGCGGCGGCCCCCGATGAGATTCGGCTGACGTATCTGCCGTGCATCGGCGTGGTGGAGGAACGGCGCGCGGGCCTGAAACAGCGTCGGCGCGTGCTGGTGCTCGGACTGCCGCTGTTGTACGTGTTGACGATCGAGGAACTGCGGGCCGTAGTGGCGCACGAATTGGCGCACCTGAGTCGGGGCGACGCTGCGATCGCGCTGGTGGTGTCGCAGTTTGTCGATTCGCTGGAGCAGTCGATTGCGGTGGGCACGGAATCGCCGTGGGGCTGGTTGAACCCGTGCGTATTATTCGCCTGGCTGGTGCGCGGCTCCTTTCGCGTGCTATCGACGCCGCTCAGCCACTATCAGGAGCACCGCGCGGACAGACTCACGGCGGCAGCGTGCGGCGGCAACATCCTGGCCAGGGCCATCGAGAGCGTCGCGCTGGTGCAGCCGGTCTTTCACGAGGTGCTTTGTCACTACCATCCCGTCATCGTGCACGACGCCAACCTGTACGAGTTCTTCCTGACCGCGTGGACCAATCTGGGCGACGACGTGAAGGAGGAGATGAAGGAAACGCTCGTGGCCGACGAGCGCAAGGAATGGTTTAGTCCGCACCCGACGTTGCGAAGCCGAATGAGGAGGCTGCGCGCTAGCCCTCGGCATTTCGAGCCGGACGATCGGCCGGCCCGGCGCCTGCTAACCGACCGTGCCACGCTTGAGACGGTCCTGCACAACTACATCTATCGCGCGCGCGCGCCGCAGTTGGCGGTCTTTCACCCGGTCTAGCAGATCCATTTACACCTCACCCCACAGCGACCGACACACCGATGATCACCAGAAGCGTGTTGTCCAAGCACCAGCGAATGATCGAGGATGGCTTTCTGTCTCCACGCACAATGATGTCACAATCCTTCGCCTGACTCAGCCGTGCGCACACGCGGTGGCGGCGTTGGCACGCTCCCGAAGGACACGCCCAATCGCGTTCTTCTGTCGCCCTTCCAGGGCTTCCTGTCGTTCGCACGTCTCTGGCCCAGGGGCTCACGCCGGCCCACGCCCCTGGCTACTGACTCCCGCCGCTCCGCGGCTTAACATTGCCGCGTCCCGGCCTAACATTGCCTCCGCCGCGAAGCCTGGTCGAGCTCCCGCCGCGAAGCGGCGTGTGTTATTAGCCAGGGGCGTGAGCCGGCCCACGCCCCTGGCTCCCAAGGAAGTCGTAGTGCAGGCGGCTCGCCTGCGGCTTCCTTTGACGACATTGCAGGCGGGCCGCCTGCACTACGGCTAACAACCGTCCCCTACGGGCCGCTACGGGGCTAATGCCTCGGCCATCCCGAATAGTATCCGCCGCTAGCCAAGGGCGAACGCCCGCTACACATCCAGGGCCGCCTGACCACACGGCTCGCACGCCGCTTCGACTTTGGACCGAGCCTGGTTTAACCATTGAGCCCCGATGCGTGGATCGGCCAGCGTGTGCAGCATCTCCCACAGGGCCGCACGGTAGCTCGTGTAGGGCGCCGGCTCCTCCTGACGCTTCGGTGCAAGCAGCGCGGTGAACTCAGGCAGCCGCGCTTGTGGGATGCGAGCGTAGCGATGGTGGATGCCGTGGTAGTTGATGTTGAAAAGTGTGAACGAAATGAAGCGGGCCAGCGGACCCGAAGCCAGAATGCTTCGCGTGCAGCTCAATACCGTCGAGCCGGTCATTCCCATGTGCTCGATGTACTTGCGCAAGCTGTGCATGTCGCCGGCAATCACACCCGGCACTACGTACATCAGCACAAAATGCCGCCACACGCCAAACCACGCGACGGCGCCAACGATGCCGCTCCACACGACCGCCATCAGCAGCAACTCCAGCCACGCTCGTCGGCGGTCGGCAGGATTGGCGACCGGTGATCCGTGGCGAAGGAATGTTCGCAGGCACAGAGTCGGCGTGAGCAAGATCCCGAACGCGAGCTCGAAGATCGCCACGAGCCGTCGAAACCAGCGGGGCGTCGTGGGCACGACAAACGGCCAGAGTTCCTCGTCGCGTTCGGTCCCAAGGTAGGCGTGATGGGAGTGATGCACGGCGCGAAAGCCCGTGAGTCCTTGAAAGCTCAGCGTGCCGATAAAGAGGCCGATCGCGTCGTTGATCCACGGCACGCGAGCCAGCGTTCGGTGCGACGCCTCGTGAAACGCCAGGATGTGTCCGTGCATCAAGTGCGCGACTGCGATCACGATCGGCACGATGACCCACCACGGCTGAGTCGCCACCCCCCAGGCGAGCAGCACCTCAGCCAAGGCGAATGCCGCGAGGAAGCCCGCCCATACCCACGCGGTGGATGAGTGCGGCTCGTGAGCCTCAACGATGCGTGCCCTATCCACCCGATCCATCCAGTCCTCCTTGGTGCCGTACCTTGTGGCCCTTAGCCGACCCGCACGCGGAATTGAAACGATCCCCCGCGCGACAAGCAAGGGGAAATCCATGATAGAACTACCGACCCAGCCCCAGCCCGACGCACCAGTCGAGCATCGGGCCGGGTGCGAAGCCGATGGCCAAGGTGACTGCCGTGCAGGCGGCGACGACGCACAAGGCGGGGCGGCTGCCCGCCGGCTCGACCGCGCCGTACGGCTCGTGCATGTACATCACCGCGATGATGCGCAGGTAATAGTACGACGACACGGCTGCGTTCAGCATGCCGACGATCGCCAGCGTGATGTAATGATCTTGGCCTGAGACCAGCGCGCTCGAGAAGATCGCCACCTTGGCCCAGAAACCAGCCGTGATCGGGATGCCGGTCAGGCTGAACAGGAACAACGCCATCGCCAGAGCCAACCGGGGATGCGACCTTGCCAACCCGGCGAGGTCGTCTATTGTCTCGACTGGCCGCTGTGGACTGGCCAACGCGACCAGCACCGCGAACACGCCCAGGGTCATCGCCGCATAAGCGACCAGGTAGAACACGACGCTCTCGGCTCCGCTCGTGGTGATGTACCGCGACCCGCCCAACGCGCCAACGCCGATGCCCACGAGCATGTAGCCCGCGTGTGCGATGCTCGAATACGCAAGCAGGCGACGCAGGTTGGTCTGGAGCAGTCCGAGCACGTTGCCCACCGTCATCGTCGCAGCGGCGAGCACGAGCATGAGCCAAGAGACCTTGTCGGCGAGGTATGGCATGGCGAACGTCACGAGTCGTACAAGGGCCAGGAAACCCGCGGCCTTGGGCGCCCAGGCCAACAGGGCGGCCAGTGTGTGTGTGGTTCCTTGATACACGTCGGGCGCGTAGAAGTGCAGCGGAAACGCCGCAATCTTGAAACCCAACCCCGCGACCACAAGCACCAGCGCGACCAGCAGCGATGGCGGAACCGGATACGGCAGCTTGGACTCCAACTGGGCAATCGCCTGCAGGTTGGTGTTGCCGGCCGCGCCATAGAGAAAACTCAGCCCGTAGAGAAACAGCGCTGACGCGAAGATGCTGAGGAAGAAGTACTTGGCCGCCGACTCCTGTCCGGCTACGTCGCGTCGCGTCACGTACAACAACACGTACGACGGAACACTGATCAGTTCGAGACCCAAGAACAAGAGAACAAGCTCATTGGCTCCGGCGACAAACATCGAACCGGCCACGACGAGCAACAGCGATGCGAAGTACTCGGGCGCGCGATTGTCGAGCGACATCGCGTCGCTCATGAGCACGAGCGCCAGTCCGGTCGCCAGCGCGAGCACCTTGCCCCAGACAGCCAGGGAGTCGACCACCGCCGTCGCCGACGCGGCGGGGGCTGAATTCATCGTCCACGTCGCCAGAACAACCGCCGCCAGGCCCAAAGCGGCGATTGACGACCAGAACCAACAGCGGCATGGACCTTTCGCGAATGTTCCAGCCAAGTACATCGCGCTGGCCAACAAGACCAGCAGAACTTCGGGTGCGGTGGCTTGAAGCGTGTGAAGCAAATGCAAACCTCCGGTCAGTGCGAATCGTGTGCGATCGCCACTCGTGTCGCCGCCGGCTCGAGCCGTTCCGCAACCTGCCGCACGGCCGGCTCCATGCGGCTCAGGAAGATGTTGGGACACAGGCCGATCCAGAGGCACACTGCGGCGATCGGGGCCAGCGCGGCGATCTCGCGCCCGTCCAGGTCGCGCACGGCATCGTCGCCGTCGTGCGGCTCTTTGAGCGGGCCGAACAGCATGCGCTGCACAAGCCACAGCATGTAGAACGCGCCCAGGATGATGCCTACGGCGCCAATGATCGAGTACGCCTTCCGCACCTCGAACATCGCCAGCAGCACCAGGAACTCGCCGACGAATCCGTTGAGGCCGGGCAGGCCTATGCTCGACAGCGTGAACACAACAAAGAAAAACGCCAGCACGGGCATCTTGCGGGCCAATCCGCCCAGCGAGCGAATCTCGCGCGTGTGGTACCGCTCGTACAACATGCCTACCAGCGCAAACAGCGCACCGGTGGACAGGCCGTGGTTCACCATCTGCAGAAGCGAGCCGGTGATGCCCACTGTCGCGGTGTCAACCGAGCCGAGCGCGAACAGGCCGAGCATGCAGTAGCCCAGGTGGCTGACGCTCGAGTACGCCACCAACCGCTTGATGTCGCTCTGGGCCAGCGCCGTGAGTGCGCCGTAGACGATGCCGATCACCGCGAGCACCGCGATCGGCGCCAGGAACTCGTGTGACGCGGCTGGCAACAAGGCCAGGTTGAACCGAAGGAATCCGTACGTGCCGATCTTCAGCAGCACGCCCGCCAGAATCACGCTGCCCGCCGTCGGCGCCTCGACGTGCGCCAGCGGCAACCACGTGTGAAACGGCCAGAGCGGCACCTTGATCGCAAACCCGGCGGTCAAGGCCAGGAAGACCCACCACTGTTTGGCCGACGATAAGTGCAGATTCGCCGTGAGTTCGGGAATCGAAAACGTCAGTGTCGGTTTGCCCAGTGCCGCAGTCTGTTCGTGGTATGCAGCGACGATGTACAGCAGGCCGAGCAACGTAAGCACGCTGCCCGACAGGGTGTAGATGAAGAACTTGCGGGCCGCCAGTCGACGATCAGGCCCACCCCACACGCCGATCAGGAAGAACAACGGGATCAGCGTAAACTCAAAGAAGACGTAGAACAGGATGATGTCGAGCGCCGTGAACACGCCGAGCATGCCGGTCTCCAGCAGGAGCAGCAATGCGTAGTACGCTCGCGGCCGTTCCTCGACCGCCCGCCACGAAACCAGCACCGCAGTGACCGATAACAATGATGTAAGCACAACGAGCCACAACGCGATGCCATCCAAGCCGATCGCGAAGTGGATCCCCGCCGACCCGAGCCACGGCCAATCGGTGACCATCTGCGAGGCGGTTTCCGTCGCATCGAACCCGACGGCCACAATCACGGTTGCGGCCAAGGTGGCGAGCGTCGCCGCCAGCGCGGTGCGGCGCGCGGCGTGCGCGTCGCCGTGCGAAGCGAGCATCACCACCGCTGCGCCGGCGACCGGAAGCAGAACCGCAACCAACAGCACGAAATCCATCTCGGATCTATCCCCTTAGTACTGTGCCGCATTGAATAGGGTTTGAAATCGGCTTCGGTCGTTTAACCCGCAGCCGCAGGCGAGGCGTGGCTGGCGTTTGTTGTGCCTCGCCTACGGCTGCGGGTTAAACGAATTCGGACCCCTTTCAATGTAGAGCAGTACTTAGCCACAAGAACAGCATGAACACCACCAGGCAGCACACGGTCGACAGCGCGTAAAACTGCACGAGTCCATTCTGGATCGGGCGCAACAAGACGCGACCCATGAAGCCTGGCAGCCAGGCCACAAGGCGCACGAGGCCGTCGACGATCCAGTTGTCGGCGATGCGGCTGAGTTCCGCCACGACGAGGGTCGGTCGGACCACGCCCACGTCGTACGCTTCGTCGAAACGGAACTTGTCGCGCGACAGTTCGTAGGCGCGCGGGAATCGCGTGGCGAGCGCATCGGACAACGTGCTGGGTCGGCCGTACATCCACCACGCGACCACCACGCCGGCGAGCGCGACCGCGCCGCTGACGATCATCACGAGCGACGAATGTTCGGCATGCGCGGCGGCCAGGCCGGGGCTGCCGCTCAGGAAGTCCGCAAGCCCGTGAAAGGAATGGGCCAGCACCCAGCCGATTCCGACCGCGAAGATCGACAGGGCGATCAACGGGTAGGTCATGACCGGCGGCGATTCGTGGGCGTGATGGCCCGCCTCGTCGGGAATCTGTTCGGGGCCGGTGAAGACTCGAAAGAATGCGCGGAACGTGTAGAACGCGGTCAGGAACGCGGTCAGCATGCCGGTGCTGCGCAGTACGGTGTAGACCCAGCCAAACTGCTCGCCGTGACTGGCCTCGGCGAGGCCGACGATGATTGCGTCCTTGCTCCAGAACCCCGATAGCGGCGGCACGCCGGCCAATGCCGCAGCCCCGCACAAAAAGGTCAAGCAGGTGATGGGCATGCGACGGCGCAGTCCACCCAGCCGGCGAATGTCGATGACGCCGCCCATCGCGTGCATCACGCTGCCGGCCCCCAGAAACAGCAGGGCCTTGAAGAATGCGTGAGTGAACACGTGGAAGATCGCGGCTACTACCGCAGCCTTCGAGCCGCAGCCGAGGCCGAGGAACATATAGCCGAGTTGGCTCACCGTCGAGTACGCGAGAATACGTTTGAGATCGGTCTGAGTCAGTGCGATCAGGGCCGCAATGAGCGCCGTCAGGCCGCCGATGGTCGAGACGGTCACGCACGCTACGGGCGAGAGCAGAAACAGCGGCGCGAACCGAGCAACCATGTACACCCCGGCAGTCACCATCGTCGCCGCATGGATCAGCGCGCTGACCGGCGTTGGGCCTTCCATCGCGTCGGGCAACCAGACGTGCAGCGGGAACTGAGCGCTCTTGCCCACCGCGCCGCAGAATAGCAACAGGCAGATGATCGTGATCTCCGGGCCGCTCACGCCGCCGGCCGGACTTGTCGCAGTGGCAAACACGCGGTCGAAATCCAGCGTGCCAAACGTGACCCAGACCATGAACACGCCTAGTGCGAAACCAAAGTCACCGATGCGGTTCACCACAAACGCCTTCTTCGCCGCCGCGGCAGCCGCCGGACGTTCGTACCAGAACCCGATCAGCAGGTAGCTGCACAGACCGACGAGTTCCCAGAACACGTAGATCAAAAGGAAGTTCGAGGCCAACACCAGGCCGGTCATCGAGAACAGGAACAACGCCACCGCTGAGAAGAATCGCCAGTAGCCGCGATCGCCGTGCATGTAGCCGATCGAGTAGATAACGATCAGCGACCCGACCCCGGTGACCATCACGAGCATCAGTGCGGTGAGCGGGTCGACGCGCAGCGTGACCGGGGCCGAGAAGCCAGCGACGCGAATCCACTCATAGACGCTGGTTGTGGCGGAAGCGACATGGCCCTCGACGGACCCGGCGGGTCGCCCGTCTGCGGCAGCGGCCAGGATCAGTATCGACGCCAGCGCCGCGAGCACCGCCCCGACGACGCACGGCCAGTGACTGCGTTCGCGCAACACGCGAGGTCCCAGCGCAGCCGTGATGATCGCAGCCATGAGCGGCAGCGCGGGAATCAGCCAGATATTCGGAACCAGCCAGTTTTCAGGCATTAGGGCATCCTGGTCCCCGGACGGCGGGGATTATTGCTGTAGGCTCCATTTGCTACAAGGGATTGCGGTTCATAGCGGCGCGTCGTCGACAACCGACGCGCCGATGTAGGACCCTCAAGTTGCGCCGCCTCGGTTGGCCCACATCGAGGCGTTGCAGTGTTCGAGTGCCCAAGAATATGCTTGACCCTTCGCTAGTCGGATCATTAGGCCTGGTTCAAAAGTTCGCGTTTTGGGGTAACAGGCGCGGACGGAGAGTGGAGGCCGGAGAACAACCGGCGGGTGGGAAGGCCGGAAGGGTGCTCAGTTACGCTCGAAGCGCTGGTAGCCGAGCAGGTCGAGCCAGTGGGGGTGAGGGTTCCCGGTCAACAGCTCGGCCGGACTTTTGCCGACTCGTTCGACACGCTCGCTGCGCGGGAACCGGCGGTGGTTCAAGAAGAAACGCAGCAGCTCCAGGTAGTCCGGTCCCAGGTGCCGCCGCAGGAAGAAGTAACTGCGCAGACGGCTGTTCAGGTTCTCGATCACCGAACTGGCACGCACCACCTGGTCGGCCACGGCGGTGATGGCTTCGCGCACGGCCCAGAAACGGCTGCCCCAGCGGCGGCGCAGCTCCGCTTCGCGTTGCCAGCGCGTCTGTGTCTTGGGATCCATCGTCTGCAGCAGCAAGAGTTCCCGCACCAGCGTCGTGGCGACTTGGCACTCCTCGGCCACGGCGGCGATTTGCTGGTCGAGTTCGGCGGCGAAGGCGAGCAGGTCATTGCGTTGGTTTTTCAGGAGACGGACGACGGGGCCGATGCGGTGCGGGCAAAGCGGCTGGCGGGTCTCCAGTTCGGCGACCAGGAAATCGAAGAGTTGGCAACGCGCGTGGGGTGATCGGGTCCGGCGACGGCGAGCACGTCGTCGCGGAGCCAGCGGGCCAAGAGCGCGACGTCATCGGCCAGGGTGATGGCCTGCGCTTGTTGCTGCCGGATGAGGGCCAGGCGTTTGGAGTGGCTTTGGCCTTGGCCGCGCCGCTTGGCGCGGTGCATGCGTCGTTGCTGCTGGTCAGAGGCGGCGATGTGACTGACGGCGCGGTTTTCCAGGTAGCCGACGAGTTGGCCGACTTCGCGGAGGGCGTGAAAGATATCTCCGCGACAGGGCACGCCAGGCCAGGCGAGGGCTTGGCCGGCACGCAGGCCGGTGCCGGCGTCGGCGATGCTGGCCTGGAGGCGCAGTCCTTGCTCTTGCAACTCGAGGAGTCGCACGCCCCAGGTGTCGGCATCGCGGTGCTGTTCGAGGCTCAAGAGGTAACAGTAGGTGGAAGCGACGTCGGCGCCGACGAGGACGGGCTGGCCGCTCTGGAAGATTTCGTCGTGGGCGCCGATCGAAATGGTGGACAGGTCTTGTTGGGCGTTGACGCGTCGAGCGGCACCCACGGCGTCGCGGGTGATGTGGTGGATGGTGCCGAGCGACACGGTGACGCCGAACAAGTCGAGCAGCAAGGCGATGGCGCCGCGGAACGAGCTATGGCAATGCAGCAGCAGAGCCAGGATGAGTTGCCGCAGCCACGCGGTGGTGACGGGCAGGTAAAAGAGCACATCGTCGCGGGGGGCGGGTGGCGCGAAGGCCGTGTCGAGGGCTTGCTGGGCCGTGGCGGTTTGTCGGTACACGAACTTGCGACTGACCTGAAATTGTGCGGCCAAGCGGGTGACGCACTGAGTTGCGGCGAGGGCCTGTACGGCCAAGCCTTGCCGTTGTGTGCCGGTCAAGGTCTTAGCCACGCACGGGGAGGGCTGCGTTGTCGACGACTGGACAGTAAAATGGGCCATGTCTGTTTCCTCCATGAAACTGGGAATCGATCCTGATCCACCAGTCTGGGGGAAACAGACAAATCACGCAGTCCCAAACTCGTCACGCCCTGTTACCCAAGTTTGAACCAGGCCAAATCTGGCAACCTTCTCTGTGACCTCCGTGCCTCTGTGTTTCAATGAATGGGTTTCTCGACGGAATCGCCGCAACCAGTAGAGCCAGACCAGGCATCAACGTCAGCGTGATCCCGACCGACTCGCGCGGTCTCGGCTGGATCTGGATTGTCGGTCATGTCGTGCTGCTGCAGGCGTGGATTCCGTCGTTGGCTCGTCAGCATGATCGTCTGAGTCGGCGACCGCGTTCACTTGCCGGGCCGGCTGCAAGGAAACGTGATGCCTCGGAAAGCCGTACTGCCGGCCCGGTCAGGTGCAACGCCCTTGTTCGGCGGCGCTATCCGCGATAACCGCTGCCGGGAATCCGTCGCTCGAATTCGGGGCACAGGTACGTTTCCTGGACAAAGCGATCCTGCCGCCCGTGAATGGACCAGAATTCCGCCTTCGGCGTGACCTTAAGGTACTCCGCCTTCAGGTTGCGAAAACACATCATCCCGCCAAACAGTCCGTGGCCGTAGGGGCTGTAATCCGAGTACAGGCAGTTGATGCAGGCCTTGATGAACACCCCTTCGGGCAACTGCGTTTGGAGCCCGAGAAGTTCATCCTCAAACCAGCCGCTCGTTCCTGGTCCGGCGACTCGTTGGCCGTCATACTCCAGGAGGATCCGAAGCTGTTCGCAGTCTATCCCGCCGTTTTTGGCGGGGTTGCCGAGCACCAGTTCGACGGACAGCACGCCAGAAACCTCCCTGCCACGGTCATGAACCGGCACAGGCATTCGGCACTCGATGCGGCACGAGCAAAGACAGCCTTGGTTCAGCGCGAAGCGCCGCAGTTGATCCGGCGCAGCATCCTTCGGCTCAAGTGAATCGAAGTCGCTACCGACGAACTCAACGCCGTCCAAGGAAAGCCGTAGCATTTCGCCATTGTTGTCAATAGTGGTCGTTTCGGTACCGTGAGCGTCAGAGTATCTTGCAGGATAGCGATCCACCGCTCGCCTCCATTCTGCCTTTCGATAGAGCTAAGCTGCCGATCGGCAAAAAGGGGTCGGTCGGGAGTCTTTTGTGCGAAGCACCCTTCGGGCCGTTCCGGCAAAAGACTCCCGACACCACGCTGCAACCGGCCATGATCTTTGATCGAACCGCGGCTTCCGTGATGGACATGCTA
>DAIOWH010000118.1:0-20806 GCA_036758585.1 Planctomycetia bacterium
CATGAGATTGCGGAAGCGTTCGGGGGTCAGGGGTCAGGGTTCGGGGTTCAGGGGCTGACTCCTGAACCCTGACCCCTGAACCCCGAACCCTGACCCCTGACCCCCGAACGCTTCCGCAATCTCATGCCCGTCCAGCGCCGCCAAGTACGGTAGGTGCCGGAACTCGTCGTTGTAGTCCAACCCGTAGCCAACCACGAACACGTCGGGAATCTCGAACCCGAAATAGTCCGGCTCGAACGGGACCGTCTGGCGGCCCAGTTTGCGCAGCAACACGACCGTGCGAACACTCAGCGCTCCGCGACATCGCACCTGCTCGACCAGCGTGGCGATGGTCTGACCGGTGTCGAGAATGTCATCGAGCAACAGAACGTGGCGGCCCTGCAGATCGGGGGCCAGGTCCAAACTCACTTCGAGCGAGCCGGCCACCGTGGTGGCGCCGCGGTAGCTCGACGCTTGCAGCACGCCAATGCGATGAGCGGTCGAAAGCTGCCGCGTCAGATCGGCCAGAAAAACGAGGCTGCCGGTGAGCACACCGACGATCGTCAGCGGCTGGCCGTGATAGTCCGCGTCGATGCGGCGGCCCAGTTCTTGAACGCGGTTGTGAATATCACTCTCGGTGAGCAGTACCTTCACGCCTGGCACTCCGGCGCAGCCCGCGGCGCCCTGCGCCATGCGGTGATTGTGGACAGAACGTACAAGCCGGCCGCCAACAGGAGCAGGTGCCGGTAGCCGACGACAAGCGACGCGTACTCGACGAGACCACCCAAGACGACGCCGGCGATGTTGGCGCCAAACGCCCAGTCGGGGTGCGGCGTGCGACCGAACGAGGTCGCAAAGATGACGCCCGCGAACAGAATCGGACCCAACAGGACCAGCGACGCCTTCGCAGCGCGGAGCGGCACCGAATCGCTTAGCAGCCAGTCGAGAGGGACAAGCCAACCGGCCAGCAGCGTGAGCGCCAGGCCCGCGTAGTACACCGTCATTCGCTGAGGTCGCACCACAAGAACATACACGTTGGCCATGAGGATCATGACCAGGATGGCGCCGAACACGATCGAGTTAACGAACCAAGTCGAGCCGAAGAGCTGTGCGGTCTGCGTGACGCTCTTGGTCTCGATCAGCATGAACCCGGCGCCGAGAAAGAAGAAGTGGGCGCCGTCGGCCCAGGAGCTGGCCTGGTCGCGAGGCGTGTGTGGGCTGCTCTGCGGCCGCGACGGCGCGAACAACAGCAGCAGCCCCAAGGACAGCGCCAACAACAGCGCAAGCCCGCGCCAATTGTGTGCGGGAATCTTCGGCTCGCGCAGGTAGAGGAACGGCCAGTCATCGGTCGGCAGTCGCCAGTTTTGCGTGGTCACGAGCCGCGCCGGTTGCAGTTGACCGGCGGGCAACTCGGACGCATGAAACGATTCTTCGCCCGGCGCGCCCAGGCGACGACGGATGGGACCGAGCGCGGCCGCATCGCCGGCCAGCAGCACGGCCATGTGCAAGTCTTCACTTTCGGCGTCGCGTATTTCGGGCCGCGGCGGCAACGACAGCAGCACTGGCGGGCAACCAAACTCGGCCTCCATCATCTGATACAGCCGCGCCACGATCCAACCCTGGCGGTAAAAGTTGTACGCGGCAAACAAGCCGCCCGGCTTGAGCCGGCGGCGGATGTCGGCGAACGCCTCGCGCGTGAACAGGAAGTTCTCCAATCGGATGCTCGAAAAGCTCGAATGCAGCGTGAGCGAGTCCACCACGGCGTAGACCACGAGATCGTACTGGCGATCGGTGTTCCGCAGGTACGCCCGACCGTCGTTGATGGTCAGGTGCACTCGAGGGTCGGCGTAGGGCTGGTTCGGATGATGGTCGCGACCCAGCCGCGCGATCGTCGGATCAATCTCGATAGCGTCGACGCGCTTGACGTCGTGGGCGAGCGCGTGAGACACATCGTTGCCCGAACCCGCGCCGATCACGAGCACGTCTTCGATCGGCTCAAGTCCGGCGTCGCGCCGCAACAGGTACGGTATCGAGTACGCCATGCCGCCCTCGGTGCGCGCGACCATCTTCTGGTGCGAGATGCCGTTCGTGACTAGCTCGCGGTCTTGGGTGCTGTAGCGTATCGAGTAGTACGGCGACCAATAGAACTTGTGGCCGGGGGTGCGCCACCCGGCAACCCCGACCAGCGCGAGCGTGCCGACGACCAGCGTCAGGTTGGGCACACTAAGCTGCCGGGTCTCGCGCAGGAAGTACAGCACCGGCAACACGCCTCCAATGAACCAAGCCACCGGCGACAGTTCGCAGTACGACATCACGCCGAACGCGACGATACCCGCCAGGCTGCCCGCGATGTTCACCGTGTAGGCGAGGATGCGGTTCTCGATTGCGGCCAGTTTGCGACCGAGCACCTGGCCCAGCCCGATAAACCACATGGCGATGAGCACGAAAAAGAAACTCAGCACCAACTCGACCGGGATCGCCAGCTTCAGCGCCGCTTCGCCCGATCGCTCGGTGCCGAAGTACACCATCTCGGGACTCTTGGTGTTCCCGACCTTCACCGACGCCAGCCACATGAACCCCGTGGCCACATAGACCGCCAGCGCGGCGGCACACGTCACCGCCATCAGCGACGGCAGGTAGTCGAGCAGCGTGATGCGTCGAGCGGCGGCGAGGCAGCCGATCGACATCCCCACGAACGCGGCCATGAGCACGAAATTGGTAAAGAACGTGAGCGTCGCCACGTACGCCGGGAACCAGCGAATGGCGGCCAGTTCGACGAACAGCACTGCGAAACTGATCAGGAACAGATCGAATAGTCGGCGAACCAGTTGTCGGTCTTCGGGCATGTCCGTCCCCGTTCGGGAAAGGAGATAGAATAGGCCCGCTGCTACAGATCCACAATCGGCAAATCTGAGTCTCCGAGGATCCGGGTGTGCGACGCACTTTGCGCAGCCGCTTCGTTTAACGCCGAGCCGAAGGCGACGGCGCCTATCCGGACAACTGCCGTCCGTCGCCGTGCGCCGGAACTGGCCCCATCGGTGACGCACCTCGGGTGCCGCACACGTTCCACGCAGTTGCCCTCCCGCATGAACCACAGCCGCGCGTCCCGGGGTTCAGCGGCCGTTGAAGCCGTAAGCCACTATAGCGCCGTTCCTTAGGCTTCACAGGCCACGTTGGTTCGTTGACACCCGGCCCGTTACAGACCTATAATCCGCCTCCTTGGACCTATCGACCGGCCGCCCGATGAGGCAGCCCGAAGGTTCTGCCCCATACCATGAGTAGCTTCCAGGAGTCTCGCAACTATGGCTGTTCGTGTTGGCATCAACGGCTTCGGCCGAATCGGACGTCTGGTGTTTCGTGTGTTGGCGTCGCGGCCCAGCGAGTTCGACGTGGTCGCCATCAATGACCTGACCGACGCCAAGACCCTGGCCATCTTGCTCAAGTACGACAGCGTCCACGGCCGGTTCGCCGGCACGGTCGCGGCCGACGGCGGCAACCTGATCGTGAACGGCAAGCCGATCGAGGTGCTCGCCGTACGCAACCCGAAGGAACTGCCCTGGGGCAAGAAGGGCGTCGACGTCGTGCTCGAATCGACGGGCGTATTCACGGCCCGCAAGTCGGACCGCGGCGGATACGGAGATCACCTCGACGCTGGGGCCAAAAAGGTCGTGCTGTCGGCGCCCGCCAAAGACCAGCCCGATCTGACGGTCGTGCTCGGCGTCAACGACCATCTGCTCACCAAGGAGCACCAGTGCCTGTCGAACGCGAGTTGCACCACCAACTGTCTGGCGCCGATGGCCAAGGTCCTGCACGAGACGTTCGGCATTGAGAAGGGCCTGATGACGACGGTGCACGCCTACACCAACGATCAGGTCGTGAACGATTTTCGCCACGACGACCTGCACCGCGCCCGAGCGGCGGCGATCAACATCATTCCGACTACCACTGGCGCGGCCAAGGCGGTCGGCGAAGTGATCCCGGCCCTGAAGGGCAAGCTCACGGGCATCGCAATGCGAGTGCCTGTGGCGTCGGGCAGCGTCACGGACCTGACTGCGGTGGTTGGGCGATCGACGTCGAAGGACGAAATCAACCAGGCCATGAAGAAGGCGGCCGACGGACCGCTGCGGGGAATCCTCGAATACACCGAAGACCCGATCGTCTCCAGCGACATCATCGACAATCCACACTCGTGCATCTTCAGCGCCGAGTGGACGGAGGTCATCCAGGGCAACCTGATCAAAGTCGTGGGTTGGTACGACAACGAGTGGGGCTACTCGGCCCGCGCTGCCGACCTCATCGCCCGCGTGGCCAAGCTGGTCTAGAAGGCACAACCGTGGCAAAGAAAACGATCCGGGATATTCCGCTCCAAGGGCGGAAGCTCTTGGTCCGGGCGGATTTCAACGTGCCGCTCACCGAGCGCGGCAAGATATCCAACGACCGACGCATGCGCATGACCGTGCCGACGCTGCGCGCCGCAATCGACGGCGGTGCGGCCGTCATCGTCATGAGCCACCTGGGTCGGCCCAGCGGCGATCCGAAAAAGGACGCCAAGTATCGCATGGACGAGGTGGCGATGCGCCTGGCCGATCTGCTGGGTCGGCCGGTGCGCAAGGCCGATGAGGTGGTCGGGCCCGACGTCACGCGAGTCGCGGCATCGCTCAAGCCGCGCGAGGTCTTTGTGCTCGAGAACCTCCGGTTCCACCCGGGCGAAAAAAAAGGCGACCCGGCGCTGGCCAAGGACCTGGCCTCGCTGGCCGATGCTTACGTCAATGATGCGTTCGGCGCCTGCCACAACGACGACGCTTCGATGATCGCGGTGCCCAAGGAGTTTCCGCCTGGCTCGCGCGTCGCCGGCCTGCTGCTCGAGCGCGAACTGGAAATCGTCGACGGCTTGCTCGGCGCGCCCAAGCAACCAATGGTGTCGATCATGGGGGGCGCGAAAGTGTCCGACAAGATCGCGCTCATCCAGAACCTCATCCCGCGAGTCGAGCGGCTGCTCATCGGCGGCGCCATGGCCTACACGTTCCTCGCCGCCGCGGGCCGGCCGGTCGGCGGCTCGCGCGTCGAGCGCGACTGTCTCGATGTGGCTCGCAAGCTCGCCGACCTGGCGGGCGCCAAGCTGCTGTTGCCGGTCGATCACCTGGTTGCCGAGCGACCCGACGCGGCGGCCAAGACCCAAGTGGTCAGCCAAATACCCGATGGCTGGTGCGGCATGGATATCGGTTCGGCCACAATCGCGGCCTACGAAGCGGCGATCATCGCGGCGGGCACGGTGGTCTGGAACGGTCCATTGGGTAAGTTCGAAGATGAGCCGTTCCGCCGTGGAACTCGAGCGGTAGCCGAGGCGATGGCCCGGTCCGGCGCGGTGACGGTTGTGGGCGGCGGCGAAACGGCCGAGGCCGTCGAGGCGTTCGACCTGGCCGGTCGCATGACCCACGTCTCGACCGGCGGCGGCGCGTTCCTCGCCTACTTGGGTGGCGAGGAGTTCGAGTCGCTCAGGGTGTTGGACGAGCGATAACCATGACACGGGTTGTTTTGATTCGACCCGGATCGACCGACTACGACGAGCAAGGTCGCATCCAGGGCGCGCTGGACCTGCCGCTCAGTGCGCGCGGGCAGGCCGAGGCCGCCGAGACGGCCGAGTCGCTGCGCGCCGCGGGGTTGCATCGCATCTATTGCGGCGCCGAAGAATCCGCCCGCGCGACGGCCCGGACGATCGCCAAGACGCTCGGCGTGCGACTCCGAGAACTCAAGAACCTGCACAACCTGAACCACGGATTATGGCAGGGACTGCACGTCGATGAAGTCCGCCAACGGCACCCGCGAGTCTATCGCCAGTGGTGCGACGAGCCTACGACGGTCTGCCCGCCCGAGGGGGAAACGGTCATGGACGCCTTCGAGCGAGTGCGATCGGTGCTCAAGCCGTTGCTGCGGCGCCATCGCGACGAGACGATCGGGCTGGTCGTGCCGCAGCCGCTCGGCGACGTGGTGCGCTGCTACCTGATGGAACGCGACCTGGCCCACGTGTGGGATGGTCCGTCGTGCAACGGCCGATGGGAAGCCGTGGACGTCGCGGCAGAGCAACCGAAGGCCGGCGCCGCGCGGCGGGGCGCGATGGTTGAGTCGGTTAACACCCCGGAAGCACAAGACTCTGCGGGCAAAACGACGTCATGAGCGCAGACACACCGAAACCTGCCGGCAACGGCCCGACTCGCCGACCCAAGCGCGGCGTGCCGGAAGGACTGTGGACGCGATGCGACGGGTGCAAGAACACCGTGTTTCGCAAGGAAATCGAGAAGCGGTTCAACGTCTGCCCGGAATGCGGCTATCACTTCTACATCTCCGCCGCCGACCGCATCAAGCACCTGCTCGACGAAGAGAGCTTCGAAGAGTGGTTCGCTGAACTGCGCAGCGCCGACCCGCTTGAGTTCACCGACCGCAAGAAGTACTCGCAACGACTACGCGATGAGCAAAAGAAAACCGGACTGAACGAGGCGGCGGTCGTGGGCCGCGGCTACATTCGCGGCCGACCCGTCGTGCTCGGCATCACTGACTCGGCCTTCATCATGGGCAGCATGGCGTCGGTGGTCGGCGAAAAGCTGACCCGTGCGACCGAGGAAGCGACGCGACTCGGTCTGCCTCTGGTGATCATCAGCGCGTCGGGCGGCGGGGCGCGCATGCACGAGGGCATCCTATCGCTGATGCAGATGGCCAAAGTCTCGGCCGCGTTGGCCCGGCACGACCAGGCGCGTGGGCTGTTCATCTCGGTCATGACCAATCCAACCATGGGCGGTGTGGCCGCCAGCTTCGCGTCGCTCGGCGACGTCATCATCGCCGAACCGAAGGCGTTGATCGGTTTCGCCGGGCCGCGTACCATTTGGTCCACGGTGCGGATCGAACTGCCCGAGGGGTTTCAGACCAGCGAGTTCCTGCTGCAGCACGGCTTCATCGACCGAATCATACACCGCAAGGACCTGCGTAGTGAAATCGCATCGATCATCGACTACTGCGAAAAGTAAACAGAGAGTCGCGGGCTGAGGGTTGAGGTTTGACAGACAGAGGCCGCCGTCCTTTCTCTTCACGTTCAGCCAATCTCCGCTCACCCTCGACTCCCAACCCTGAACTGCCACTGACTCCATGAGCGTCTTCGCGAAAATCAAATCGCTGTTCCGGTCCGGACCTGCTCGCGTCGACGTCGAGAAGCGGTTCCAGACCTACGCGCGGCTGGGGCAGGGCAGCATGTCGAAGGTGTTCCGCGCCCGCGACTTTCTGAGCGGCCGGACCGTGGCGCTGAAGATTCTCGACATCGAAAAGACCGCCAAGCTCATGGCCCGCGACTTCGGCGGCGCCAAACGACCCAGCGAAGGCGAGGTCGCCGTCACGCTCAAACACCCCAGCGTGGTTGTCACCTACGAGTTTGGGATGACGACGAAGAACGCGATGTACCTGGTGATGGAGTTCATCGAAGGGGTCGGGTTCAACTTTCTGATCGAAACCAAGGCGCCGGCGCTCCAGGGCAAGCGCATCAAGTACCTCATCCAGTCGGCCGAAGGACTCGCGTACATTCACGAACAAGGCTACATCCATCGAGACATCTGTCCGCGCAACGTCATGATCTCGCAGGAAGGCGAGGCGAAGCTGATCGACTTCGGCCTGGCCGTGCCGAACAAGCCCGAGTTCCGTCGCCCCGGCAACCGCACCGGCACCGCGAACTACATGGCCCCCGAACTGATCAAGCGCATGCCCACCGACGAGAGAATCGATATCTACTCGTTCGGCATCATGGCCTACGAGACGATCGTCGGGCGATATCCGTGGAAAGCGGCCGACACGATGCAGATGATGCGCGAGCACATGAACACGCCGCCCAAGGATCCGCGCGAGTTGCGCGAAGACGTCGAGGAGGACCTCGCCAAACTGCTGCTGCGCGCCATGGCGGTCTCGCCCAAGATGCGACTCGCAAGCATGCGCGAGTTCGCCGCTGCCCTCAAGGGCCTCAACCGACAAGACTACTAACGCACGTGCGGCTGTGTGGCGCGCCCTGAGTCCGCGAAGCGCGTGCTCTGGATCCTGGATCGACGACAACTGATTGATATTGCCCGATCCTGCGGGAATGCGCATGATCCCGCACCCCTCTGGCGGCTGTCGCCTGGCTCTCGCGTTTCGGCTCCGAACCCCAATGCGCACTCGAGGTCGATCGCCCCATGAACCCGACAGTCGAACGAGCTGCCGACCGGTCCGATGTGGCGGGGCACGCCGCGGCCGATGACGTCGCCACCTTGAATACATCCGACGCCGACGTCGCAGCCGTTTCCGTCGTCATGCCCGCGTTCAACGAAGAGGCGGCCGTTGCCGATCAGATTGAGCAGGTCGAGATGGCGCTACGCCATTGCGGCGTGGCGTACGAAGTCATCGTCGTGGACGATGGATCGACCGATCGAACCTTGGAACACGCCAGTCGCCATGACGTGCGGATCGTTCGCTTGCCGGAAAACCGCGGCTATGGCGCGGCGCTGAAGGCGGGCGTCGCCGCCGCCCAGTACGAGTACGTTGTCATCATTGACGCGGACGGAACCTACCCGGCCGAGGCGATCCCCGAACTGCTGCACCACGCGGCCCGCTACGACATGGTCGTCGGGGCGCGGACCGGACGATCGGTACACATTCCGCTCCTGCGCCGGCCCGCCAAGTGGCTGCTCAGCCGACTAGCGAGCTATCTGGCCCAGCGCCGTATTCCCGACCTCAACTCCGGATTGCGCATCATTCGTCGGTCGATCGTCGGCGAGTTCGAGCACTTGTTGCCGGCGGGATTCTCGTTCACCACGACGATCACCCTAGCGCATCTCTGCAATGACTATCGGGTCTGCTACCAGCCGATCGACTACCACAAGCGCATCGGCAAATCAAAAATCCGCTTGTCGCATCCCTATCAGTTTCTGGTGCAGATACTGCGGATCATGGTCTACTTCAATCCGCTGCGTGTGTTCTTGCCGCTCGGTGCGATCTTGTTCTTGCTCGGCTTGGGCAAGCTGGCCCGTGACCTTGTCACGCTGAACATCTCCGACGGCGCGACTATGGCGGTCCTCGCCGCCGTGATTGTCTGGGCCATCGGCCTCTTGGCCGATCAAAACGCCCGCATGAGCCGCTGCCACGCGCGTCGTTTCGTCGTTCCAAACCAACCAGTCAGCAATCAGCGATCAGCAATCAGCGATCAGCCATTCGTGTGATTCGTGCTATTCGCGGTTCCTCCTTCTGCCCGCCGCGATCAGATTCCAACTCGCCCACCGAGTCAGGCAACTCGGCAATCTACTAGCACTATCGATTCGTGGTCCTTCTGCCGGCCGCTACTAGGTTCCAACTCGCCCAGCGAGTGATGCAACTCGGCAAGCGAGCGATCGCCCGGTCGAGACCGCACGCCAGCGCGGCGGCGGGCCAGGTCACCAGCGCGGGACGCAGTCGGACCTCGGCAAACGGCGTTGAGAACCAGCCCTGGGGGCAAACCTGCACGTCCGCCAACTGAGCCTGTTTCAGCGCCTGGAATAGTTCGACGGCCGTGAACTCCCGCTGGTCGCGCGAGTATTCGGCGTCGACTCGTTTTCGCACAGCGCGTAACAATCGAACGACCGGGTTGGCACGCTGCGGTTCGTTGGCCACGAGCCAGCCGCCTGGCCTGAGTAGTTCGACCATGCGAATCAGGGCCCCGGAAAGATCGGCCAAATGATGCAACACGCCGATGAGCAGGATCACGTCGAATCGCTGCGTCGAACTCAGTTCGTGAACCCCGGCCCGCTCGAACCGCGCGTTCGCAAACCGGTGATGCGCCCGCGCTAGCTCAATGAGCGACTCGCAGTGGTCCACGCCGACGTATCGCCGATAGCGGCCGGCCAGGTAGCTCGCGGCGAATCCGGCGCCGCAGCCGACTTCGAGCACATCGACATCGCGCCGCGCCGGCAATCGGCGCCACGTCGTCTCTAGCCTGAGTCGGCGAGCGATCCGGCTCGGCCCGTACAAGTCCTTGCGGCAGTACGCATCGGCGATCTCGTTGAACAGTTGCCGATCGCGCTCGGCTGTCGACGGATTCATCTGGACTTTCCCGATTTCGCGGGTGCTGCTATGAAGCCGCGACATTTTCGGCCCCAGGACCGTTTCGGGCCATGCCAGATCGACGGGACCATTTGCTGAGTACGGTGCCGCATTGAATAGGGTCTGAATTCGGCTTCGGTCGTTTAACCCGCAGCCGCAGGCGAGGCATGGCTGGCGTTGGTTGTGCCTCGCCTGCGGCTGCGGGTTAAACGAATTCGGACCCCTTTCAATGGGGAGCAGTACTTAGCGAGGAGTGCGGAGTGCGGAATGAATCGTGGGCAGTCCGTCATCTGCCATCGGCAACTCGCATTTCAACAGCCGTGGCCGCGTCTGGCGTCGCGATCGGTCTGGCGCTCGTAATCTGGACGTGGTCGCGAGCAGCCGCGATGAGCGCCGACGGGGCGCACTACATGGAACTCGCCCAGCGCGCCTGGCGACATGGGCCAGCCGCCGGGATGGACTGGTACTCAGGACCGGGTTACCCGGTGGCCGTCGCTTGGTTGTACGGTCTCTTCGGCGATCTTGAGTTTTCCGGCCGACTCACCTCGGTACTCTTCGGTTGTGGCTTCGTGGCGGGTGTCGGGTTGTTGGCGCGCCAGATGTTCGGTCCCGTCGTGGCCGGCGTCGCCGTGGGACTCGTCGCCGTACACACGTCGCTCGTTCGCCACTCCGTGATGGCCGAGACCGACGTCGCGTACGGCTGTTGGCTGGTGTGGTCGCTCGTGTGCGTCTGGCGGCTGCGGCATTCGTCGGGTCTTGTCGGTCAATCGGTGCACGCAATTGCGGCGGGCCTCGCACTGGGACTCGGCTATCTCACGCGACCCGAGGCAGCGGCGCTCGCCGGCCTGCTGGTGGGTTGGTACGTCTTCGGCAAGGTCCGCATGGCCACGGCCGGCCGAGGGCAGGGCGCCCGTGTCGCCGGCCGGCTCGGGTGGGCCTGCGTCGTCGGCGTGATCGGGCTGACCGTAGCAGCGCCATACGTCCTGAAACTGCGCAACGATCTGGGGCGATGGAGCCTGAGTGGCAAGGAACGCTGCTTTGCGATGAAGTATGCGGCGGACCGGCAAGACGACGCCGCGATTCGCAATCAGAGTGTGCTGGCGGCGGTGTTCGATCGCCCGTCGAACCTCGTACGTTGGTTGCCTCATCATCTGCATTACGGCGTGCCGGTGTTCGGCAAGTCGCTGCACGTTGTTGTGGTTGGCCTGGCGGCGATCGGCTTGGTTCTGCTCCACATTGAAAGGGGTTCGAATTCGTTTAACCCGCAGCCGCAGGCGAGGCATGGCTGGCGTTTGTTGGGCCTCGCCTACGGCTGCGGGTTAAACGACCGAAGCCGATTTCAGACCCTATTCAATGTGGCACCGTACGTAGCGCGGCGGCGGGTGGTCGATCGGTCGCCCGGCGCCGTGGGTCTGTTGCTCTGGTCGAGCGTTCCGTTTCTCTTGTTCTTCGGTCTGACCTATCCGCGCCTGCGTTATTTCATGCAGGCGCTAGGCCCGTGGGTCGTACTTGCCGCCGTGGCAGTTGTGGAACTGGCGGCGTGGGCGAGTGAGCTGCGCGTCGGCCTTGCGGTTCGTTGGCGGTCGGCAACTCCAGACGCAGCGGGTCGCCGCGCGCTGGCGATCGCACTGGCGGCGCCGATGTTCATCTTGGCGGCATCGACGTTCTGGAGCTTGCGCCGTCCGCTCGAGCAGGGGCTGGCAACCGAGCGAGCCGTCGGCGAACGAATCCTGCAACTCGCCGGTCCCGGCCGCCGCGTGCTCACGTTCACCGTGCCGGCTTTCTACGCCGAGGCCGAGCGCGTGCCGCTGTGGGGGCCGATGGAGGGCATCGTGCGGTGCCACGGATTCTCCAAACCGCTCACGTACGAAGAGCTTGTCGATCACGTCCGCCGGCGCCACGCCGAATACATCATCATGGACCACGACCTGCAGCGCGATTGTCCGGACTTTCTCGCTCGCGTTCGCGACGAGGACTTCCAACTCGTCATCGCCGACGTCGCCGATGACCACGGTCCTCATCTGGTTTACCAATTTGTCGGCGCCCGCCTCGAGGCCGCCCGCGCCAACTAACCGCCGCGAATATCCCAACTGGGTGCATACCCGTAATTGCATTCGTCGCTCGCTTAACCCGCAGCCGCAGGCGAGGTCGGCATCGTGCGAATTGCACGGATCAAACACGACCTCGCCTGCGGCTGCGGGTTAAACGAGCGAGGCGCAGCTACGGAAATACACCCATCCCCCACTCGACGGCTCGCCCGCCGCACGGCGAGACGCTACTATCGCGGTGCTTCGCGTTTCTGACTTCGGGTTTCGTGCCTGGTATTTCGGATTGGGACGCATCATGAGCTCTGCAGCATCTGGTTTCTTTCGACTGGACGGCCGGGTCGCGGTGGTGACCGGCGGCGGGCAGTCGGTGGGCGAGGGGATTGCTCAACGGCTCGCGGCGGCGGGCGCGAAGGTGGCGATCTTTGACATGAACGGACCCGCGGCCGATGCCGTGGCCTGCGCGATCGGCGGCGTGGCCGTCGCCGGCGATCAGACGAACGAGCACGACGTCGATCGACTGATACACGAAGTCGTCGCCAAGCTCGGACCGATCGACATCCTCGTCAACAACGCAGCGATCGTCGGCAAGACGGCGAACATCTGGGACCTGACCAAAGAAAACATGGAACAGGTGTTGTCGATTAACCTGGTCGGGCCGTTCCTACTGTCGCGGGCGGTGATCGGCAACCCCGAGGCGGTCGGCCGGCCAGCCAGCGGCATGATTGCTCGCAAGTACGGCCGCATCGTGAACGTCGCGTCGATCGCGGGCAAGGAGGGCAACCCGACGCTGATTCCATACTCGGCGTCGAAGGCCGGGCTGATCAACATGACCAAGGCCCTGGCCAAGGAGGTCGTCGGCAAGGGCGACATCACGGTGAACGCGATTTCGCCCGCGGTGATTCGCACGAAGATGCTCGATCAGGTCGCGCCGGCGACGGTCGAATACATGATCTCGAAGATCCCGATGGGCCGTACCTGCGAGATCAGCGAGGTCGCCGCGCTCGTCCACTTCCTCGCGTCGAGCGAATCCAGTTTCACGACCGGCCAGTGCTACGACATCAGCGGCGGCCGAGCAACCTATTGATCTACAGGAGTCCGCATGGGCAACACGCTGAACGGCAAGGTCGCGGTCATCACCGGTTCGGGACGCGGGCTGGGCAAAGCGATCGCGTTGCGGCTGGCGGCGGCCGGCGCCGATGTCGTCGTACACGACTTGCGGCCCGACACGCCGCGCGACTTCGGCGAGGGGGACTCGATCGAGGAAGTCGCCGACGCGATCCGCAAGTTGGGGCGGCGGACACTCACCGTAACCGCCGATCTCACCCGCCCCGACGCCGCGAAGAAGATGGCCGACCAGATCGCGGCGGTGTTCCCCGAAATCCATATCCTGGTCGCGAACGCGGGCGGCGATATTGCCGCGGACGGCAAGAGCAAGGCCAACCCGAACGACATGTTTATCTCAGAGGCCGACCTGCACGCCGTACTCGACCGCAACTTGATGACAACCATGAACGCCTGCCGGGCCATCGTGCCGAACATGCTCGCTCACGGCCGAGGCGGCCGCATTGTGAACCTCGCGTCGATCGCGGGCATGACGGGCATCGCCAAGGAGATCACCTACGGGGTCGCGAAGGCCGGCGTCATTCAGTACACGCGCTGCCTGGCCGCTCAGCTTCGGCCGCACGGAATCAACGTGAACGCGATCGCGCCCGGAATGATCAAGAGCGGCCGATTCCTGGCGACGCTCAAGCACCGCGAGGGCGCGGCCGAACTGCTGAACGAGAAGCGGCCGCTGTTGCGCCTGGGCGAACCCGACGATGTGGCCCGCGCGGTCGAGTTCTTCGTCTCGGACCTGTCGGACTACATCACCGGTCAGGTGCTGCGCGTCGACGGCGGCATGCAGCTCTACGCCGGATGAGACGGACGTGCGCGGTGTCGGCAGGCTGGAAGCCCGCGCCACGGCGCAAAAAAAACAGAGGCTCCCAGTTGACCCGTCCCGGGTTTGGGAAAGCCTCTGTCTCGGTGGAGGATGCCGGCGAGCAGCCGATGGGTTCCGAGTCGCCCAGCGGCTCAACACTATGATTGCACAGGGAATCTTCAGTGCGAGATTCCAACTGGCTGCCGACTTCGATGAAGCTTCTTTTCTGTTCCGTTGGCTCCGCCTGCCGAACATCCTGCGGCGGCCTCGTCAGGCCCGACCTCATGTTCACTCCATTGCCACTGTAGGTCACAATCGTGGCGAGTCAAACTAGGCCAAGGCCGACGACTTGTTCGGCAACTCTCTTGCCGCGTGTGGAGTGGAACGGTGCACCAGGACCTGATGCAACGATTGTGCTGTCCGCGCTGCCGAGGCGAGTTGTCCCTGCAGGCTCAGCAGGTGGAGAGGGACCGGGTCGAGTCGGGACGGATTCTGTGCCGAGCGTGCGGCAGCAACTATCCGATCGTACGCGGCATTCCGCGTTTCGTCGCGACCGAAGACTACGTCGCGAGCTTCGGCCGCCAGTGGACCCGCTACGCGGTCGAACATCTCGACGAGGACGAGGCGACGTTCCCGGCCAAGACCGGCTTCGCGCGCGACGAGCTTCGCGACCGCGTTGTGCTCGATGCCGGCTGCGGCGGCGGGCGCTACAGCCTGGTTGCGGCGCGGCACGGCGCTCGAGTGATCGCCGTCGACATGAGTCGAGCCGTCGACCGAGCCGCCCGATTGTGCACTGCGTTCGCGAACGTCGATTTCGTCCAGGCCGACCTGCTCCACTTGCCGCTCGCCAAGCACGCGGTCGATCTCGCATTCAGCATCGGCGTCATGCACCACACGAGCAATACAGCGGCTGCGTTCCACCGCGTAGCCGCCTCCGTACGACCGGGCGGTCGGCTTGCGGTCTGGCTGTACCGGCGCAACACGGCCGTTCAAGAGGCGCTCAATGAAACGCTCCGCGGCGTCGCGCGGCGGATGACTGTGCCGCAGATCGAGTCGATCGCCACGGCCGGCGCCGTGCTGGGATCCGTACCAGTTGTAAATCGCCTGCTGAACAAGCTGGTGAATTTTTCGGCCCACCCGGTTTGGGAGAACCGTGTTTGCGACACGTTCGACTGGTACAGCCCACGCTATCAGTTCCATCACACCGTGCCCGAACTGAAGGCGTGGTTCCGTGTCGCCGGGTTCGACGACCTTCACGAGTTGCCGCCCGAGAAGACCGGCCCCCTATACCGCTGGGCCTACGAACACAACCTGATCATCGGCAGCGGCGTGAACGTCGTGGGCACAAAACGCGGCGGCGACTCCACCCACTGCCGACCCTCAGGCGGTTCTTGATTCGGCGGCGCTTTCGTGTTGTTGGACGTGGTTGATCGCTTCAGGAACTCACGATGATCGCGCTGCGCCATGGCTTCGCTCCGTTCTTCTCTCAGTGGGAGGACCGGCTCGATCGCGTCGGTCGTGGATCACGCCAGCAACCCCTGCACTACTTCGCCGTGTACATCGGTGAGCCGATAGTCGCGGCCCTGGAACCGGAATACGAGCCGCGTGTGGTCGAGGCCCAGGCAGTGCAGGATCGTGGCGTTGTAGTCGTGGATGTGGACGGGGTCGCGCACGACGTTGTAGCAGTAATCGTCGGTCTCGCCGTAGCTGACGCCCGGCTTGATGCCTCCGCCGGCGAGCCACAGGGTGAAGCAGCGGCCGTGGTGATCGCGCCCGTAGTTGTCGGCGGTCAGGGCGCCCTGGCAATACACCGTGCGGCCGAACTCGCCGCCCCAGATCACCAGGGTCTCGTCCAACAGCCCGCGTTGTTTCAGATCCATGACGAGCGCGGCCGAAGCACGATCGACGTCGCGACACTGGCCGCGAATCTGGTTGGGCAGGTTGCCGTGCTGGTCCCAGCCGCGGTGCATAAGCTGTACGAATCGGACGCCGCGTTCGATCATGCGGCGGGCCAGCAGACAATTGCGCGCGAACCCGCCGTCCGTGCCGGTCTCGTCGACGCCGTACATGTCGATGATGTGTTTCGGCTCGCTCGCCAGGTCGGTCAGCTCGGGCACCGACGCTTGCATGCGATAGGCCATCTCGTACTGAGCGATGCGCGTGTTGATCTCCGGGTCGCCAAACGCCTCGGCGGCCAGTGCGTTCAATTGCCCGGTCGCGTCGAGCATGCGGCGGCGCGTGTCGCGGTCGACGCCCGGCGGGTTGGAGATGTAGAGCACGGGATCATCGCCCGACCGGAACCGCACTCCCTGATGCTGGCTGGGCAGGAACCCGCTGCCCCAAAGGCGCGAGAAAATCGGCTGATCGGTCTTGTTGCCGCTGCCTTGCGAGATCATGACGACGAACGCCGGCAGGTTCCGGCCTTCGCTGCCGATGCCGTAGCTCAGCCATGCACCGAGGCTCGGCCGGCCCGGCTGCTGGCTGCCCGTCTGAATGTACGTGATCGCCGGGTCGTGGTTGATCGCCTCGGTGTTCAGCGATTTCACGATCGCGATCTCGTCGACGATCGACGCGATGTTCGGCAACAGCTCACTGACCCACGCTCCGCACTGGCCGTGCTGGCCGAACTTGAAGAGCGGCGAGACGCAGGGCAGCGATTTCTGGCCGCTGGTCATGCCGGTGATACGCTGGCCCATGCGCACCGATGCGGGCAGTTCCGTGCCGTGGTTCCCCTTCAGATTCGGTTTGTGATCGAACAGGTCGATGTGCGACGGTCCGCCGGACATGAACAGGTAGATCACCCGCTGGGCCTTGGGCGCGAAGTGGACGGCGGGCATCGCGCCTGCAGCTCGCGGCGCCCCCGCGTCCGGTACGCGACTCGGCAAACCGGCGAACAATTCCGGGTTCATCAGCGACGCGAGCGCGGCCGTGCCGATGCCCGCGGCACTGCGACCGAAGAGTTGACGGCGGGTAAGTAACAGACGGTAGTCCTGTGGATTCATTGTGATACCTATCACTTCGTGACCGTTTCATCGAGGTTCAAGACGACGTTGGCGATCATCGCCCATGCTGCAACCTCGGTCGGGTCGAGCGACTCGCGACGCGGATACTCGCCGACGGCAAGGAGCCTGGCGGCGGCCTGCGGATCGCGACGATACACGGCGATCTGCTCGGCAAGCATCTGACGCAGCACGGCCAGTTCGTTGGGACGCGGCATGCGGCCGGTGGCGAGGCGAAACGCGAGCACAATTCGCTCGTCGGTCGAGCGGGCCTCGATCAACAACCGCTCGGCCAGCTTGCGGGCCGCCTCGACGTACGTCGGATCGTTCATGAGGATCAACGCCTGCAGCGGCGTGTTGGTCCGCGCGCGGCGCACGGTGCAGGTCTCGCGATCCGGCGCATCGAACGTCGCCAGCGTCGGCGGCGGACAGGTGCGCTTCCAGAAGGTGTACATGGTGCGCCGGTACAGGTCCTTGCCGTGACTCTGGTCGTATTCCTGTGCCGACCAGTTCTTGCCGTCCTGGCGCGACATCAGTTCCTCCCACAGCCCCGGCGGCTGATACGGTGAGACGCTGTGGCCGCCGATCTCGCCGTTCATGAGTCCGCTGACCGCCAGGGCCTGATCGCGAATGAACTCGGCCGCGAGCCGCAACCGCGGGCCGCGCGCGATCAGCCGGTTCTCGGGGTCGCGACCGAACAACTCCGGCGTCACGGCCGACGATTGCCGGTAAGTCGCCGACGTCACGATCAATCGCTGGATGTGCTTGACGCTCCAACCTGCTGCTGGCTGACGGCCGATCGCCGACGGCGGATCGCCCTGCTGGCCGCCCCACATGAACTCGGCCGCAAGCCAGTCGAGCAACTCCGGGTGGCTCGGCCATTCGCCTTGAGAACCGAAGTCTTCGGCGGTCTTGACCAAGCCCGTGCCGAAGTACATCTGCCAGTATCGGTTGACGATGACGCGGGAAGTCAGCGGGTGCGCGGGGCTGGTGAGCCACTGAGCCAGGCCAAGTCGGTCGGGCGTGGCGCCCTCGGGCATGGGCGAGAGGACATCGGGCACGCCTGCGGTGACCTTTTCACCCTTCTTGTCGTATTGCCCGCGAACCAACATGAATGTGTCGCGCGGCGTGGGCATCTCTTGCATGACCATCGTGCTGGCGATTTTCTTTTCGAGTTCGGCGATCGACTGGCGCAGCTTGGCCAGCTCGTCGCTGATCTGTTTCGCGACGGGCGACAGGTTGGATCGATAGAAGGTGCGCAGTTCCAACTTCTGCTGGTCGCTGCGCTCGGCGGATGCGACGGCGACGACCTCGAGTATCTTGGTGGGCGGCTTTTGCAATGCATGCGGGGCCTTGGCGCTGGTCACCGACAAGCGGAACCGGCCGACTTGATGCCTCGCAAAGGACGACTGGAAGTCCAGAGTGACCGTGATGGTTTGCTTGCCGTCGTGCGTGCGCGGCTGAGTCAGTTCAAATATCGCCTCGTGCGGCTTGCCTACCTCGGGATAGATGGCCCAGCCGGTGTTCGGCTTGTCGTCGATCGCCAGCGCGACCGGAAAATCCTTTTGGCTGAAATCGGCCGATGCCGCCTTGAGTTCGACGGCAACGGGCGCCCCAGGAGTCGAGTCCTGGTTCGTGACCGCCGGCGCCACCGCGACGCGCACATCGGTCAGCACGACGTTGCCGTTCACCGATCGGCCCGGACCCTTCGCCGTGAAGCTGTCGTCGGGCAACAGTTCGAGACGCACGGCGGTGATCTCGCCGAGGTCGGTGTCCGCGGCAATTGAGTAAGCCTCAATGGCTGGGTTCTCGCCCGACGCGAGGATGGACTTGTCATCGAGCTTCTTCAGGGTTGCGCCGCCCTTGGACGTGAACTGGTGCGGGTCCAGCGCGAGCCACTCGGTTTTGGATTGCTCGGCGATCGTACGTTCCCACTCGGCCTGAGCTGCGTCGACTTCGGCGATCGGCCCGGCCAGGCGCTGTTCCATCTCGCGAGCGGCCGCAGTGAGGTTGTCGTGCTGGCGTTGCTGTTCGGGCGTCGGCAGTTTCAAGAGAGGCGCCGCGTTGCCCGCGCGGCCGTCGAGGCCGTTCTCGGGAACGTTGTAGAAAAACGCGAACAGCCGGTAGTAGTCCTTCTGCGTGAACGGGTCGTACTTGTGTTCGTGGCACTGCGCACAGCCGAGCGTCAGTCCGAGCCAGACGGTCGCCGTAGTGTTCACGCGATCGACGATATAGGCCGTGTGGTATTCATCGGGAATCGCGCCGCCCTCGAAGTTGATCATGTGGTTTCGGTTGAAGCCACTGGCGACGCGCTGGGCGATCGTTGCGTCGGGCAGCAGGTCGCCCGCCAGTTGCTCGACCGTGAACTGGTCGAACGGCATGTTCGCGTTGAAGGCGTTGATGACCCACTCGCGCCAGTGAGTCATGTCGCGTCCGCTGTCGATGTGGTAGCCGTGCGTATCGGCGAAGCGCGCGGCGTCGAGCCAATCGACCGCCATGCGTTCGCCGTATCGCGGCGAGGCGAGCAGGCGGTCGACGAGACGATCGTAGGCGTCGGGTCGGTCGTCGGCCAAGAAGGCATCGACTTCGGCCGGCGTGGGGGGCAGACCTGTGAGGTCGAGTGTGACGCGGCGGATGAGCGTCGTCTTGTCGGCCTCGGGCGCCGGCCGCAACCCTTCGGCCTGCAGCCTGGCGAGGATGAACTGGTCGACGCCGCCACGCGGCCACGACCCGGCGGGCATCTGCGGCGCGGCCGGCCGATTGACCGGAATGAATGACCAATGCGGCTGGTATTCGGCCCCTTGCTCGATCCACTTGCGCAGCAACAGCTTCTCACGCTCGCTCAGCGACTTGTTGCTGTCGGGCGGGGGCATTCGGTGTTCGGGATCGGCGGAGAGCACACGTTTTACGAGTTCGCTCTGGTCGGGCTTGCCAGGGACGATGGCCGCCGTGCCGCGTTTCGTTAGTCGCACGGCGTCGTCGCGCACATCGAACCGCAAGCCGGCCCGACGTGTCTTGTCATCCGGCCCGTGGCATTTCCAGCAGTTGTTGGACAAGATGGGCCGAATGTCGCGGTTGTACTCGACGCGAAGCGGCAGCTGATCAGCGACAGCCAGACCCACCCACGTAGTCAGACATACAGCGACGCCGTACCAGATGAACTGCTTGGTGATGATTGTGGTCATGTGCTTTGCACTGCAGTAGGCAGGATACTTGTCGATCCTCACGAAAGCGGCATGCGTGTTCATATGATAACGCCCTCGAGTTGGATTCAGAAGTGGCAAGTGTACTGGCGGAGCGAGGCGGGGCCGGGCGAAGTGCTCGGCCTGGCGCTGCCGCTGGTCTTGAGCACATCGTCGCTGACGCTGCAGGTGTTCATCGACCGGCTGTTCCTGGCGTGGTATTCGGCCGATGCGATTGCGGCGGCGATTCCGGCCGTGTGCATGTTGTGGCTGTTGGTGGCGCCGCTGTGGGCGATCGTCGGATTTGCGCAGACGTTCGTGGCCCAGTATCACGGCGCGGGGCAGAACGACCGCGTGGGGCCGGTGATCGTGCAGGCCGTGCTGATCGCGGCCGCGTGCGGCGTCGCGATGCTGCTGCTCGCGCCCTTGGCCGGCTTGATCTTCGATTGGGTGGGACACGAGCCGGCGGTGCGCGAGCTGGAGGTTGTGTACTTTCAACTGCTGCTCGCGACCGCTGCGCCGATGCTCGTGATGACAGCCGCGTCGGGATTCTTCGGTGGGCTTGGCCGAACGTGGGTTGTGTTCTGGATCAACGTG
>DAIOWH010000119.1:0-20788 GCA_036758585.1 Planctomycetia bacterium
GTCCGTAGCGCTGCAGACCGTGCCCGAAGCACGAGATCAGAATGGCAAACCCGTCCCCCGTAGCCGACAGGTGACCCGCCGACGACCACAACGAGTCCTGCCAGCGCGGCCGGCCGTCGAGTTCGTAGCACCCGGCCAGGCCGTATTCCGCGGCGGCGAGCAGCAGCGGCTGGCCGGCCAGGAACGCCATGTGCCGCAGCGGTCGGTGCGTGAGCAGGTTCGTCAGTCGGCGGCCGTTGCCGTCATATAAGAATGTATGGCTGTCGGCCATGCTGGCCGCGACGAGTTCGCCTTGAGGGCTGAGTGCGATGCCGAGCAGGTTGCGGTGGCCGGGTACGTTGCCGCGCGGCTGCAGGTCGCGGTCGAGCCACCACAAGACTCCGTCCTTGCTGGCGACGACAAGCTGAGTGCCGTCGTCGCTGATCGCCGCCAGATGGATGGGCACGGGGGTCCGCGTGGTGTGCAGCCGAGTGCCGGCCATGTCCATCAGGTAGATGTTGTGTGCGTGGTCCCAGGCCAAGACCACACCCGGCTCGCGCGCCAGCCCGATACCGGCCAACGGCGCCTCGGTCAGTTGGCTCCAGCGCAGCCGCGGTTGCAACACATCCGCTGGCTGGCTGATCGACTCGGCGCCAGTCTCGAAGCCGTTGGGCATGCGAACACGATGCCCAGCCTGCGCGGGAATTGCAATTTGAATTCGACAGAGTCAGGATCATCGAACTTCGGGCCGCTGGTACGCTCCAAAAGGCGGTGGACATCATGAGGTGTTGAAGGTAGCTTGAGTCCATGCCTTTACTCGACCATTTTCGTCCACCGCTGAGTGCATTGCGGCACTGGGAAGCGTTCCATTCACGTTGGGCCGCCGCGGTTGCGGACGCGTTGAATGATCATCTGCTGCCGTCGGAGTACTATGCCGAGGTGCAGGTGCATGTCGGGAGCCGCGTGGAGGTCGACGTGGCGACGTTCGGCGATTCGTCGGGCGACCCGGCAGCACCGGCCGGAGGCGTGGCAGTTGTGGCGCCGCAGCTCTGGTCGCCGCCCGTCGCGACGATGTCGATGCCGGCGATTTTTCCGGACAGTATGGAAGTGCTCGTGTTGTCCACGACGGGCGGTCCGACGCTTGTCGCGGCCGTCGAATTTGTGAGTCCCGGCAACAAGGACCGTGCGGATGCACGCCGGGCGTTTGCCGGCAAGTGCGCCAACTACTTGCAACAAGGAGTCGGCGTGATCGTGGTGGACATCGTAACGAACCGGCAAGGAAACCTACACAACGAATTGGTGGCGATGACGGTGTGTGCACCTGAGTTTCGCATGCCGCAGCACTCGCTGTACGCCGTGGCCTATCGCCCGATCCGGCGTCCCGATTCCGAGCTTATCGACGTGTGGACCACTCTCCTTCGCGTCGGCGAACCGTTGCCCGAGTTGCCGTTGGCCCTCGACCGAGGGATCTGCGTACCTCTCGACTTTGAATTGCCCTACGTCGAGGCATGTCGTCGCAGCCGCATTCAGTAACCGACGCCGGTCAGTTTGTCGGGCGCCGGCCGACGAGTCGCCGGCTGGCTTGGAGCGCGGCGGCGAGTTGGGCGTCGCGCGCGGGGTCGACTTGCGACGCGCGGGCGTCGGCCGTCCACGCGGATTTGTCCTGAGGCACGTCGATGTCGGGGCTAACGCCCTGGTGGCAGTACGATCGCCCGCGCGGCGAATAGAACCGGGCGGTCGTCAGCCGTACTCCAGCGTCGAGGGTGTCGAGCGGAAAGATGCTCTGCACGGATCCCTTGCCGAAGCTCTTCGCGCCCACGATCGTGCCGCGATGGTGGTCTTGGATCGCACCGGCCAGAATCTCGCTGGCGCTGGCGCTCTCACCGTCGATCAGCACGACGAGCGGGAACGACCAGGTGCCCGGCCGGTGGGCGCGGTAGGTGTGGCTCTGGCCCTCCGCGCGGCCGCGCGTTGATACGATCACGCCGTCGGCCAGGAACTTGTCGCTCACCTCAACCGCCCCGTTCAGCAAGCCGCCCGGATTGCCGCGCAGGTCGAGGATCAGCGAGCGCATGCCTTGCCGTTCGAGCGAGGCAACCGCCGGTTCCAGTTCGGTGAGCGTGGATTTCTGGAATCCGGTGAGTTGCACGTAACCGATGCCCTCGGCCGGGGCGAGCATTTGCGTGTGCGTGACGCTCTGTACTTCGACTTCTCGGCGCGTGAGCACCACACGGCGCGGCGACTCGTCCCCCGGCGACTGCACGGCGATCTGTACCTGGGTCCCGTTGCCGCCTTGAAGCCGGTTCGCCGCGTCTTCGGTGGGCAGGCCGATGGTGGAGACCGAGTCGATGGCGACGATGTGGTCGCCGCCGCGCAAGCCCGCCTCGGCGGCGGGGCTGCTCGGCAACACGGCGACCACCAGCAGGCCCAGGTCGTCGCTGCGCAGCTCGACGCCAATGCCGACGAAGTTGCCGTCGATCACCGCGTACAGATCGTTCAGCCGATCGGGGGTCAGGCAGGCCGAGTAGTCGTCAAGCGATTCGCACAAGCCGTAGACAAACTCCAGCACCATCGCCGTCTCATCGGTGTCGAACAGCCGCTGCGCCTGGTCGCTGATCGTGAGCATGTGGCTGCGCAGTTCGGTCCAGTCGCGGACCGGCACGGCCTTCCATTGACGGAGCCAGTCGCGGAACCGTTCGACGCGTGAGGCGTTGTCTGCACTCGCCGCCGTTCCGTTGAGCTGTGGATCCTCGCACACGACCCAGAGATGATCAATGCACGACTGAAACTGCTTGGTCGGCTGAAGCGGCTCGACGTAGTACTCATCGACTTTGCGAGTGATCTCGTCGTAGAGTTGGATCGCCTGGGTGCGCGGCATGCGGAGCATCTTCTGGCGATAACTCGCGTCGTGGTACCGCCGCGACAGTCGGTAGCGGACCTCGCTGTGATGCAGCCGTTGCTGCAACAGGAGCGACGCGGGATTGGCCTTGGCCGCGCTCTCGTAGAGCTGAACCGCACGGCCCCAGTCGCCCGCTTTTTCCAACTCGACCCCGCGGCCCAGCAGGCGATCGACTTCCGCGGCGCGACCGGGCAACGGCTCGCCGGGCGTCCCCACCGACGCCAGTACGAGCCAAGCCGACAAGACGGCGAACATCCGTCGCCACGTTGTCGGCCGGTTGCGTACGCATCCGGCAGCCGGTGCGGTTAGTAGGTCCAAGCCAGCGGTCCTCGGCTAGAGGTTGGGGTGGGGTCCGTCATTTCGGCGTGCAAGGATCGTCGAACGAATATAAGTCACGAACTGGGCACGGTCAAACGGCCGGCAGTTTTTGTCGCCGCGCGATCGCTCCGGTCAGGGAGCTTGGATAAACCGCGTCAGATTTGAGGCCGCTTAGGACGATCGTATCGGACGCTCCTGACAAGCGGCGACCGCGCGATCTGTCGTTTATCCGAGTTCGCCCGCTTTTTGCCTTTAGCTGTTCCACGGGGGCAGACGATAACTGCGTTTAGAACCCGCCCGGCAGCAGGAGGGGCCTGCGGTAAACTCTCCCCTGGCGGTAAAGAGGAGCATGGAACACGGAGGAAGTCATGACCCTGGACAAGGTTCTTAGAGCGTTTGGCGGTCTGGCCCTACTTAGCCCGTTGGCCGTTGCTGCCTGGGCGGAACAGCCAGCAGGGCAGTCGGCCATTCGGATTTACAACAGCGACACCGTGGTCAGGCAAGCGGCCCAGAACAAGGCCGGCGAGCAAGCCGTTCCCCAGAGCACCGAGAGCAAGGCGGTCAACGGCGCCGCGGCCAATGGCGAAGCCGCCGTGGCCGACGAAGGCGGCGCGCTGCAACAGCACTTGCGCTGCGGACCGCTCGGTAGCTGGCTCGATTGCAACAGAGTCAAGGTCTCAGGTCACACCGAAATCGGCTATACCTACAATCCCGACGACCCGGATGACCGCCTGAACATGGGCCGGCTGTTCGACGATCGCTCGAACGATTTCCGGTTCAACCAGACGATCGTCACGTTCGAGCGGGCGCTCGATCCGCAAGCGTGCTGCAGTGACTGGGGCTTCAAGGCCCAGTTCATGTACGGCTCCGACGCACGCTATACCCACAGCCTGGGCTGGATGGACAACATCACCAACGATACGCTCCAACCGGAGATCGTTGAGCTGTTCGCGACCTACCACCTGCCTTGCCTGACCAAGGGCGGCGTGGACATCAAGGTCGGCCAGTTCGTCACCCTGATGGGCGCGGAAGTTATCTACGCCCCGGCGAACTACACCTATTCGCACAGCTACATCTTCAACTTCGGCATCCCGCTCAAGCACACCGGCATCATGACGACGACGCACGTGCACAAGGGCTTTGATCTGTCCTTGGGCATCGTCAGCGGCATCAACACCGGCAGCTTCGACGACAACAACGACGACCTGTCGTTCCACGGCGGTTTCACGTGGAAGCCGTGCTGCGACAGCGACCAGTGGGTGATCAACGGTTCGGCGCACATCGGCCCCGAGAACGACACGTTCTTCGACGGCCCGCTTGACCTCGATGGCGACGGCATCGTCGACGTGACCAACGATGTGAGCGACGACAACCGTTACATCGTCAGCTTGCAGTCGATCTACCAGCACAGCTCGTGCGTGACGTTGGTCACCGACCTGAACGCCGGCTGGGACGAGGCGTTCGGCGGAACCGAATGGTACGGCGTGGCTCAGTACTTCATCTACAAGATGAGTGACTGCTGCAGCCTGGTGGTGCGCGGTGAGATCTTCCGCGACGACGATGGATTCGTTGTGGCCAAGTTCGGCGACAACGACGACTTCATCGACGTCGAACGTGGTGAGGTGGGCGGTCTCGACGTAGCGACCGCCGGCGGCGGCGACACGACCTACACCGCCCTGACGGTTGGGCTGAACCTGAAGCCCTACGAGAACCTGCTGCTCCGGCCCGAGCTTCGTTGGGATTGGGCCGACGGCGGCTCGCTCACCGCAGGACCGTTCGACGACCTGAGCGACAACACGTCGTTCACGATCGGAATGGACGCGATCCTGTTCTTCTAAGCCCTGCGGCTTGAATTGCGAAACCCCACGCGGGCCTGGTTCATCGCCAGGCCCGCGTTGTTTCTGGCGCCGCGATTCGGTTAGGTCCAGGTCTTGGGGCGCAGGCGGCCCGCCTGCTGTTTCATCAGCCACATGTTGGGCAGCCGGGACGGCCGCACCACAATATCCCCGAACTTGGCGGAGAGCGGTCCTAGCCCAATACCATCGCGAGCCTCCGCACCAGTTCGCTCTGGATGGCGTCGGGCGTCCGCAACTGCCCGACTGCATCGCAGACGGCGATACGCACCCATGCTGGGTCTGCCGACGCCAGCTTCTCGTAAACCTGCGCCGTGCGGACCAGATACGCCGCATCGGCCTCGTGCATATCCGCGGCCTTGGTTGTGTAGTCTCGCCGACCTTTGCGCGCGATCAGTTGCTGAGCGATCGCCACGGGCAGATCGAGGTAAACAACCGCGTCGGCTCGCGGCAGGCCGTAGACCCCGTACTCGATCGCCTCGACCCATGCGATGAACGCCTCGCGCTGTTCCCTGTCGAGCTTGGCCGCTTGGTGCGCCAGGTTGGACGGCACGTAGCGATCAAAGATCACCACGTCGCACGTCGCCATCTCGCTGCGAATGAGCGGCAACGACTCGAACCGGTCGCCCGCGTAGAGCAGGGCGGCGAAATGCGCCCCGGCCGCGGCAAGGTCGCCGAACTGACCGTTCAGGTAGCGTCCGATTGTGCGGCCAAACGTCGTGGCCTCGTAGCGCGGAAATGAAATCAACCCGCATGACCGACCCAACCCGCGGAGCGATTCGCACAGCAGTTTCGCCTGCGTGCCCTTGCCCGATCCGTCGATCCCCTCGATCGCAATCAGACGCGCGGTCACGGCGCCTCTCCAGTTCCAGCGCTCCCGCGCGACGTGAGTTCCGCCGCATGCTCGCGATTGCAGCAAACCTCCAGATCGGCCGGCAAGTGGTGGCCGAGCTTGTCGCGCTTGGCGGCCAGATACTGAGCGTTCTGCGGAGTCGGCTGGGCCACGATCGGCACCTGACCGACCACCTCAAGGTCGAACCCGTGATACAAGAAGTTGATCGCCTCGGTCTTTTTCGGGTTGTTGGTCAGCAACCGAATCTTGGTGAGGCCCAGGTCCTTGAGTATCTGGGCGCCGACGCCATAGTCGCGCATGTCCGCGCGAAAGCCGAGCGCCAGGTTCGCCTCGACCGTGTCCAGCCCCTGGTCCTGAAGCTGATACGCCTTCAACTTCTCCTTCAGGCCAATCCCGCGACCTTCTTGAGGCAGGTACACAAGCACGCCGCACCCCTCACGCTCGATGGCGTCGAGCGCCATGTGCAACTGCGCGCCGCAGTCGCACCTCAGCGAATCGAGCAGGTCGCCGGTAAAGCAAGACGAGTGCATGCGCACCAGCGGCGCTGCGTGACCTTCGGGCGATCCGCACACGAACGCCAGCGGCTCCTCTTCCTCGTGTTCCACTTTGTAGACGATGACTCTGAGCGTCTGGCCGCTTCGCCGCGTGATGGTCACCCAGCCCGGAGGCGGCAGCTCGCGGCTGATCAATCGCTCGGTCCGGCGTCGATAGCGGATCAAGTCTTCGATCGAGATGATCTTGAGGCCGAACTCGCGAGCGACCTCGAACAGCCGCCCGCGACGGGCCATGGTGCCGTCGGCGTCGAGGATTTCGCAGAGCACTCCCATCGGCTGCAGTCCGGCGAGTCGCGCGAGATCGACCGTGGCCTCGGTGTGACCCGCGCGGCGCAGCACGCCCGACTCCTTGGCGATGATCGGGTGCATGTGGCCTGGCCGACAGAAATCGTCGGCTCGGCTAGCCGGGTCGGCCAGCGCCGCCACCGTCGCAGCCCGTTCGACCGCACTAATGCCGGTCTTGCACGAACGATGATCGACGCTCACCGTGAACGCCGTCCGCATCGGCGCGGTGTTGTCGTCGACCATTGGGCGCAGCTTCAGTTGCCCGGCCCGATCGGCCAGCAGCGGCACGCACACCTGACCGCGGCCGTGCGTGATCATGAAGTTGATCACTTCGGGCGTTGCCCGTTCCGCCGCGCAGATGAAGTCGCCTTCGTTCTCGCGATCTTCCGCATCGACCACGACCACGACTTCGCCGCGGCCCACAGCCGCAATCACGTCTTCCACACGATCGAACACATCTGATGCACTCACTGGCAGGCTCCTGGTGCGAGTCCGTGCTGATTATAGCCACAAGCCCTTGGGTTTTCCGAATGCAACTGAATAGAATGGCCGCCGCCGTGCGCGATCGCGAGCGTACGCCGAATTGTTTTTCGATTCCGTGCAAAGTGAGGACGCCCTTGAGCGAGCAGCCACAATCTCCGACCGAAGTTACTCCCGTGCCATCGGCCATCACGCGCCCACCCGCGACCACCGCGCCGCGGGCGAGAGTTCAACTGGACGCCGACACAGAACAAGAGATCGAGGCCGCGCTGGCTGAGTTGAACCAGGACGCTCTCGAAGGCGCCCCGCGTTCGCAGTTCGCCGGCCGAACGAAACCGCAGGCCAAGTCGCCCAGCGGGGCGCGGCGCGGCCGGGTGATCTCCGTGAGCGGCGACAACATCTTCGTCGATATGGGCGGCAAGAGCGAGGGCGTGATCTCGGCGATGCAGTTTCCCGAGGGGCCGCCCGCCGTCGGCAGCGACGTCGAACTGATCATCGATCACTTCGACGCGGCCGAGGGGCTGCTCATTCTGCGCCGGCCCGGCGCCGCGCAAGAGGCCGATTGGTCGACGATCAAGGAGGGCATGATCGTCGAGGGCCGCGTGACCGCCGCCGCCAAGTCGGGCCTGGTGCTCGAAATGAGCGGCATCCGAGCGTTCATGCCGGCCAGCCTGATCGACATCGCCCGCGTTGAAGACCTCGACGGCTTCATCGGCCAAACGCTGCGCTGCCAGGTGAGCGAGGTGAAGCGAAGCGAGCGCAACGTGATCCTCAGCCGCCGCGCGCTGATCGAGGCCGAACGCGAGGCTGCTCGCGAGAAGACCTGGGCCGAACTGGCCGAAGGTCAAACGCGGACCGGCACCGTGCGCAACATCAAGGAGTTCGGCGCATTCGTCGACCTGGGCGGCATCGATGGGCTGGTGCCGGTGCGCGAGATGAGCTGGGCGCCCGTCAAAGACGCCGGCGAAGTCGTGCGCCTAGGCCAGCAAGTCCAGGTGAAGGTGCTAAGGATCGACCGCGAAACGCGCAAGATCACGCTCGGCCTCAAACAACTGCAAGCGAGTCCGTGGGAGACGCTCGAACAGCGGCTGCCGATCGGCAGCAACGTAACCGGCCGCGTGACGAAGCTGATGGACTTTGGCGCCTTCGTCGAGTTGGAGCCGGGCATCGAGGGCCTCGTGCACATCTCTGAGTTGGCCCATCAGCGGGTCCGTCGCGTGCGCGACGTCGTGCAGGAGGGCCAGATGCTGCCGGTCCAAATCCTCAAGATCGACGCCGAGCAGCGCCGCATTGCACTGTCGCACAAGGCCACGATCGAAAAAGCCGCGCCCGAACCCGAACCGGAAGAACCCGAATCGCCCGATCCGCCGCCCGCGCCCAAGCCGCCGCGCAAGACGCCGCTCAAGGGGGGCCTCGGTCGGTGACGAGGCCAGCATTGTGGCGCACGCGGCCCGCGTGCGTCTTGTAAAACAGAGCCTCGCCCGCCGATCCGACACGACGCCTTTGACCGCCTGGAGATGCTGTGTCGCAGGTATTGCCAGAGCTTGTTTCGCGCCTCCGCGCCAGCCGGCTGATCGCGCCGGCCCAGCTCGACAAAACGCTCGCCCAAGCGAAGGAACCCGTCGATGAGCGCAAGTTCGTCGAATCGCTCGTCAAGCAGGGCCTTTTGACCAAGTGGCAGGCGTCGCAGGTTCTCGCCGGACACGCCCAGGGCTCTTTCCTCGGCAAGTACAAGCTGCTCGATCCGCTCGGCGCGGGCGGCATGGGCCAGGTGTTCCGCGCGATGGACACCGACGAGGGCTGGCATGTTGCGGTCAAGGTGCTGCCCAAAAAGTTCGCCACGCCCGACGCGGTCCGCCGGTTTGAACGCGAAGGGCAAACCTCGCTGCGCGTCCAGCACCCGAACATCGTGCGCACCATGGAAATCGGCCAGCAGGGCTCGACGTACTTTCTGGTGATGGAAATGGTGATCGGCACCGATCTGGCCAAGATCATTCGCCAGAGCGGCAAGTTGTCGGTCGGCCAGACCGCGCGAGTCGGCTATGATGTCGCACTCGGCCTCGAGCACGCCCGGCAACTCGGCGTGGTGCATCGCGATGTGAAGCCGTCGAACATCCTGATCGCGGCCGACGGCACAGCCAAGCTGACCGATCTCGGACTGGCGAAATTTTTCGGAGGCAGCGACGAGGCGGCCAGCCTGACCAACACCGGCGCCGTGCTGGGCACGGTCGATTACATCTCGCCCGAACAGGCCGAAGACGCGAAGCGGGCCGACACGCGCAGCGATGTCTATTCGCTCGGCTGCACGCTCTACCATTGCCTGACCGGCCGCGCCCCGTTCGCCGATGGCACCACGTTCCAGCGTTTGCTCGCGCACCGCGAAGAGGATGCGGAACCGATCTCGACCTGGAACCCCGACGTGCCGCGCGAACTGGACGAACTGATCGTGAAAAAGATGATGGCCAAGGCGCGCGGGCTTCGGTTGCAGACGCCCGCCGAAGTCGCCGCGGCGCTCGAACCGTGGGCCCGCTCGGCCGCCGGGACGCGCCCGCTCGCGCCCATCCCCGCCGCGTCATTGGCCGCGTCGGACGCCGAGTCCGACTCGGGCTCGCCGTCCACTCAAACCGAGGACGCCGCCGCCGACTCGGCGAAGAAGTACATCACGGCGGTCTGCCCAGTCTGCGGCACGCGCATGGCGGCGACGCACGACCAGGCCGGCACAAAGATCGAATGCCCCGACTGCAACACAAAGGTGCCCGTCCCGTGGCCCAGCCAACGAGCTGCGGCTCCGCAGCCGCAGCCGGAACAACTGAGTTCATACGACATCGTCCCAGCCCCAACCCGGACGCACATGCCAGTCGGCGAGTTCGTCGCCGCCACAAACAGCACGGCGGCACCAGACGCCGCTCGGTCGTTCATCCCGGACCGCGAAATCACAGGAGAACCCGCAGCGTCCGCACCACTGGTCGATTGGTCTCCTCGGAGGGTGCGAAAGTTCCTGACGATCTGTGGCGTAGTCGTCGCTCTCGGCGGGTGCCTGGCTGGTCCGCTGTCTGTCTACCTGAACCTCCGACCATTGAGGGTCCTGGACGGAAGCGTGGATGGGAGCCAGACCAATGGGGCGGCGACCGATCCCGTGGCGACTCATCCCTTGCCGTCGCCAGATGGGTCGCCTGACAGGCTGCCCGAAGTTCCCAGGGTGTCGGCCGATAGTTCGCTTCTCGGTGAACCGTTCGTCGACAGGAGTTTTGGCATCTCTTTGCGCGCGCCAAAACAACTGCGACTGGCCCAGACGCCAAACGGCTGGGCCGCGTTGTTCGTGGCAGACGAGACGCAGACGGAGATGCTTGTCGCAGCAACCCGCGGCACCGAGTCACTCGCCGAATTCGAAACTGCGACGATTACGAAGCTCGCCGCGATCCAGCGCGATCCGCCTAGTCCGCTCACAAAATTCGACCCCGTTACGGTCAAGTCGGTGGCTGGCGGCGACTTGCGGTTTGATCTGTTCGCGGCTTCGGGCCTGCGAACAATTCCAGCGTCGGGACCGGTCCGGGTTGTCTGGCTGGTGTCCGAGCCTCACACTCGTCAACGACACGGGCCGCTCAGGCACAGCGATCGCGCGACCAAGGACGGTCGCATTCGGGCAAACTGCACCGAGGGCACGTTGCAGACTGTCCTCGACGACGCGACCGCGACCCCGGACAGTGCGGGCATCATCACGGCCGCCAGCGACGGTCAACATGTCGTCCGTGCTGTCTGTACCGATGCCGCGGGAAATGAAGAACGGTCGGAACTGGCGTTCCAGCTCGATACGCAGCTACCTCAGGTGTTCGTCCGACTGCGAACGGACTCTGGTTCGTCGAACAGCGACCGACTGACGAACGACGGCACAGTTGTGTTCGGTGGCGACATGGAACAACTTGACATCCTGGTGGATGGCACGCGCCGGACCAGAGACGCCGACGGCATGGTGCGCGTCAGCGGCGACGGCTCACATCGTGTTGCAGTTGCGACCACGGACCTAGCCGGAAACACGGGAACTGCCGTGCTGGACTTTGTTTTGGACACACTGCGTCCCAAGTCGTCGGCTGCGTTGGTCAAAGATTCGGGAGCAAATGCCAACGATCGACTGACCAACGATCGGCGAGTCGCCGTGGTCGGCGAGGGAAGCACGATTGTGAAGCTGGACGGCGTGCCTATGACGGTTGATGCCAACGGACAGATTTCAATTTCCACCGATGGCTCGCACACGATAACTCAAGGATCCCTTACGACGAATTCCGTTAAGGTCACGGCCAAAGGGTACTACACCGTTCGACGCCAAGTGGTCGAGTACACCTATCAAGTGTCAGTAAGTTCGGTGACGGTACAAGGCAACACCGCTCGCTTGGCTCTCGGTTCGACTGTGCCTACCTACGAGATCCAATCGGTGGAGTACTCGGACTCTTCCGGCGGGACTGGCGGAAGCGGGCCTGGTGGTGGACTGCCAACTCCGCCGCCACCTCCCGCCCCTGGTCGCCCCGGTAGGCCTGGCCACAGGCCACGACGCTGAGCGTCGGCCCACGTCCTGGTTCGTGGTTTCTTGCCGCGGCAATGTGCGAAGGCCCGAATCCGCGTGGCACCCACGGCACACGGACTACATCAGGCAGAGTTCGCGGAGCGGCTGACAGCACCCGCCAGGCGCGGTAAGAAAAAAACCGCAAAGACGCCAATTCGCAAAGGCGTAAGGCATCCCAATACCAGTTCTTCCTTCGCGTCTTTGCGTCTTGGCGCCTTTGCGTTGCTCCTCTCTCGGCGGGCGCGCCTTCATTCTCACAGTCCGTTGATCACCCGATGTATCCCGTCTTTCACCAATCGTTCGCCAAAGTTGATGATCAGACCGAGCTTCAGATTCGTGAGCCGCAAGTAGGTCAGCAGTTGAACCTCGAAGATCGCGTTGTAATCGGTCGTTGCTTTGCACTCGACGATCACAAGCTGGTTCACCAAGAGGTCGAGCTTGAGCGGCGTGGCCAGCGTCTGCCCCTTGTACACAACCGGCACCGGCACTTGCCGCCGGACTCCCAATCCGCGATGGCCAAGTTCCCACGCGAACGCCTCTTCGTACACGCTTTCCAACAAGCCCGGCCCACCCAGCGTCCGATGCACTTCGATCGCAGAATCGACAATCACACGACTGATCTCATTCTCGTTCATGACTGGCTGCCTTTGGTTGAAACGGCTGAAACGCAAGGACGCCAAGTCGCAAAGACGCAAGGCACTCTGAAAACTGAAAACCGATTCTTCCCCCTTTGCACCTTTGCGACTTGGCGTCTTTGCGTTTGCTCCTCACTCCCTCGACCCTCAACCGTCGGCCGGCAGTTCAGGATTGCCCCTCGCGCGCACACAGTTCGCGGACGACCTGGGCATTCATCGCCACTTGGTCGCCGAACTCCTGGAACATGCCGACGATCATGGCGTCGGTCGGCTTGATGCGGCTGAGCGTGTAGTGGAAGGCGTCGCGGATGCCGGCGGGCGTGAGACTGGCGCGGCCGGCGGCCAGGATCTTGTAGACCAGGCAGGGCCGCCGCGCGGCGCGAACCACACCGAGCATCCGGTCGCGATCGCTCGGCAGGTAGACCTCGCCCATCGGCACTTCGCCCAGCACTTTTTCGAACTCGTCGCGCGGGCGAGTCAGGTAGTACTGGCAGCACATGTAGTAATCGACGTCCCAACCTTGCTCCTCGGCCAGCTCGATCAGGGCCGGGTTGTGCGCCGACAGTCCGACCAGCACGCCGGTCGAGCGAATCCGCTTGAGCAGGTCGAGCAGCACCGGCAGCTTGCCCGTGCGGTGCAATCGCTCGGCCAAGGCCCCGTGCGGCGCGATGCCGATCGGGCGACGCTTGGCCGCGTAGTCGATCAGTTCCGGCCGCTGGTCCCAGTCGCCCTTGCCCAGCAGCAGCCAGTGGAACGGCACGCCCGCGCTGCGGACCTTCTCAACGTCGTCGAGCGTGCGTTCGGCGAAACTGTTCTGCCAAGTGTTGATGCCCGCCGCCTGACACGCGCGAAGCAGTTCGACGACTCGTTCCGGGGTGTGATAGTCGATCAGGTGCTGGCTGTAGAGTCGATTGAAGTGCGAGTGTCCGTAGATTGGGTTGCCTCCCACGATGAGTCGTGTGATGCGGTGTTCGCCGAGCGCTATCGTCGGCAGCAGGCTCGCCGGGGCCTGGGCCGCCGGAGCCGCCTCGGCCGTCGCCGCCGCCGCGGCGATTCCGGCCGTTACACCGGCGGCATGCTGCAAGAATCCGCGCCGACTGGATGCGGACTGCTTCTCGTGGATTCGTGAGTTTCGTTTCATTCGTGGTCTCCCCAATCGTGTAGGGTGGTTGCTCGCAACTACGACCCATGATCAACCAGGTGAACCTGTCGCCAAGCAGACCGGCCACCATCATAATACGCCCGCCGCCCGAACGCGGGCTTTTTCTGGAGGGTGGGTGATTCTGGAATCTTGGGTGCCATGCCCTCGGCTCTGCGTGGGCAGCCGACCCAAGCTGCCGGCATGCCACCCAAGGTGTCCCTGCCCTTTTTTGGAGTAACCACACCAATGTCGCTTGCCGCACTGACCGCATCGCTGATCTGTCTCGCCGGCGTCTCGATCGACGGGCCACAGGACAACTTGCCGGACAAGGTGCGGCCCGTGCCACCGCCGGGGGTCGAACTGCCGGCGGCCGACCGCGAGCGGCTGCGGGCCGGCGCGGATAAGCTCGGCGCGGCCATCGCCGAACTGCGCGGCAAGTTGAAGGACAAACCAGCGCTCGCGGCCCTGTTGCCTGACGTCGAGGTGTATCACAAGGCCGTACACGACGCGCTCAAGTACAACGAGTTCTTCCACGCGCGAGAAATCGCCATCGCCGACCGGCTGCTCGATCGCGGCTTGGATCGCGCCCGATCGCTCGAAGACGGCAAGGCGCCGTGGACCACGGCCAGCGGGCTGGTCGTGCGCGGCTACGTGTCGAAGATTGACGGATCGGTGCAGCCGTATGGGCTGGTCGTGCCCGCGTCGTACCAGCCGGGCGGCCCGCACCGCCACCGGCTCGACTTCTGGTTTCACGGGCGCGGCGAAACGCTCAGCGAACTGAACTTCATCGACGCCCGCGAGCGGCTGCCGGGCGAGTTCACGCCGCGCGACGCATTCGTGCTGCATCCCTACGGTCGCTACTGCAACGCCAACAAACTGGCCGGCGAAGTCGATGCGTTCGAGGCGCTCGATCACGTGCGGCGGAACTACTCCATCGACGAGAACCGTCTGGTCGTGCGTGGGTTTTCGATGGGCGGGGCGGCGTGTTGGCAGTTCGCGGTGCATCACGCTGGGCTGTGGGCCGCGGCCGCGCCAGGGGCCGGGTTCTCCGAGACACCCGATTTCCTGCGCGTCTTTCAGAACGAGACACTCGATCCGCCCGCGTACGAACGAACGCTCTGGCACCTCTATGACTGCACCGACTACGCGGCCAATCTCTTCAACTGCCCCGTGGTCGCGTACAGCGGCGAAATCGACAAGCAAAAGCAGGCGGCCGACATCATGGCCCGCGCGATGGCCGACGAGAACCTGCCGCTGGTCCATGTCATCGGGCCGAAGACCGGCCACTCGTATCATCCGCAGGCCAAGGACGAGATCAACCGGCGGATCGACTCGATCGTTGCCCCCGGCCGCAATCCGGTCCCGCGCCGCGTGCGGTTCACGACCTGGACGCTGCGTTACAACGAGATGCTCTGGGTCACCGTCGACGGCCTGGATCGTCATTGGCAGCGTGCCCGCGTGGATGCCGAGATCGCGTCGGATCACGAGGTTCGCGTGACGACCGAAAACGTCGCCGCGCTCACGCTCGCGATGCCGCCGGGCCTGTGTCCGCTTGACGCGGCGAAACGGCCGACCGTACACATCGACGGCCAGGTGATGCAGGTGGATCGCGTGCAATCGGACCGTTCGTGGGTGGTCCACTTCCGCCGCATCGACAAGAATTGGACCGAGACGCACACGCAGGTCGACGGCGTGCTGCGCAAGCGACACGGCTTGCAGGGGCCGATCGACGATGCGTTCATGGACCGCTTCGTCATGGTTCGGCCGACGGGCAAACCGCTCAACGAAAAGATTGGCGCGTGGGTCGCCGCCGAAATGGAACACGCGACGACGCACTGGCGTCGCCAGTTCCGCGGCGAGGCGCCGGTGAAGGCCGACACGGAAATCACCGACGCCGACATCGCGTCGAGCAACCTGGTGCTCTGGGGCGACCCGCAGAGCAACCGCGTGCTGGCCCGCATTGCCGAGCGGTTGCCAATCCAATGGACCGCCGCGGGGATTCGCCTGACTGGCCGGTCGCCCATCCCGAACGCCGCGCCCGCGTTCGACTCCGCGCATCACGTGCCCGTCATGATCTATCCGAATCCGCTCAACCCACAGCGTTACGTCGTGCTCAACAGCGGGTTCACATTCCGCGAGTACGACTATCTGAACAATGCGCGGCAGGTGCCGAAGCTGCCGGACTGGTCGATCGTCGACGTGACCACACCGGCGAACTCGCGCTGGCCCGGCCGCATCGCCGCCGCCGACTTCTTTGACGAGCAGTGGCAACTTCAATCGCCGCGCACGGCCGCGGCGCTGGAACCGAACCACTCGCCGGTCGCGTCCGGCGCCGCGATTCCCGCACCGCCGCGCGGCTACTCGATCCCGCTCATCGACCTGGCCGGCGACAAGCAGCGGCAGGTCGTGGTCGATCGCGAAACGGGCCAGTACCTCGGCCACCCCGCGACCGTGCTGCTCGAAGACGGCAAGACGATCCTGTGCGTGTATCCCAAAGGTCACGGGCGCGGTCCGATCGTGTACAAACGCAGTTCAGACGGCGGGCGCACCTGGAGCGATCGGCTGCCCACGCCGGCAAGCTGGGCCACGAGTCGCGAGACGCCCACGATTCATCGCGTGGTCGACGCGAGCGGCCGGCGACGCCTGATCCTCTGGTCGGGCCTTTACCCCGCTCGGCTTGCGACCAGTGACGACGACGGGGCAACCTGGAGCGAACTCGAGCCGACCGGCGATTGGGGCGGCATTGTCGTGATGGGCTTCGTCGAGCCGATCCGCACCGGCCCCGGCCGCTACCTGGCGATGTTCCATGACGACGGCCGGTTCTTCACTTCGCAAGCTCAACAGAAAAAGCCGGTCGTCTTCACACTCTACAAGACCACGTCCGACGACGGCGGCCTGACCTGGTCTCGGCCCGCGTCGGTGTTCGCGAGCAGCGACGTGCACCTGTGCGAGCCGGGTTGCATCCGGTCGCCGGACGGCAAGCAACTGGCCGTGCTGCTCCGCGAGAATTCGCGCACGGGGAACTCGCACGTGATCTTCTCGAATGACGAGGGCGCGACCTGGTCTCGCCCGCGCGAGTTGCCGGGTTCGCTCACTGGCGATCGCCACGTCGGCCGATACTCGCCCGACGGCCGGCTCTTCATTAGCTTTCGCGACCGGACGCACGAATCGAGCACGCAGGGCGACTGGGTGGCGTGGGTCGGTCGCTACGACGACATCGTCGCCAGCCGCGAGGGCCAATATCGCGTGCGACTGATGGACAACACCAAGGGCGCCGACTGCGCCTATCCCGGCGTCGAGGTTCTGCCCGACGGCACGATCGTGACGACTACATACGGCCACTGGGACGAGGGCCAGCCGCCGTACGTCGTCAGCGTGCGGCTGAAGCTGGACGAACTCGACGTGATGGCGGCGAAACAAGCTCGCGCCTCTTGCGGCGATGCTGCGGAAGACGACCGAGCGAAGCTGCCGCCGACCGCCGCGCCGCCGCCGTTGCTGAGTGACGAGCAGGCCCTCGCCGGCTGGATCGCGCTGTTTGATCGGGAGACGACGTTTGGCTGGAGCGGGGCCAAGTTGCGGCGCGCGGATGGTCGAGCGACGATCGAAGGTGGGAGGACGACCACGGAATTCGCGAACTACGAGTTGCAGGTCGACGTCGTGCGCGAGGGCGAAATCAGGCTCGGCGGCCAACCGGCCAAGGTGACGCCGGGTAAGACGACGCTCTGGTCGCGCGGCCAGCGCGGTCCGATCGAGTTGGGCGAGGGCGTGGCGATCGCGTCGATTGCCCTGCGGCCGGTGGCGACGAGGCCGCTGTTCAACGGCCGCGACCTGGATGGCTGGGAACGCCGCGATCTGGAAAAACAGGCACAAGACAAGCGGCCGAAATGGTCGGTCGAGCAAGGAGCGATTCGAGCGGTCGGCGGGCCGGGCGCGCTCGAGTATGCGCCGACCGACCAGCCGAATCGCTTCGGCGACCTCATCCTTCAGATCGACGCGCGTATGCGACGCGAGCACACCAACGGCGGCCTGTTCGTACGCAACCAGCCCGGCACGGTGATGATGGGCTACGAGGCTCAGCTTCACAATCGCTGGTACGATCACTCCAAGGGCGAACACGGTTACACGACTGGCGGCATCGACGATCGGCAGCAGGCCCGCCGGCCGATCGCGCGTGACGGCGCGAAGTTCCGTATGACCGTGATCGCTCACGGAGCGCACCTGGCGACCTGGGTGAACGGCTACCAGACCACCGATTGGACCGACCCGCGCGAGCCGCACGAGAATCCGCGGCGCGGCCGGCGTGTCGAACCCGGCACGATCCAGCTTCAAGCCCACGATCCCGAAACCGACCTGGAATTCCACGCCATCCTGCTCGGCGAACTGCCGTGATTGGAACCGAAGGGCGAACCACAAAACCGCGGAGGTTGAACCACAGATTCCGCAGATGACACAGAGTCGGAGGAGGACCGATGGACCGTCGCAAGTTCACGCAAGGGTTGGCTGCGAGCGTCGTGGCGGGGTGCGCTGCGCTTGCTGCCGGCGGAACCCCCGCTGATCAAGCGGACCAGCCGCCGCCGTCGCCGGCCGACCAGCTTTTGGCTGCGCTCAAGGCGCGGTTTCCCGATCGACTCACTGACGAGCAGTGGAAACAGGTGCGCGGCAAGATCGAGTCGCAGCTTGCCGCGTCGAAGTCGCTCGGTGAGTTCAAGCTGCAGAACTCGGACGAGCCGGCGACGACCTTTGCGGCGTTGAACCGCTAAACGTGGGCAGGCTTCCAGCCTGCCAACGTCGTCCAGAAACGGCAGGCTGGAAGCTTGCCCCACGATTGCTGCCCCGGGGGTCTCAATGGCCGACCTATCATTTGCGACGATCCGCGAGCTTGGCCGACTGTTGCGCTGCCGGTCGGTATCGGCCATCGAGTTGGCCGAGCACTTCCTCGCCCGGCTCGAGAAGATTGGACCGCGATTCAATGCCGTCGTCACGGTGACTCGCGAGTTGGCCGTCGGCCAGGCTCGCGCGGCTCAGCATGAACTGGACCGTGGGATCGACCGCGGGCCGCTGCACGGCATTCCGTACGGAGCGAAGGATCTACTGGCGACGGCTGGCGTGCCGACGACGTGGGGGGCCGCACCGCTGCGCGATCAGGTGTTCGACTTCGACGCCACGGTGATTCGCAAACTGCGCGAGGCCGGCGCGGTGCTGTGCGCGAAGCTGGCGATGGTCGAGATCGCCGGCGGCATGGGCTACCGTCAGGCCGACGCGTCGTTCACCGGGCCGGGGTTGACGCCGTGGTCGCCCGATTCGTGGAGCGGCGGGTCGTCGAGCGGGTCGGGCGCGGCCGTGGCGGCCGGGCTGGTCCCGTTCGCGATCGGGTCCGAAACGTCCGGTTCGATCATGACGCCGGCCAGCTACTGCGGGGTCACCGGTCTGCGGCCCACCTATGGGCGAGTCAGCCGTCACGGCGCGATGGCACTGTCGTGGACGCTGGACAAGCTCGGGCCGCTCGCGCGCACGGCCGACGACTGCGGCCTGGTGCTCGGCGCGATCGCCGGCCGAGACCCGGCCGACGCGTCGAGCGTCGACCGGCCGTTCTGCTATCCGCCCACTTGCGTGGAACGTCGCCCGCTGCGACTGGCCGTCGTGGCCGGCGCAGCCGCCAAAGCACAACCGGCGGTGCAGGCGAACTTCGACGCGTCGCTCGATGTGCTGCGACGATTTGGGTCGGTCGACGAGGTCGCGCTGCCCGATCAGCCGTTCGGCACGGTGCTGAGTACGATCCTGAGCGCCGAGAAGGCCAGCGCGTTCGAAGACTTCGTGGCCCGCGGCCAGGTCGCCAAACTGACCGCGCCCGAAGATCGAATCGGCGGTTACGCCGAGCAAATGATCCTGGCCAAGGACTTCATCCGCGCGCAGCGCATCCGCGGAGTCCTGAACCGGACGCTCGACGAGCTTCTCGCTCGGTTCGATGCCGTGTTGGCCCCGACCACGGTGACGGTCGCTCCGCCGATTGCGAAATCGTTCGCCGAATACTCCGGCTCGTTTCGCGGCACGGCGCTCGGCGTCGCCTCGAATCTCGCCGGCGTGCCCGCCATTTCCGTCCCGAATGGTTTCGGCGAGCGCGGCTTGCCGACCGGTTTGATGTTCGTCAGTCGCTCATTCGGCGAACACTCGCTGCTGGCCGCCGCAAACGCCTTTCAACTCCTGACCGATTGGCACGCCAGACGCCCGGACATGTAGTCCGTGCCGTTGTGCCGGCTCAACACCGGCTCCACTCGGCCCATTCGTTTTTTCAAAAGTTCTCCCGCGGCCAAAAGGAAACGGGAACAACTGCTGATACCACGTTGTCCAACAAGGACAGCCGCGCTGTTCTAAATAGCCTTGCACGATTCTGGGACAGTAGCCCGACGCGCCAGCGAGGGGAGCACATGGCGAAATCACAAGAAATCAGGCCGGTCCCTCGCTGGCGCGTCGGGCTACTATCCCTGCGGACTCCCAGGATCACGCAAAGCCATTTAGTAGGCAGCCCAACTCCCGCATAGAATCACTGCCAAAGTTGCCTTCTGCCGCTTAGGATTTGGTCCAAAATAAGTTCCCTATGCCACACAAACCCGAAGCGTCAGCGAGGATCGGAAAGATCGGTTGTCCTCGCTGACGCTTCGGGTTAGTGTCCCCACCGATATTGGGAAGTTCGGACCAATTCCTTATCCGGCTATTTCAGTCAGCAGAACTTACGGGTGCCATCGCATGACTGAGCGGTTACTGACTCCAGGCCAAACGATTACCGGTCCGCTCTTCAATGAGCCGATGCGGGTGGAGACGGTCCGTGCCAACGGGCCGGGGGCCTGGACTGTTGGGCTGGTGGGCCTGCCATGTCGTGCACGAGCGACTCTTCGCGGTGGAGTCAAAATCAGGCGGCAATTTGCTTGCTCCTGGACCCTGCTGCGCTCGGCAACCTCACGCCTGCTTCCCCTCCAGACGAGCTTCCGGCGATAGCCAGCGAGCCAGAGTTTACTTCCTTCGTTCACGAGCAGGCTTTGAAACCGTTTCTTGACGAGGTTCGAGCAGAGCGCCTGACCGAGGTCGAACGCATCACCAGGCACGTCGAGCTATCCCTGACCGAGTTACTGCAGAAAGTGGACGAAGAGATTGGCAGAGCAGCGGCGGAGGTGGAGCAGAACGTCGTCGGAGCGGAGGGGCGACTCGCCCAGGCCGAAACTCGACACGCCGAGTTAT